>CAYJEI010000028.1:0-10706 GCA_964369155.1 uncultured Muribaculaceae bacterium | reverse complement strand
AATTTGATCGTTCAAAACCACATGTTAACATTGGTACAATTGGACACGTAGATCACGGTAAAACAACTTTAACTGCTGCTATCTCTAACCACTTAGCTGGTAAAAATGGTAATGAAAAAGTTGATTTTGCTAATATCGATAAAGCACCAGAAGAAAGAGAAAGAGGTATTACAATTAATACTGCTCATATCGAGTATTCTACAGAAAAAAGACACTACGCTCACGTAGACTGTCCAGGACATGCTGACTATGTTAAAAACATGATCACAGGTGCTGCACAAATGGATGGAGCAATACTAGTTATTGCTGCAACTGATGGACCTATGGCTCAAACAAGAGAACATATCCTATTATCACGTCAAGTTGGAGTACCTCGTATGGTTGTATTCATGAACAAATGTGATATGGTTGATGATCCAGAATTACTTGATTTAGTAGAAATGGAAATTCGTGAATTATTAAGCGAATATGGATTTGATGGAGACGCTACTCCAGTTATTAGAGGTTCAGCTCTTAAAGGTCTTGAAGGAGACGCTGCTTGGACAGTTAAAATTGATGAACTTATGGCTGCAGTTGATGAATACATTGAAACTCCAGCTTTAGAAATCGACAAACCATTCTTAATGAGTATTGAAGATGTATTTACAATTTCAGGACGTGGAACAGTTGTTACTGGACGTGTTGAAAGAGGACAACTAAATCTTAATGATGAAGTTGAAATTGTTGGACTTAGAGATACTAAGAAAACAGTTGTTACTGGTATCGAAATGTTTAGAAAATCACTTGACTATGCTCAAGCTGGTGATAACGCAGGTGTATTACTTCGTGGTATCGCTAAAGATGACGTAGAAAGAGGACAAGTTCTTGCTAAACCAGGAACAGTTACTCCACACACTAAATTTAAAGCTAGTGTTTACGTTCTATCTAAAGAAGAAGGTGGACGTCATACTCCATTCTTCGCAAACTACAGACCTCAATTCTATTTCAGAACAACAGACGTAACTGGTGTAGTTAACTTACCAGCTGGTGTTGAAATGGTAATGCCTGGTGATAACATCGAAATGGAAGTTGAATTAATAGCTCCAGTTGCTCTTGAAGCAGGAACTAAATTCTCTATTCGTGAAGGTGGAAGAACTGTTGGTTCAGGTGTAGTTGGAGAAATTATAGCTTAATTTCAAACTATATATTAAAAAGTGAGAAATCACTTTTTTTTTGCATAAAAAAGCAAAAGTTAATACTTTTGCGAAAACTCTTTAACTACTTTTCCAGTTTTAAGTAAATAATTATAAGCTTTTGGTTCAATAATTAAATCAAATTCTCCAATAAATTCGTATATTTTTGGATTAAAACCAATTTTAAACTTATTTAAGCCATTAAATGGTGATTCGTTTGAAAAATCTCCTGATAAACCATTTAAATCTAAAAAACTATATGATTTATTATAATATTTCAATACATTGTAGTACATAAAGTAGTTTGGAACAAATCTTTTAAAATTTTTATCATAGCCACTTGCGACTATTTTAACCGAGTTAGCATGTTTAACTACAAGAATTGCACCAAGCACAAGTGGCTCCAAGTTATTAACAAGTTTAGTGGCTTCCATAATATCTTTTTTATATGTAAGAAGAGCAATATCACTATTCATTTTTCTATTAATGTTTTTTGGAGTAGGTTTTTTTGTCATCTTTAAATTTAATTCTTGATTTCTATCATATTCCTTATTATACATAATTTGGGAATTTTCAAGGTAAGAATCATAATCCAAACTAGTAATAAATAAATCAATTTTATCATTTCGTGAAAATATATTATAAAAATCTTCATAAAAATAGTCTTGTTTAGCAGTAAATTGATTTAAATATTTAATATAATTAGAGTCAACTTTTTGAAAAGATAAGCCTTTTCGCATTCCTTTTTTAATTTTGTTTTTTGTATTTTTTGACATAGTTGTAGGCTTAAATGTACTATAAGATATCATTCCAGAAAATCTAGGAAACATAGATTCAAAATATAAATTATCCTTTAATTTAAAAAATCCATTATTAATTAGAGTTTCCTTAATTTTTATATTTTGGTTATAAGAGGCTTCAAATGTTTTACTATTAATAACAGCGATTGGTATTTCAGGATTGATTTTAATCAGTGCAAATTTTTTCTTATAGTAATATTTTTTTAAATCGTTAGTAAAGTCTTTAATTAAATTTTCATCAGAATAATCTATTAAAAAACCTTTAGGAGAATAACCAATGTTTATTCCATTAATATTTTTATATAATATTAAACTAGCAGCTAACAGTTTTCCATTTGAATCATATCCAATTAATTCATAGTCAAAACCACATTCACTCATTAATAAAGCATACTCAGTAGACTGAGCGTAATTGTTAAGTGGATGACTGCTTGCAAATTGTTCAAATTCATTTAATGATAGTTCCCTGATATACATTTCTAAGCACCTTCTATAACTATATTATATCATATTTATATTTAAAATCCAACTTTTGTAATTGACTATAAAAGTAAATGTGTGTATAATTAGATTGAGGATGATAAAATGAAAAATAGAAACATTGAAAAAAATTACAATTCATTAATTAATATGGCAATTTTAGTAGAAATAGTACTTATTATATTTGGCTTAATCATGCTGTTTAGCCCTGATTTTACAAATAAAATAACAGGAACAATACTAGGTGTAATACTAATTTTTAATGGATTAAGTATGATTTTTAATTTTATAAAAAGAGATGGAGCTAAACTTTTCTCTTTAGATTTAATGTTTGGTATTCTAATAATAATATTAGGTTTAGTTTTGGTAGTATACCCATATTCAGTTATAAGTTTTGTAACAACAGTTTTAGGAATATTTTTCTTAGTAAGTGGAGCATCAAAAATTAATTATGGAATTTGGTTAAATAAAGGTGGAGAAAGTTCTTGGTTGATAGTTATTGTTAACGGTTCAATTTTACTAGCTCTTGGTTTATTAACAATATTTAACCCATTTGCTAATCTAGCGGTGACACAAGTAATAGGAATATTTTTAATTATAAGTTCGTTAATAAAAATATCAAACATTATGTTATTTAAAAATAAATCAAAAGATATAATGAAAATATTTTGGTAAGCACTAATGGTGCTTTTTTTCTTGTAAAAACAATATAGATTTAGTATAATTATAAAGGTGAAGAAAATGAAAATTAAAGATATAATCGGAAGAGAAATTTTAGATAGTAGAGGAAATCCTACAGTAGAAGTTAAAATGATTTTGGAAAACGGAATAAGTGCTGTAGCAGGTGTTCCATCCGGTGCATCAACTGGTACTAAAGAAGCTATAGAATTAAGAGATCAAGATAAGAGTAGATATGATGGTAAAGGTGTATTAAAGGCAGTTAGTAATGTTAATAATATTATAAAGCCAGCATTAATTGGTAAAGAAATAAATCAAATAGAAGTTGATAGAACATTAATAGCTTTAGACGGAACAAAGAATAAGTCTAAGTTAGGAGCAAATGCAATGTTAGGAGTTTCAATTGCATCATTAAAATGTTTAGCAAAATTGAATAATAAAGATGTATATGAATATTTGTCAGGTGGTAAAATAAATATTCCTATACCTATGGTCAATATTTTAAACGGAGGAGCACATGCTACAAATGGCGTTGAAATTCAAGAGTTTATGATTATGCCAGTAGTAAAAACAATAAAAGAAAGAATTAAAGTAGCAAGTGAGATTTTTCATGCTTTAAAAAAATTACTTAAGGAAAATAATTTAGAAACAAGTGTTGGAGATGAAGGTGGATATGCACCAAAAGTTAGAAGTACTAAAGAAGCTTTAGATTTTATTATGAAATCAATTAAAAATGCAGGATATGAACCAGGTAAAGATGTATTTTTAGCACTGGACTGTGCAGCAAGTGAATTTTATAATGAAGAAAAAAAAGTTTATACAATAGATAAAAAAGAAATTACAGCTAATGAATTAATTTCATATTATACTAATTTAATTTCAGAATATCCTATTATTAGTATTGAAGATCCATTTAATGAAAGTGATTTTGATAGTTTAGCAAAATTGACAGAAATAACAGAAAATAAAATCATGATTGTTGGTGATGACTATTTTGTATCAAATGAAAAGCATTTAATGGAAGGCATAGAAAAAAGAGCTGGAAATTCAATATTATTAAAACCAAATCAAATAGGTACAATTACAGAATTTAGCAAAACTATAGTTACTGCTAAAAAGAATGGATATAAATGTGTTATGTCGCATAGAAGTGGAGAAACAACAGATGATGTGCTAGCAGATTTTGCAGTAGGTTATGCATCAGAATTTATAAAAACAGGTTCAATGAGCAGAGGAGAAAGAATTTGTAAATACAATAGGTTAATGGAAATTGAAGAAAAGTTATCATAATTTGATAACTTTTTTATTTTAAAAACATCTATAAAATGATATAATGAATATTGTAAGGAAGTGGATTAATGAAAAAAATAACAGATGGAAATTTAGCATGTAGCAGAGTAGCATATTTATTTTCAGAGGTATGTGGTATATATCCTATCACACCTTCAAGTCCGATGGCATCTAATGTAGATGATTTAGTATCAACTGATTTAGTAAATATATTTAATAGTAAACCAACAGTATTGGAAATGCAGTCAGAAGCAGGTGCTGCTGGAGCGATGCATGGAGCATTATTAACAGGATCTTTATCATCAACATTTACAGCAAGCCAAGGTCTGTTATTAATGCTTCCAAATATGTACAAAATGGCAGGAGAAATGCTGCCGGGAGTAATACATGTAGCAGCAAGAAGTTTAGCAACTCAGGCTCTATCTATTTTTGGGGATCATCAGGATGTATATGCAACAAGATCAACAGGATTTTGCATACTTGCATCAACTAATGTTTATGATGCACAAAATTTAGCAGCAGTAGCACATTTATCAGCAATTGAAGGAAGTTTACCTTTTATTCATTTTTTTGATGGTTTTAGAACAAGTCATGAGCTTAATACAATTGAAGAAATAGACTTAAACGAAATAAAAAAATTAGTTAATTTTGAAAAAATTAATGAATATAAAAATAGAATATTAAATATTGACTGTAAAAAGCAGTTTGGAATGGCTGAAAATGAAGATATATATTTTCAAAGTATGGAAACTAGAAATATAGATTATAATAACATACCTGATATAGTAAACAGTTACATGAAAAAAATTAATAATGTCATGAAAACTAATTATAAACCTTTTAACTATTACGGATCAGAAAATGCTGAAAACGTAATAGTTGCTATGGGTAGTGTTTGCGATACTATAAAAGAAGTTGTAGAAAATAGTAATAAAAAAATAGGGTTAATTGAAGTTCGTCTTTACAGACCTTTTAGTATAGCTTATTTACAAGAAGTTCTTCCAAAAAGCGTAAAAAATATTGCTGTACTTGACAGAACTAAAGAAGCTGGAAGTATCGGAGAGCCGCTTTACTTGGATATAGTTGCAGCACTTCAAGAAAAAAATATAAATATAGTTGGTGGAAGATATGGTCTTAGCAGTAAAAATGTAACACCTAGTGATATATATGATGTATACAATATGCTTGAAACTAATATAAAAAATAATTTTACAATAGGTATCACAGATGATGTTACATATTTAAGTTTAGAAAAAGTTCCATTTAATCAAGAAGAAAATACAGATAATATTAAAATATATGGATTCGGATCTGACGGAATGGTTAGCGCAAGTAAAAATTTACTAAAATTAATAACAAAAGAAGAAAAAAATTATGCACAAGGATATTTTGAATATGATTCTAAAAAAAGTGGTGGAGTGACAGTATCAAATTTGAGATTCTCTGATAAAGCAATTAATAAACCTTATTATGTTGAAAATTCAAAATTAGTAGTAGTTACTAAATTTGAATATTTTAATAAATTTGATGTACTAAAATCAATAAATGATAATGGTATATTACTTATAAACACAAATCTTTCAGAAGAAGAAATAAATAAGGAACTTTCAAATAAAGTTATTAATGAAATCATTAATAAAAATATAAATATATATACGATAGATGCAAACTTAATAGCAAATAAAAATAATATTAAAGGAAAAATTAGTAAAATAATGGAATCTATTATTTTAAAATTGCTTGACAAAAACTATAATGATAAAATAATTGACAGTGTAAAAATTACTTTTAAAACTAAAGGTGATGACATAATTAATAATAATATTAATTCAATAAAGGAAGCAACAAGTTATTTAAAAAAAATAAATTTATATCCTAAAATTATAGAATTAGCAAATTTTAAAGAGGAAAATATATTCGATAAAATATTAGCTAGAAAAGGAAACGAACTAAAAGTAAGTGATGTTTTAAAAATTAAGGATGGATCATTTCCATGTAGTTTAACTGTCAATGAAAAAAGAAATATAGCAGAAACTGTTCCGCTTTGGGAAAAAGAAAATTGCATTCAATGCGGTTTTTGTAGTTTAGTATGCCCACATGCTTCAATCAGAATATATTTAGATAATAAGGAAGATGGAATGCCAGCAATAGGTAAACCAGAATATAACTTTACTGTAAAGGTTAGCGAGAGTGATTGTACAGGCTGTGGATTATGTGTAAGTGCATGTCCTGGAAAAATGAACAATAAAGCTCTTCATATGAAAAAACCTAGTAGAAGTAATAATGTAAAAAACTATTTTGAAGAATATATAAACCCAGAAGCATTTAATAAATTCACTATTAAAGGAAGTCAATTTCAAAAACCTCTATTTGAATTTAGTGGAGCTTGTGCTGGATGTGGAGAAACTCCGTATGTTAAATTATTAACACAATTATTTGGAAATAATATTATGATAGCTAACGCTACAGGATGTTCTAGTATATACGGTGGTAGTGCACCATCAACACCATATAGTATTCCTTGGGCAAACTCCCTATTTGAAGATAATGCGGAATTTGCATTAGGAATGCATGTTTCAAATAAACAAAAAAGAAATAGAATAAAAGAAATAGTTAAGACGTCAATTAATAATGTTGATGAAGAAACAAAAAGCATTCTAGAAAATTTATTAAATAATTTTGAAAATTCTGATGTTACAAATAAAGTAAAAAAACAATTATCAGATAAGATGATACCAACTGAACTTAAAGATATGATAAATTATATTCCATCAAGAACAATATGGGCAGTTGGTGGAGATGGTTGGGCATATGATATTGGATATGGTGGCCTTGATCATGTGATTCATTCAAATGAAAATATTAAAATATTAATATTAGATACTGAAGTATATTCAAATACAGGTGGTCAAGCTAGTAAGTCAACTAAACTAGGAGCAGTTGCTGAATTTGCTAATATGGGAAAACAAAGTATAAAAAAAGATTTGTTTAAAATAGCAACTTGTGCACCAAATTGTTACGTAGCAAGTGTAGCGCTTGGCGCCAATATGATGCAAACTATAAATGCTTTTAAAGAAGCTGAAGAGCACAATGGACCTGCAATAATTATTGCATACTCTCCATGTATAGAACATGGAATAAAATCAGGTATGAGTAATATGCTTGATGAACAAAAGTTTGCTGTGGAAGTAGGTTATTCATTACTCATGAGATACAATCCTGAAACTAATATGCTAAAATTAGATTCAAAAGAACCAAACTTTGATAAATATTTTGATTTCTTAAATAATGAAACTAGGTTTAAATCTTTAAAAATAAAAGACGAAAATTTAGCAAAAGAATTATTTGAAAAACAAAAAGAAGCGGCAATAAACAGATATAATAACTATAAAAAATTATCAGAAACAAAAGAAAGTTAATGTAAAAACATTAACTTTTAAATTGCAAAAAAATAGAGACAATCTTGGGGATTGTCTCAAAAGAATAAAAAGGGGTTGACTAGTGTGATACTAGCACCAATTCGCCTCCGTAAAGTGAATTGGTAGTTCTTATACTAAACGATTTTATACTTTTTGTCAACACTTTTTATAAAAAAAACTAATAAAATAAACAATGATCATTATCTAATAATATAATAAATTATTTTTTTATTCTTTCTCGATAAAATCTATCAAGTTTTGATATTTCAATAGGAGTTCTTCTAGCAATATCTTAATTATTATTTTGTTATTATTGATGAACTCACGAATATATGCACCATAAATATGCTCATTTGCTAAAGCATCAATATCAGAATGAAAGCGAAGTTCAGTAAAAGATCTCCTAGCTAATTTCTCAAAAACTAAATCATTAAATGTAATATTTGAAGTAGAAACAAATATTTCTATTCTCCATAAGAATATCTGTTATATTATTATTTAATGATTTTACAAATACATCAAAACAATGATTGTATACTGACATCTTTATTGTTTTGATTTAATATTATGAAAATACTTTGTCATCAGTAAAGTGTTGTTTACAGCAATTATTTCTATAATACTAGAATAATTGTCTCTCTTAAAAAAATGATAACAAAACAAATATGTATTGTTAACATAGTTATTTATATTTTACAAAAAAATTATTTTTGATATAATATTTTTAGGAGTTTAAATGAAATTATCAAATATAAAATCACTTGGAAAAAAAACAGAAGAAGTATTAAATAATATAGGAATTAAATCAGCCGTGGATTTATTAACATATTATCCATATAAATATAACTTTATAAAATTGCAGAAGTTAAACGAATTTTCAGCCAGCACAAATGGGTATGTAGAAGCTGAAATAATTTCAAGTCCTACAGTGATGTATGTAAAAAAGAATTTTAATAGATTATCATTTAAGGTAATGATAGATTCTGAAATTTTAAATGTTACTATATTTAACAGAGCTTTCTTAAAACAAAATCTTATAGTTGGAAGAACTATCGTCTTAATTGGAAAATATAATTCGCTTAAAAATAATTTTTTAGCTTCTGATATAAAGTTTAATTTTATTAATAATTCGATAGAGCCTATTTATCATTTATCATCAGGAATAAAACAAGCTCAGCTAAAAAAATATATTAATAATGCTATGGAATTAACAATAAACGATAAAATTCCAAATTACATAAATGAAAAATACAATTTTATAGAAAAAAATAAAGCAATAAAATTAATTCACAATCCTACTAGCTTAGAAGACATAAAAAAATCTAGATTAAAATTAATATATGAAGAACTATTTGAATTTATGTTCAAAATAAATTACCTAAAATTTAAAAATCAAAATGAATGTGGAATAGAAAGAAAAGTAAATATATTGTGCGAACAAAATTTCATAAAAAATTTACCATTTGAACCAACAAAAGATCAATTAAAAGCATTTGAAGAAATAAAAATAGATTTAACAGGAAAAAGAAAAATGAACAGACTTATTCTTGGGGATGTAGGAAGTGGTAAAACTCTTGTAGCAACATATTCAATATACTTAAATTTTTTATCAGGTTATCAAACAGCATTTATGGCTCCAACAGAAATATTAGCTGTTCAACATTATCATTCAATAAAAAAAATGCTTCAAAAATATAATATTTGCACCGAAATAATAACAGGGAAAATGAGTAAAAAAGAAAAAGAAAGTATAAGAAAAAGATTGATGTCAAACGAGATTAATCTACTAATAGGTACTCATGCTATAATAAATGAAGATATAATATTTAATAATTTAGGATTGGTAATTACAGATGAGCAACATAGATTTGGAGTAATGCAAAGGAAGAACTTAGAAAATAAAGCAATAAATCCAGATGTATTATTTTTATCTGCTACACCAATTCCTAGAACTTATGCACTAGTTTTATATGGAGATTCAGATGTATCAATAATAAAAACTAAACCAAGTGGAAGAAAAGAAATATTAACAAAAATATATAAAGAAAAAGAAATAAAAGAAGTTCTAAGAAAATGTTATGAAGAATTAAATAACAAACATCAAATATTTGTTGTATCTCCACTTATAGATAATAACGATTCAGAACTTAACAGTGTATTTGATTTAAAAGAAAAATTATCAAAGGCATTCAAAGATAATTTTAATATAGAAATAATTCATGGTGGAATGAAACAATCAGAGAAAGATGCAATAATGCATGAATACATTTCAAATAATATAAACATATTAATATCTACAACAGTAATCGAAGTAGGAGTTGACGTGCCAAATGCAAGTGTTATGGTTATATTTAATGCAGAAAGATTCGGACTTGCAACACTTCATCAACTTAGAGGTAGAGTTGGAAGAAGTGAATTGCAATCATATTGCTATTTAATAAGTGAACATAATTCTGACAGATTAAAAGTAATGGAAGAATCAAATGATGGTTTTTATATTACTGAAAAAGATTTTGAAAATAGAAAAGAAGGAGATTTGTTTGGAACTAAGCAAAGTGGTGATATGGTATTTAAGATAGCAAATTTAAAAAAAGATTATCAAATAGTAATGCAAACACAAAAAGATGCAGAAGAATTTGTTAAACAAAAAAAGTATACTGAATATAAATACTATACAGATTTAATAGAAAATATAAAATTTTTAAATTAGTGTAAACTTTACATTGTATTTTTACAAAAGCATACAACTTCTTTATTATCAATTGACAAACAAAAATAAATAAGTTAATATTTATATAGCATGATACATTCATGCTTTGATATCTCTTACGAATTCAATTGTGAGAGTATCAACCAAAACCCCCTGA
>CAYJEI010000027.1:0-10989 GCA_964369155.1 uncultured Muribaculaceae bacterium | reverse complement strand
ATAAATAAATTTTTGTATTTTCCTGCAAATTCTACATAAGCAATACATAGTGTTAGTAAAGCTTTTTTACTATCGATTCTACTGTTAATAAATTCATCATATTGCCTATATATTTCTTCGTATACTTCTTTTTTTATTTCGTCCATTCCACCAAAAATACGATATAATGGTTTTGTAGATACTTCCATGCTTTTTGCAAGAGTTCTTGCATTTAATGCTTCCCATCCGCTTTTGTTAATCAATTTAACTGCATGTTTTACTACTTGTTTTTTTGAAATTTCAACTGCTTTTGGCATATTACTCCTCCTATAATGGTAACTTACGTTATCATTATAACAAGTTTTATTTTTTTTGTAAATAATTAACTATCATTATCTATGTTGCTATAATAATTATTTTCATCCCTGTAGCTAATTATTTGACTTAAATTCACATTTTCAACGCTTTTAAAAATATTTTTTGGAATAAATTCACTTTCACTTTCGAGTTGATTTATTAGCATCTTAATAGATTTTCTTTTAGATTCTTCTTCTTTAAGATTGCATGCACATCCTATAAAATTTAATCCTATGTGATTTGCCCAATTTATGATTGATTTTTCTCTTACAAGATATAAAGGCCTAATCAATTGCATTCCTTCAAAATTTTTACTTTTTAATTTTGGTAACATCGTGGATATTTGTCCACTGTATAATGTTGACATTAAAATTGTTTCTATTACATCATCATAGTGATGACCTAAAGCTATTTTATTGCAACCTAATTTTTTTGCTTCATCATATAAGAAACCTCTTCTCATTCTAGCACATAGGTAACATGGATTATCTTTAGATATTTTCTTAACAGTGTCAAATACATTTGTTTTAAATACTTTTATATCTAAACCTAATAATTTAGCATTTTTTTCTATAATTTCACGATTACTGTCATTATATCCTGGGTCCATACTTATGTATTTCAAATCAAAGTTAATTTTTCCATGTTTTTTTATTTCTTCTAAACATTTAGCTAATAAGAATGAATCTTTTCCTCCTGAAATGCAAACAGCAATAACGTCGTTATCAGTTATTAAATTATAATCGGTAATAGCTTGTGTAAATTTTCTCCATATATCTTTTCTATATTTTTTTATAATACTCTTTTCTATATCTTTCTTTTCCATTTTATTTTTTTATCCGTGCATAGCCTTTCTTTTTAGTTTTTTCTAAATATTTGTATTTTTTATTTAACTTTTCATTTTTTTTATGTATACTTGCTCTTATCATACTCATATATATTTTGTATTCTAAATCATTTGCTAATTCTGGATAATTAATATTAACGTTATCATTTATTGCTTCTGCATATTCCATATTTTCTTTATTCAATCTCACATTTTCTTCTAGTGAATCGATTGTATACTCAACTTTATTTAAATCATAATATTCGTTACTATCTACTTTATTTATTATGTTACCTGTAAATTTTAATTTTCTATTTATCATTAGAGTTTTCGAAAAACTAGAAAAATATCTGTTTTTTATTAGTGGTATAAAACTTAAAAATCCTCCATTGATATTTAAAATACTTTTTAAATTGTTTTTTATTAGATGTTTTGTTTTTTTCTTCACTTCATTATTATTGTGTCTATCTAAATCTGATACCTTTTCTAATCCATTTTCTATTAAATTATCTTTGTTTTCTTGTTCCTGTTTTCTTAATTGTTCAATTAATAATAGTTTATCATCTAATGTTATAGTTTTACTTAGAAATTGATTAAAATTTTTGTAATCATTTTTTGCACTTTCAACTATTGAAATTTTAATATCTTTAATTTGATTTTTAATATAACTTATTTTTTCTTTATCCTCTTTACTTAGATCATTGTATTTTGATAAGTTAAATTCATATAATATATTTTCTAATTCTATTATTTTTTCTTCTATGTGAGCATAATCTCTTTCTTCGATTTTTTCCTTTATGGTTTCGTTATAAAAAACATTTACTATATTTTCAACTCTTTTATTTACTACACTTATCTCGGTATCAAAATTATTGTTTACGCTTTCAAGATTTTCAATTATTTTTTCATCCTTTTGCTTTTTATTTTCTTGTAAATTTTCTTTTTGTATTAACTCTTTTTCTATCAAATTATCGCTTTTCTCAATTTCTTCTTCTTTATTGATTATTTTTTCTGTTTTTTCATTTATTTTATCCTTTTGATTTTTTACGTTTTTTTCTTCTTTAGATGTATTTTTTTCTTCATTTGATTTATTTTTATCTTTAACTGCAATATCTTCTAAATTTTCTATTTCACTTAATACTTCTGTTATATTTACTATACTAGGCTCTGTGTTTAAATCATTACTATTTTCAATTCTTTCATTTTGATAATTATCTATTAAAATTAATTTTTCCTCAATAGTTAGTTGATTAATTTTATTATTTTGAATATTATGAAAAACTTCATTTTTATTTATTGTCAATGGCTTTATTCTATTATTTTCTCTTTCTTTTATTTTTTCTTCTGATTTAATATATTCTTCTGCAATAAAGTTATTGTTTTTTTTAAATTCTTCTTCAAAAACATATTCTATTACTAATTTTAAGTCACTGTTTTTCTTAATATTTTGAATCATACTTAACTCTTTAACTATTGGTTTAATAATTTTGTTTATTTCTTTATATTCTTCTTTATGTTGATATGAGAACATTTCTATTTTTAATTTAGTTTTATTTTCGTACACTTCTTTTATAATGTTTTCCAATTCATAATCTTTAAAAAATTCATTATTCGTTGTTTTTTTTTCTTGCTCTTTTATTTTTACAGAAGGTTCATTTGGGACTGCGTGATTTTTTTCTGTATGCTGCTTTGTATCTTTTATTTTTTTTACCATCGTTGTTATTTTTTCTTTTAAATCATCGCTTTCTTTTTTATTAAATATTATGTCATATAAAAACATTATTATATAACCTATAACTGCTATTGCTATCAGTACTATTAAGAATATGATTTTTGCTATCTTTCTTACTAATTCCATTGTTTCCTCACTACCAGTAGTATATCAAATTATAAAAAAAAAAGCTTTAAATATCATAAGCTTTTTGTATTTTTACATTCTTTTTGCTATTTGTACTAATTTAAGTAATAATTTTTCATCCTCTACAATAAATAGATTTAATTCTTTACTATATTTATCAATTTCAAAAAATTTAATTTCTCCAGATTTCACACTTAAATTTTCTTCTATTTTCATTCCAACATAATATTTTTGTTCTTCAAAAAATATCTCATGTAATATAATGTAATTTTCATTTGTTTCAAGTGTAATAATTATGTTTTCTTTCATTTTATACATCCACCGTTTCTACAGCATTTTTAACATCTTGTTTATCAGGTTTAATCACATTAATTTCCACTATTTTTTTCACCCTATAAGATTTTCTAGACGTGCTTGACAAACCATCTTCAAATTCCAGAGATTCTAGTAATAACTCAATTTCATGTTTCATCACTTGAAATTCTTTTTTACTATCTAGTTTTTTGTTTACTATCTTTAAGTTTTCAGCTATTTCCTTGATTCTTTGTATATCAGATAATTTTCTTGTTTCATCTACAGTAAATTTATTGTCATTAAGAGTTTCTTTTATTTTTTCCTTTTCTTGAATTAAAGAAACTGCATATTTATTTAAAAAATTTATACCGTATGTGTTTAAAACATTTGTATATTCTAATAAATGATTAAGATCTTTATCATAACTAGTTTTTATTTCTTCTGACGTTTTTAATGATTTTATCGTATTCCACAAATTAATTGATTTCTTATTATTTACATTGTTAATTATATCTTTTAGATTTTTTACATTTTGTTTATTTTCTTCTAATATAATATCTATCATATAAATTCTATCGTTTATTTCCTCTGCACCAATTAATGCATAGTTATTAACTTTTATGTTATTTTGAATAGTAAGATATTCTTTTTGCATATTTTTCGCTATAAGTTTCAACTCTTCAAAATCGTCATTAAGTACATATGCTGTGTTACTTACTAAAACCCATATTTCATTAAATTTTAAATTTGCTTCATAAAATTTATTTTTGCTAATAAATTCTTTAAATTCTGAAATCAAAAATATTATATGTGTTTGAATTTCTAGTTTTTTATTTTCTAAATCCTTGATTATTTTTTCTTTTTCTATTATTACACTTTGATCAAATTTTTTTTGCTCATGGTTGAAATAGTTATTTACATTAGTGATTTTTTGTTCTAAATTATCTTTTTTTATCTTTATAAAATATAATTCATTTTCCATGTCTTCTTTTGTTGATCTTAACAAACTATCTTCTATTGTTATTTCATTATATTTACTATTGTACTCTGCTTCTTTGTTTTTCCAAAAATCAAGTTTATGTTCATTTTCTTCTATTATTAGTTGATATACTTCTTTGTCAATATCCTGTTCTACTATTTTATTAGTTAAATTTTGTAATAAATTACTATATGTTTTGATATTATCTTTTGCTAGAGACATATTATCGAAAATTTTGTTTTTATTTTTATTTACAGACTCTAGTTTGTTTTTTATATCATTTAATTCAGTTTTATGTTTATTATATTTGCTTACTTGTTTTTTTAATTCTATCTTGTCTTCTTCTTTTTGTTCTATGTTTTCATAGTCCTTTATTTTTAACTCTTTTTTAATATTGTTTATATTATTTTTATTGAAGTCAACTTTATTATCTATTGAAACTAGTTCGTTTTTTAGGTGTTCAATGTCAATATTATCACTACATATTTCACCTATAAGATCTATAAGTTCATAAATTTTTTGTTTCATATAACCTCACTTTATTCTTAGTAATATAATACCACATTATTTTAGCTTTTTCAATTTTTATTTTATTTAATGAAAATTATACATATTGAACACTTTGCTGTTTATTTATATTTAATTTGAGATAATATCTTTGGTGATTAATATGTATGGAATTTATATACGTTATATGAGGAAATCTAGAGGATATACTCAACTAGAACTTGCAAAAAAATTATTTATAGCACCTTGCACACTATCGCATTATGAATCTGGTCTTAGAATGGTACCATTTACAATATTTGAATTAGTTATGGATTTGTGTGGCTATTCAATAAAAATTTTGGATTGCGAGACTGGTGTAGATATAACAAAATTAGAAATTAGTAAATTAACTGACAAATAAAAATATTTCCTATTTACGGGAAATATTTTTTAAATCTTTGTATATATCTTCTAGTTTTTTTCCATCTACTTTTTTTATGTTATTTTTTTCTTTCATTTTTAATTTTATTACATTTTTTTGTATTTCATATATATTTTTATCATACTGTAATAAAATCGGTTTATTGAATATAGGAAATAACCAACTTGATTTTGGTATTTTCTTTCCTAATTCTGCAATTTTTAAAATTCTTACTAATGATTTTATAATTACTATTAACGCAGGGATTATAACAACTAACAACCATCCTGTTTTACTAGCTAAAAAGAACTGAACTTCTCCAAGTCTAGGGATTTTTAAAGCTACTTCTCCCATAATTGCATTATATTTTACAGCTACTGGATCTCTAGTGAAATTATTATCACCTTTTGTTATGTAACTATATTCTCCATTATCATCAACAACTATATCAACTACTCGGTGTGTTACTGATATAACTTCGCCTTCTCTAAAGTCACTTGAATTATATGATATAATATCACCTTTTTCAATGTCTTCGGGGCTATTAACTTTATTAACTATAACAACATCATAAACATTTATATTAGGTACCATACTAGGGCTTATTATGGTATAAAGTGAAATGGCTGGCTCATATCCAGCACCTTTTGAAGAATAAATCTGACTTGCTATAAAATAGTATGCTAAAAAAATAGACACTATTATTAGTATTGCAAAAATTGTCCAACTCAAAATTGAACTAATAAATTTTAACGGAGTTTTTAATTTACTATAATAAAATTTTCCAAATGATGAATTTTCATAATTTGATTTTATTTTAGCTATACTTTCACTGTATCCATTCATATACCCTTCCTATCATTAAAATTATACCTTATTTTTAATAAAATAACAATTGTTTTAAATCTAGTTTACAAAAAAAAATCGTAAGTATACGATTTATTTTATTTTGGAGGAACCAGCCGGATTTGAACCGGCGATGAAGGTGTTGCAGACCTTGGCCTTACCACTTGGCTATGGTTCCGAAAATATTGCTCCTTAGCAATATTATTTTAATATATTTTAAACAAAAAGTCAATTTTTTATTATATATATATACTGTTTATTTCTAATTGTAAAGATTAAGTTAATATTTGAGGCGTTTTCAATACTTTTATCCACATTTATTGCTACCTTATTTTCTAAATTACTTTTTACAATAGAATCTACCGTTTCAGTATAAGTCTTACCATTAACAATATATTCTATTTTTGAAAATGTATTCATAAAAGAATCAAGTGATGGATTTTGTAAACCATACTGTGTAGATTTATCTAAAATTAAATTTACATCTAAAATCAGTAAAGTACTAGAATTAGCGTTGTTTTTATTAGATGTGATAATATCTTTATATATTTTGCAGTCTTCTCCGTTACATATACTATAGTCATAATAATATGGATTTGCAATTTCAAATGAATTGATTGTAAAAAATGATTCTCCAAGATTTGAATTATTAAAACTAAGTTGATTTGACATTTTTACAGTTTCCACAGTTAATAATTTACTTAAACTATATGTATTTAAATTTATAATATTAGATATGGAATAATTATGACTTTCTGTATTTACAGTATGTGAATATATTTTCATACTATAATCATTATTAATCTCATTTTCTGAAATTATGTATGGTATAACATATGTTTTAGAACTTCCTGCTTTTATCGTATTTGAATTTAATCCTATTCCATAATCAATAAAATTATCACTATAACTTATTGAAGGATTTATACTCTTACCGTCATAAACTAATTTAAAATCATCTGTATTTAACTCAATATTATAATTATGTTCATTTGTGAGTATTACCTGCACCACTAAAAAATAATTATCATTTGGTAATTGTTCTCCCTTATAGTCAACGTTTGTTATAAAACTTTGATTTACGTTAACTGTAGCATTATTATAATAAAAATTTTGTTTTTCTTGATATACTGTATCACTATAAGTAACAACACTATCAAATACTGAAAAAACAATAAATATAATTGCTAATACAGATGTTATTATTAACATTACTAAATTTTCTTTTACATAATATTTAAATTCTCTAAAATATCTTCTTATATTTCTTTTTGTTTTAAATGTATCAAACTCTACATTTATTTCTACTTCTTCGTTATCAATTGTATTTAATTCTAGTTCTTTTAGATCATTTTTAAAATTAAATTGTTTTACATTAAATCCTAATCCTCTTATTAAAAAAAATGGTATAATAATCATCTGAGGGTAATATATTAAAAGAGATAAATCTCTATATATTCTTGCTGATTCTGATTCTATGATTCCGGTTTCTAACGTATTAAATATTGAGATAAAGTATATTAAAATCACAAGTGTTGCTATATAGTAACCTATGGTTATTGTATAAATTTTTTGCTTTTTATTTTTATGTATTAATAAGTATACAGTTATTATTAATATTAGTAGTAAAAGTATAATTGCAATTATTAATAATATAGGAACAAAGATGGAACTTAAATCACCGGTAATATTTGTTGAATAATTATTGTCAACATAATTTACAAAAAAATCATTTATTTCTTTTGTTTCTAAAATCACAAAAATTACTAATCCTAGTAAAATTAGATGTAATAATTTAAAATGTTTAATCAAAAATGCATATGGTTTTCTTAGTATCATTAATTATCCCTTCTTACTATATATATAGTACCAAAATTTTTTGAAAATGTCATTATTATTTGCAAAAAAAATATAGCACTTACAACTCTATATTTTTTTGATTTTTTTGTTGATAATTACTTGTTCTGGTAATAAATATATTATCTCATTTTGAGACAAAATTCTATCTTTTGATACACCAAATGTATTTGCTATACTATTCAATGTGTCTCCCTCAGCAACTATGTAGTAACTATAGTTAGTTTTTGGAATTAATATTTCTTGATTTTTATAGATATAATCATTTAATTCTAGACCATTTAAATTTGCAAACAAATTTGGATTAATATTTAAACTTTCTGCTATTGATAATAATGAACCTTGTTTTTCAGACTTTACTATATCATAATATTTTTCTTTTTTTATTGGAACGACTATGTCCATTCCCTCTCTAAGAGAATCTAAAAAATATATATCATTTATATTTTTTAAATAATCTATCTTAGTATTAAACTTTTTAGCTATTGAATATAATGTATCATCCTTTTTTATTTTATATCTTTCAAACATATTATCACACCCTAATATAGGTTATGTAATTATTTAATTTTTGCTAATATAAATTAAATTTTCATTATTAAATTCCCACTCTGGATTTTCTAGTAATAATGTTATTCCTTTACTTAAGCTAAAGTGATATAGCTTGGTGGCTGACAAAAAAACTACTTCGTTATTTTGTTGATAAATTATTTTATCAATATTAATATCATCAAGTATAATTTTATAATCTCCTATTTTATACTGCAAATTGTTATTAACAATACTATAAAAACTAGTGTTTAAATTAGGATATTTAGATTCTAATTCATTATTGCTATATTCTATTTGATTTTTTGTTTTTATTTCTCCATTTTTAATAGTTATTATAAATTCTTTATTATTTTTTTTATCATAAATATTTAAGATACCATCTTCATAATTAGTATAAGCAAAATCAAAATTTATTTCACTAGCTATTTTTATTTCATTAATATCACCACTTTTAAAATCTATTGTATAATAGCTACTAAAATAGTATTCTTCATCGTAATTAGGTATAAATAATTTTTGACCTAAATTTACTATTAGTGACGGATTATATATATCATCTTCAAAAATATTTATTTCTTCAATATCTTCATCGTTAATTCTTATGAAATTTTTATAATTCCATAATAAAAAACTATAACTATTTGTATCATATATTTTTATATTATCAAATGAATCCTCGTGTTTTTGATTTTTCATTACATAGTTAAAACTGTAAGTTAGTTCTTCGTCTGTCTTACAAATCACATAAAATTCTAAACTACCTTTTATTTCCAAACAATTATTTGATTCAGTAATTTTAGTTATATGTTTTTTTCCGGGAATGTAGTTTTCATTAATATTAAATTTATAAGTTTCTTTTCCCTCTATATTGTATATATAATAACTTTTATCAACATCATATTTTTCCACGATTGTAAATTCATCAATTTTATATTCATATTCATAAGATTTTTCCTTATAATAAAAATATATAACTGCTACTGACATTAATAATATTATTATTATAACTGTCAATACTTTTTTTATCATATTGTAGTGTTACTATCAGATAACTTTCTGTTATTTCTTTTTGCAACCATCATGTGCTGAGATATATTTGTTTCGATATCATCAAGTCCTAGTTTTGATACATTTGACACAGTAACAACTTCTTTTAAAGTATCTATTGTAACTTTTCCCCATATTAAACCAGAATATACGTGTAAGTCATTAAATAAATCTGGTGTAATTGATTTTAAAAAATAACCAAATACTACCCTTTTTTGTCCTACTATAATTCTTTTATTAGTAAGAACTACAACACATGATGTAAATATGTCGTAAAATCTATCATTTTTTTGCCCTACAAATGCAAATAATACTTTCTCATTATTGTTTAAGTGCTTTTCTACTACTTTACAATGTTGATTTATCCTCCAAGCCACACTTCCTGGATTATTTTTAATATAAGAATATACCGCTTCTCTTAATGCGCTCATTTTATCACCCACTTACATTTTATAATGTTTTTCATTAGAAAGCAATTATTATTTTCAATTTAATACCTTTTCTTCTTTCTTTTCGTTAATCATATCCATTATGTTATCTCCAATACTGTAGATTCCTGTTGAAAATATTCCAGCCATTGTTACTGAATATGAAAAATCTTTTGTATTAATGTAATAGATTATTGAAATACTAAGCCCAATCAAAATATTTTGTAATGGAATTATTTTATTGTTAATCTATATCCACATATAGTTGTTATTAACATAGTAGCAAAAGTAATTGTTTCTTCCATATGTCCTCCCTTCACTATAACTTATTCAGTATACAATTTTTTGAAAATTAAATAGTCTACTTTTTTATGTTTTCTCATAAAATATTAGTAGCACTCTTATTAATAATTGAATATTTTCATAAAAAAATGAACTAAATTTCTAGTTCATTTTATTTTTATTTGGTGGAGCAAGGATTTCACTAAATGCACTCTTAATGACTTTTTATTTTGTCACTTATATACCTAAAAGATTTTCTAACGTTGAATTTCAACATTATCATTATCTACTGCGTTGCTAAAGCGTTCATCTAAATCTTTTTGATTAACACCATATTTTTTAAACATTCCAGCATTTTTCATTCCAAATATTGAATTAAATTTCTTACCATTATGAAATTCTTCATTAAGACTCTTTAAAAATTCCCTTCTTGTTACTATTTCAGAGTATTTCAAAGCTAGAATTGAAGAACTATTTATAACAATTTCTAAACATCCATTTTCGTTTAATAACTCAAATACTTGTTCAATATGTTTTTTATCTCTTATTACAATTAATGGTGTTAAAAATTTTTGTCCATATTTATTTTTAACATAATCAATATTATCAGCAAGTATCGCTGCTTTTTTCATAAATACACTTCCTGTTATTTCTACACCGTTAGCATTACACACTTGTATTATCTTTTCTATTTCTTCGGCTGGTTTCATAAATACAGATCCTGTTATTTCTACACCGTTAGCATTACACACTTGTATTATCTTTTCTATTTCT
>CAYJEI010000026.1:0-11116 GCA_964369155.1 uncultured Muribaculaceae bacterium | reverse complement strand
AAACTGTTCTTTTAACAATGAATAAAAATAACATAGCCGATATGCCATGTAATCCTTCAATAGGGGGAACAAGCAAAGGTGTAATAGTTAGAGAAGTAGATGCACTAGGTGGGTTAATGGGAAAAATAGCAGATATTTCTCATTTTCAAGCAAAAATGTTAAACGCATCAAAAGGTCCAGCAGTAAGATGTTTAAGAGTTCAAGCAGATAAAATATGTTATCCTAAAAACATGTTATTAGCTTTAGAAAGTACTAAAAACCTTGATATTATCGAAGGAAAAGTAGAAGATTTAATAATTGTAGATAATAAGGTAACAGGTGTTATTTTAGATAATGGGGAAAAGCTTTACAGTAATATTGTAATATTGACAACTGGAACGTACACTAAATCAAATATACTAGTAGGAAATAAATCAATCCCAGAAGGTCCTCATGGAGAAGATAGATCAAATTATTTATCTGACAATCTAAAAAAATATGGACTAAATATAATTAGATTAAAAACAGGAACTCCACCAAGAATTAAAGAGACATCTATAAATTTTGATATAATTCAAAAAGAGCCAGGAGATAAAGAAGAATACACATTTAGTTTTGATGATGAGCCATCTTATAAACATGAAAATCAAAAATTATGTTATCTAGTATTTACTAATGATAATACTCACAAAATTATTGAAGAAAATTTAACTAAAAGTGCAATGTACGGAGGCCATGTTACGGGAGTAGGTCCAAGATATTGTCCTTCAATAGAAGACAAAATAGTTAGATTTAAAGATAAAGAAAGACACCAACTATTTTTAGAACCTGAAAGTAAATTCATAGATGAATGGTATCTTCAAGGTTTTTCTACAAGCATGCCTGAAGAAGTACAAGAACAAATGGTTAAAAGTATTATTGGTTTAGAAAATGCAATAATCACCAAGTATGCATATGCAATAGAATATGATGCAATTGATCCATTAGAGTTAACCCCTTCACTTGAAAATAAAAAAATAGCAAATTTATTTACAGCTGGCCAAATAAACGGAACAAGTGGATATGAAGAAGCAGCTGGTCAAGGTATAATAGCAGGTATTAATGCAGTATCTAAATTAGATAATAAAGACCCACTTATACTTAGAAGAGATGAAGCATATATAGGAGTATTAATTGATGATTTAGTAACAAAAGGAACAATAGAACCTTATAGAATGCTTACTTCAAGAGCTGAATTTAGATTATTACTTAGACATGATAATGCAGATTTAAGATTAAGAAAATATGCTTATCAAAAAGGAGCAATATCAGAAGAAAAATATAAAAAACTTATTGATAAAGAAGAAAAAATATTTAAATTAATAGAAGATATGAAAGTAACAAAAGTATTTTTAAAAGAAGAATTAAAAAGTGTAACATTATATGAATTGATAAAAAGACCTGAAGAAAAATTAGTTAATTACTTAGAAGAGGAATATCCAAAAGCAGTAATAGAGCAAGCAGAAATATTAGTTAAATATGAAGGTTATATTAAAAAAGCATATGAAAATGCAGAAAAATTAAAAAAACTAGAGGAAAAAGAAATACCAAGTGATATTGACTATGCAAATGTTTTAAATTTAGCTAGCGAAGCTAAACAAAAATTAAGTAAGATAAGACCTAAAACAATAGCACAAGCAACACGAATAAGTGGAGTAAATCCAGCGGACATATCAGTACTAGCTGTTTATTTAAAAAAGGAGTATAACAAACATGAATAAAGAAAAATTTGTTGAAGAAATAAAAAAGTTAAATATTACAATTAATGATGAAATTATGGAAAAATTAAATAGATACTATGTACTATTAAAAGATTATAATGAACATACTAATTTAACAAGAATAATTGAAGAGGAAGAAGTTTATTTAAAACATTTTTACGATAGCTTAACAATAACAAAAATAGTAGATTTATCTACTAAAAAAAATTTATTAGATATAGGATCAGGTGCTGGATTTCCAGGAATTATTCTAAAAATATTTTATCCTAATTTAGAAGTAACATGTTTAGATTCTAATAATAAAAAAACAAAATTCCTAAGTTATGTATCAAATGGTATAGGAGTATCTATTACTGTAGTTCATGACAGAGCAGAAAATTTTGTAAAAAAAAATTTAAATAAATTTGATGTTGTAACAGCTAGAGCTGTTGCTAATTTAAGAGTGTTAACAGAACTATGTACACCATTTGTTAAAAAAAATGGGAATTTTATAGCAATGAAAGGTAATATAGAAGAAGAACTAAATGAAGCTAAATTAACAATAAAAATTTTAAATTTAAGTATAATTAATAATATAAAATTTGAATTACCGGAAAATGCAGGAGAAAGAAGTATAATAAATTTTGAAAAAAAAGAAAATAGTGATTTAATCAGTATAAGAAACTATGATAAAATATTAAAACAACCACTAAAATAAATGCTTATATAGCATTTATTTTACATTAAGAAATCTTTTTTTAAAAAAACATTTAAAAAAAGATAATTATATGATAAAATAATAATAGAATAAAAAAGTAGGGTGATATAGTGGAACAAAATAATGTAATGCAAATTCCGATAGAAGAAATACTTCCTAATCGTTTTCAACCACGATTAGCTTTTGATGATGCTTCATTAAAAGAACTAGCAGACTCTATTAAAGAACATGGAATTATTCAACCAATAATTATAAGAAGAATAAATGATAAATACGAAATAATAGCAGGAGAAAGAAGATATAGAGCAGCAAAATTAGCAGGTCTTGTATCTGTGCCAGCTATAATAACCCAAATATCAGATACCAAAAGCGCTGAAGTTGCAATAGTTGAAAATGTACAAAGAAAAAATTTGACAGCTATTGAAGAAGCCAAATCCTATAAAGCTCTTTTAGATAAAGGTTTAATGAATCAAGAAGATTTAGCTAGAAAAATGGGATTGAGTCAAAGTGCAATATCTAATAAATTAAGATTACTAACTTTAGATGAATCAATTCAAGAAGCTATTCTTGCTGAAAAAATATCAGAAAGACATGCAAGAACACTTTTAAAAGTAAAAAAAATAGAAGATCAAAAAATGCTTTTAGAAAGAGTATTATCAGAAAGATTAAGTGTAAAAAGGCTAGAAGAAGAAATAGTAAAGTTGCAAGGAGAAGAAGAAAAACCAAAGATAGAGCCTATTAAAATTATACCAAAAGAAGAAAGTGAGGCTGATTTAATGTTTCCAAATTTAAATAAAGATGAAAAAGTACCAAATAAATTTTTTAACTTTTTAGAAGACGAAGCTGCTAACATGAGTGTTACACCTACAGTAAATGAGCCAATCGTTGAAGATGAAATAGAACTTTTAGATGACTTTGCTGATATTAGTAGTGATGTATCAAAAGAAAAAAATACGACAGAAAACAACATAGAAAAAGAGATAAAAGAATTTATCTCTAAATATCCAAATATTATTATTGAAGAAATAAATGAATCAGGAAGTAAAATATTAAAAATAAAAATACCTGATTAATCATTCAGTACTAACAAAGGAACTAGCTCCTGGTTCAGTCCCTTTTAAAAAATAAAATATAGTACTGCTGTCTTGATCAACTGGAGCTTCTCCAGTTACAGCATCCAACATAACACCAATTACATTAGTAGGTTTATCATACCAACTAGTGTTTTTATTTTCAAGTAAATCTTCCATTGTATTAGCCCATATTAATCTTTCTTTTTGACTAATAAAAGAATTGGTATCAGAATTATCATCATAACCCATCCATAGACTAACGATAAGGTCTTGATTATAACCGATGTGTAAATTGTCAGTATCTGTAGTACCGCTTTTAAGTGCATATTTATTAGTTAACATCTCACTTATAGAAACACCTGTTGCTATTGTATAATCATTAAATTTATCACTAGTAGTACATGCAAGCATTTCATTTAAAATATAAGTTAAATTAGGATTTAAAACTAAATCATTATAAACTTCTTTTTCGTATAAAACATTACCATTCATATCTTCTATTTTTTCTATAAAATAGAGCTCTCTTTTATATCCTTCAGCAGCAAAAGTTGTGTATCCATTAGTAATATCTAATAATGTAAGTTCACTAGTACCAAGAGCCAGAGACGCAACTTCATCTAAGTCACCAGTAATACCAGTTAATTTGGCAGTTTCAACTAGTTTATCAAGACCTAAAAAAAGATTAGTTTTAACTGCATATATATTATCTGAAAAAGCTAAAGCAGCAGCCATAGTAATGTCTTTATTAGCATATTTATTATTATAATTACTTGGAGAATAAGTATTATCATTTGATAGAGTGAATGTAGTATATTCACTTTTAAATGTTGAAGCCATAGTCATATTATTTTCAAGAGCAGAATAATATAAAAAAGGTTTCATAACAGAGCCAACTTGTCTTTCTGCGATAATTGCTCTATTATACGTACTTTCTGAATAATCAACACCACCAGTAAGTGCCATTACTCCTCCAGTTTGCGGATCAGCAACAATGCCTGCAACTTCAATTTCATCATTTGGAAGGTTCTCTAAAATGTTTTCTTCTAAAGTTCTTTGAGCATTCATATCAAGTGTAGTATATATTTTAAGTCCTCCAGAATCGATAAGGGATGTAGGTATTTCCTTTAAACTATAAAGTTCATCTAGTACTGCATCTTGATAATACATTAACATTTGTAAGTCATTACTAGTATGCTTACCATATATTTCTAATGTATTTGTATAAAGCGAATTATATATTTCTTCAGTAATTAAATCATTTTGAAGCATAGTTTTTGCAACAATTTTAGCTCTATTTACAGATGTTTCGTAATCAGTAAGTGGATTATAATCATTAGGTCTATTAGGAATTCCTGCAAGCATGATTGCTTCTTCTAAAGTTAGATCAGCGCTACTTTTATTAAAATAAAACTTACTAGCATTTTCAATACCATAATTTCCATGCCCATAATATATTGTATTTAGATAACCTTCTAAAATTTCATCTTTTTCATAATGAACTTCCAATTCTAAAGTTAAAAAAGCTTCCTCAATTTTTCTTTCCATAGTTTGATTAAAATCTAAATACATATTTTTTGCATATTGCTGTGTAATTGTAGATCCTCCTGAATTTATACTCATACTTTCTATATTAGCAAGAAGGGCACTTACAATTCTTAGATAATCAAAACCAGAGTGGTTATAAAAATTTTTATCTTCAACAGATATAGTAGCATCAATCAAATAATCACTTATATCATCTAATTTAGCCCATTCGCTCGTTTTAGAACCTTGATAAACTAAATTATCATTATTATCGTATATATATAAATTCCCTGGGGTTTTTAAATCTATTTGCGGACTTAAATAAGCATATATATAAAGAGAAACCATAATAAGTATAAAAGAAATAAAACTAAAAATAAAAAATTTAATAGAGACAGATAAAAATCGCATAAAATCACCACTAATAGTATCATCAAAAAAACAAAAAAATATAAGTGATAGATATAAAAACTTTCTAAAATATAAAAAACATGTTAGTATATAATCAGAAAAGGGAGAAAATATGTTTAAAGAATATGAAGTAGTAGAAGAAAACATTTTAAATGAATTTCTTTTATCGCAAGATTTAAAAAGAAAAGAACTAAAAAAATTATTAACATCAGAAAAAATAAAAGTAAATGATAAAATAACAACAAAGTATAATTATGCTTTAAAAGTAGGGGATGTTGTATCAATTAATAAAAATAAATCAGATTTAAGAGTGTTATTTGAAGATAAAAAAATTATAATAGTAGACAAACCATATAATCTATTATGTATAGGAACAGAAACTAGTAACAACTCATTGTATTGGAAAGTTAGTGAATATGTAAAACATAAAAATAAAAATAATAAAGTTTTTATTGTTAACAGATTGGATAAAGAGACATCGGGTATCGTAGTTTTTGCAAAAAATCAAAAAACAAAAGAAAAAATGCAAGCAAATTGGGAAAAAGTAGAAAGAAAATATATCGCTATAGTAGAAGGAAAAACAAAAAAAGAAGGAAGAATTGAATCATTCTTAAGTGAAGATAAAAATTTATATGTTAAAAGCAGTTACAAAGGCAAAAAAGCAATAACATTATATAAAAGAATAAAAGAATCAAGAATGTATACTTGGCTTGAAATAGAAATTAAAACAGGAAGAAAAAATCAAATTAGAGTACATATGAAAGATATAAATTGTGTTATAAAAGGAGACGTGAAATACGGCTCAAAAAAAGAAAAAAGAATGTTTTTACACGCTAATAGCATTAAATTTTTTCACCCTAGTACTAATAAATTAATCGAAATAAAATCAACTCTTCCTAGAAATTTTGAATTATAAGTTTACATAAAAAAGCAAAAGAAATAAAAAAATTTAAAAAATATATTGATTTTAAAAATTGTTATGATATAATGTTTAGGAAAAAAGCGGGGTGTTATGTTGAAAGAGAAAATCGACTGGAAGCTTTTTAATGATAATAAATTAATAATTAATTTAGAAAATGAAATAGCAGACATTGTTTTAAATAAAGAAATAACCTTTATGCAAAAAGATGAGTACAATAATTATAATTATCAAAAAAATACCTATACTAGAAAAACGCAAGAATACACTATGATTATAAATTTTAGTGATAAAACTTGCTCATTTGATTTTTCTAGAGAAGGAAATTGTAAATTCGATATCGATTGCAGCAGTAATATAACCAAAGACATAATAACGCTTAAATATAAAATTGATGACATAGAAGTAAAAATACAAATAATTTTAAAAGATATAAAATTATAATATTAAATTGCATATAATAATACAACAAAAGAGAGGGTATAAAATAAAATGAAATTAAAAGAATTAACACTTGATGAATTAGAATGTATGGGATATGATGAAATAGCTTTTTTGATTTTAAAAGAAACAGGTAAAAAAGAAAAATTAATGAATCTGTATAAAAAAATATGTACACTTTTAAAAATAGATTTTGAAGAAAATATGGATCATGTTACTGAATTTTTCGAAGCTTTATCAACAAATAAAAAGTTTGTTATGTTAGATAAAGGATTTTGGGATTTACAAAGTAGGCATAAACTAGAGTCAATAACTATTGAAGATGAAGAAAATTTAGATTTAGATGAGGAACTTGAAGAAACTCATGAAGAAATAACTGATACTCATGAAGAAGATATTTTTTATGAAGGCGAAGAAACAGATGACAGAGCCGATAATGACTTATCAGATCTAGTATTAATAGATGAAGACGAAGAAACAGGCATGTAGGCTTGTTTTTTATAATTGGAGGAAAAAATGATAGAAAGATTAAATAATATTGAAAAAAAATATAGTGAATTAAAAGAGGAATTAAGTAAACCTGAAGTATTAAGTAATTTTAATAAAGTTAAAGAATTATCTAAAGAATTTTCGGACTTGGAAGAAACTGTGAATTGTTATAATGCCTTAAAAAAAGCTCAAAGTGACCTTGAAGAAGCTAAAATAATGTTAAGTGACCCAGAGATGAAGGAAATTGCAGAAATTGAAGTAGAAACGTTAACAATACAAATTGAAAAATTGAATAAAGAATTAGAAATATTATTAGTTCCTAAGGATGAAAACGACGGAAAAAATGTTGTTATGGAAATAAGGGGTGCAGCTGGGGGCGATGAAGCAAATATATTTGCTGGAGACCTTTTAAGAATGTATACATATTATGCTGAAAAAAATGGTTGGAAAATTGAAGTGTTAAATGAAATAGAGGGAACTAGTGGAGGTTTTTCACAAGTAGAATGCTTAATCAAAGGAGAAAATGTTTATTCAAAGTTAAAATATGAAAGTGGAGCTCATAGAGTTCAAAGAGTTCCAGCTACAGAAACTCAAGGAAGAGTTCATACATCTACTGCAACAGTATTAGTAATGCCAGAAATAGAAGATGTTAACATAGATATAAAAGAAGCAGATTTAAAAATAGATGTATATAGGTCATCTGGAGCAGGAGGGCAATCAGTGAACACTACTGATTCTGCTGTACGTATAACACATTTACCTACAGGAGTTGTAGTAACTTGTCAAAATGAAAGAAGTCAGCTTAAAAATAAAGAAAAAGCAATGAAAATGTTAAAAATTAAAATGCATGATGAAGAATTGCAACGAAAAGAAAAAGAAGTAGGATCAGCTAGAAAAAGCAAAATAGGTTCAGGTGATAGATCAGAAAAAATCAGAACCTATAACTATCCTCAAAATAGAATAACAGATCATCGTATAAATTTTTCGTTAATGGAATTAGATAGAGTTATGAATGGACAAATATCAGAAGTAATTGAGGCATTAATAACAGAAGATATGCGATTAAAATTAGCTGGCGAAACAATGAATTAATATGAATGAAATAGAACAAATAAAAAAATATGTTTCAAAAGAAAATCAAGAAAAATCTATAAAAAAATATAAAGAAGGATATCCATTACAATATATAATAGGAAATGTAGATTTTCATAATTATAATTTTTTAGTGAAAGAAGAAGTTTTAATACCTAGATTTGAAACTGAATATTTTGTAGAAAACTTAATAAAAATAATAAAAGAAAATTTTGAACAAAAAGTAAACATAGCTGATCTTGGAACGGGTACCGGTGCTATTGCAATAACTCTAAATAAAGAATTAGAAACACCTGTTACCGCGTTTGACATATCTGATAAAGCCTTAGAATTAGCTAAATGCAATAATAAACATAATAAATCAAAAGTAAATTTTATTAAGCACGATATAATGCATAAAATACCAGGAAAATATGATGTATTAGTGTCTAATCCTCCATACATTGACAAAAATGACATTATAGAAGAAAAAGTTTACAAATATGAGCCTCATTTAGCTTTATTTGCAGAAAATAAAGGACTGATATTTTATGAAAGAATAATAAAATATTCTAAAGAAGTATTGCATAAAAAAAACATTTTGGCATTTGAAATAGGAGATACTCAAAAGCAAGCTGTAGTAAATATAATAAAAGAAAATTATCCATCTGCGAAAATCATTACAAAAAAAGATTTAGCAGGAAAAGATAGAATGATTTTTGCAATTAATGAATAAATATTATAATTTTTAATCATTATCATTTAGAAAGAGTGATAAAATGAAAAAGATTATAATATTTTTATTTGCATTGACAACAATTGGTTTAATTAAAACTGATAATGAAGAATACTTAATACCTAGTGAGTCAATTAGATTTAGAGTAATAGCAAACAGTAATACATCAGCAGATCAAATAATTAAAACAAATTTAGTATCAAAACTGCAAGAAACAATAATAAAAATAGAAAATACATCTAATACAATAGAAGAGTCAAGAAATAATATTGAATTAAATATATCAGAAATAGAAAAAATTTTGGAAACTGAAAATTTAAATTATAGTATAAATTATGGATATAACTATTTTCCAGAAAAAAATTACAAAGGAATTGTATATAATGGTGGAAATTATGAATCACTAGTTATTGAAATTGGAGAAGCTAAAGGTGATAATTGGTGGTGTGTTTTATATCCTCCTTTATGTAATTTAGAACTAGAAAGTAGTGATAAAACAGATTTAGAATATTCTTTTTATCTAAAAAACATAATTGATCAATTAAATTAATATAGTTAGTATGACAAATATAATAACTACAATTTTTTTGAGTATATCGTTAGCTATGGATGCCTTTTCACTATCAATAGCATTAGGAACAATACTAAATAAAAAAGAAACAAAGTATTTAATTATTTTTATCGGTTTTTTTCACTTAATTATGCCTATACTAGGAGCACTCGTAGCCATTAAAGTATCAAATTTAGTAAATATTGATGGAAATAATATATTAGGCATAATATTACTTATATTGGCTATTCAAATTTTAATTAGTTCACTAGATGAAAAAAACGAAGATAGAAAATTTACAATATATGAAATTTTATTATTAGCTTTTAGCGTTAGTTTAGATAGTTTTACAGTCGGATTTGGACTTTCTTTTGAAGAAACAAATATTCTAATAAGTTCAATATTGTTTTCTATCTTCAGTATGATATTCACACTTGCCGGACTTGTCATAGGGAAATATACAAAAAATATAATGGGTACATATTCAAAAAGGCTAAGTATAATTATTCTCTTTACATTAGGAATTATACATTTAATACTATAATATTGACATTTATCAAAAAAATCTATATAGTAAAGTTGATAATTTACAATTTTTATGTTTAAATATATAAGCACTGAAGAAATGGGGATGTATTATGAAAAGAATTATAATAGAAGGAAATAAAAAATTAAGTGGCAGAGTAAAAATAGGAGGAGCAAAAAATAGTGCAGTAGCTATTTTACCAGCAACAATCTTATCTGATGAAATAGTAACTGTAACAAATGTTCCTAATATTTCGGATAAAGATGCACTTATCAACATTATGGAGCTATTAGGAGCAAACGTAGAGATAAATGGTTCTACAGCTGTTATAGATGTTAGAAATGCTAAAAATAAAGAAATACCGTATGATTTAGCAAAAAAATTAAGAGCATCATATTATTTTATGGGAGTATTATTAGCTAAATATAAAAAAGCAGAAGTATACATACCAGGCGGATGCAAAATAGGAGAAAGACCCATAGATCTTCATCTAGAAGGATTTGAATCACTAGGAGCAAAAATAACAAGTACCGGAGAAAAATATATTATAGAAGCTGAAAAATTAGTTGGTTGCGCTATAAATTTAAAATTTGCTTCGGTAGGAGCAACACTAAATATTTTATTTGCAGCTGTTAAAGCAGAAGGTATAACAACAATATATAATGCAGCAAAAGAGCCTGAAATAGTAAATATAATTGATTTGCTTAATAAAATGGGAGCAAAAATAAAAGGTTCAGGAACAGATACGCTTATAATTGAGGGAGTAACTAAATTAGGAAGTGCTGAAATATCAATTATACCTGATCGTATCGAAGGTGGAACTTATGTAATTATCGGAGCTCTTTTAGGCGAAAACTTTGAAGTTGAAGGTATAGTTGAGGAACATTTAAATTCGTTACTTAATAAAATGAAAGATATGGGAATCGAGTATGAAATATCA
>CAYJEI010000025.1:0-12583 GCA_964369155.1 uncultured Muribaculaceae bacterium | reverse complement strand
AATTAATAAAAAAATAATAAAAGAAATGCTTACTTATACAATGCCTTTAGTACCTAATGCAATTTCGTGGTGGGTTTTTACAGCAGCTGATAGACTAATTGTTACTATATTTTTAGGATTATCATATACAGGGTTACTATCAGCTTCACTTAAATTTTCTACTATTGTTATGGCAGCTTATAATATTTTTCATATTAGTTGGATTGAATCAGTTGTTACACATCTAAAAAGTGAAGATGGAGAAGAATTTTTTAATAAAACATTTAATACAATGTTAAAATTATTTACTTGCATTTTACTAGGAATGCTTGTTTTAATGCCTTTTGTTTTTCCGTTATTAATTAATGATAATTTTAAAGAAAGTTATAATTTAATTCCCATTTTTTTAGTAGGAGCGATTTTTAATGTAATCGTTAGTATGGCAACAGGAGTTTATTATGCACACAAAAATTCCAAAGCCATTGCATTAACTTCAGGAATATCAGCCATCATTAATATAATAATACATTTAACTTTAATTAATTTTATCGGACTGTATGCAGCAGCTATATCTACATTAATATCTTATCTTGTCATTAGTGTTTATAGAGTTCGAGATATTAGTAAAAAGTATTTTAAAATACATTTTGATAGTAGTATAATAATTAGTTTGCCAATAATAATAACTATAATTATACCGTTATATTACATTGATAATATGTACTTAAATATAATTTCCTTAATAATAGTTATGCTTTATAGTATCATATTAAATAAGGGGTTAATTTGTGAAATACTAAAGTTTGTAAAAAAGAAAGGAAAACAAGAATGAAAACTTATTTTGATACTTATGAAAAAAAAGATTGCAATGGATGTGGAACGTGTTCTCTTAGGTGTCCAGTAGATGCAATAGAAATGATAGAAGATCAAGAAGGTTTTCTATATCCAATTATAGATAAAAACAAATGTATATCATGTAAAATATGCGAAAATATATGCAGTAATAAAAAAAATGGAAATTCCTTTAAAAGCATGACATACATGGCTATATGTAAGAATAAAAAAATATTGGATAATAGTTCATCTGGAGGAGTGTTTTATCCTATAGCATTGAAAGTAATTAATTCTGGCGGTTTTGTAGCGGGAGTAGGGTACGATAATAATGTGACTGCTAAACATATGTTAATAGATAAAGTAAAAGATCTTAATAAACTGCAAGGAAGTAAATATGTTAGAAGTGATTTAAACGGTATTTACAATAGTGTAGAAGAAAAATTAAAAGAAAATAAAACAGTTTTATTTTCAGGTACACCATGTCAGTGTAGTGGACTTAGAAGTTTCTTGAAAAAAGAATATGAAAAACTTCTAACGTGTGAAATAATTTGTCACGCTAATCCTTCACCTAAAGTCTTTAAAATGTATTTAGAAAATTTAGAAAAAAAACATAACCTAAAAATTAAAGATGTTAAGTTTAGAAGTAAAAAAAATGGTTGGAAAAATACAACTCCTATTATAATTTTTAATAACGGTATGGAACTAGAAGATAAAACATATTTTACTGCGTTTTGCAGAGAGTTAATAAATAGGCCATCTTGTTATGATTGTAAATTTAGTTCGATGAAAAGATATTCGGATTTTACAATAGGTGATTTTTGGGGTATTACAGAAATTGATAAAAATGTTATTGATGATGACTCAGGTATTTCAGTACTTTGTATAAATTCAAATAAAGGAAAAGATTTTTTTAGCTCAATAAAAGATTTTAATTTACAAAAATACACTATAGAAGAAGCATTCAGATTTAATCACAATTGTAATATCTCGCCAAATAAGAACTATAATAAATTTTTTGAAAAACTAATTAATAATGAAATTGATAGCAATAATATTATAAAATATCTTCAAAAATATGCGAAATTTTCAATTTACATTAGAATAAAAAATTTAATAATGCATAGATTTATAAATAAAATTATAAAGAAAAAATAAAGAGGTTGAAATGAAATATCAAAAAAAATCTAATAAAAAACAATATAAGATACTTAACTATTTTAATATAGTTGTAAGTGGTATAAGTATTTTAATGAGTATTTTTACTGCTTATTTAATAGTGGTATTTGCTATATTTCCTACAAATTATTTAATTATATTAGGAATAATACTTTTAATAACTATTATTTTTCAAATTTTATCAATCAAAAAACAAGGAAATATTAAAAAAATCATAAATTCAATATTTAATATTTTTTCGATTATAATATGTATATTAGTTATAGGGTATATAAATAGTCTAACTGATTTTTTAGATAAAATTACAGGCAAGACTCATGAAACTGAAGTATATTTATTATTAGGGCATAGTGACGATATCAGTGAAGTTGGATATTTTGATTCTGGCTTAGAAGGATATGATATTGTAGTAGATAAAGTTAAAGAAGATTACAGCATTGAAGTAATCAGTTATATTGATCAAGATACTTTAATAACTGACCTAAATAATAAAAATATATCACATATAATAATAAATGAATCAGAAAAATTATTAATTGAGGACTTTTATGAAGATTTATTTAGTAGTTTAATATTAATTAAAACTTATGAAATTGAAGTGGAAGTCGAAGTTAAAACAGTAAATAAAGATGTAACAAATGAACCATTTATAATATATTTAAGTGGTGTAGACTCAAGAAGTGATGTACTTACACAAACTAGAAGTGATGTGAATCAAGTAATTGTAGTTAATCCACTAGTAAATGAAATATTATCTGTTAATATTCCTAGAGACTATTATGTAGACTTTGCTACAATTAATAAAAAAGATAAACTTACACATGCAGGTATATATGGAGTTAATGAAAGTTTAATGACTATTGAAAATTTACTTGATATAGATATAGATTATGCAGCTAGAATCAATTTTTTCGGACTTACAAATTTAGTTGATGCTATAGGTGGACTTGAAGTTTATTCTGAATATACATTCAATAGTTGGAATTACTCATATACAAAAGGATATAATAATTTAAATGGAAAAGAAGTATTAGAATTTTCGCAATATAGATATGCATTTGTAGATGGTGATAATCAAAGAGGAAAAAATCAACAAGAAGTTTTAAGAGCGCTTATGGATAAATTTTCATCTAGCACAACACTTTTAACTGATTACGATGAAATACTAAACTCTCTTGAAGGCTCTTTTTATATTAATATACCAGCAGATGATATACTTAAACTTGTAAGTATGCAATTAAATACATTAAATCCTTGGGAACTAAACACTTACAGTGTAACTGGTTATGATTCTAGTTATTATACATCAGCAGGTCAATATGTATATGTAATGGAACCAAACATAAGCACAGTAGAAGAGGCAACCAAGCTTATTGAAGAAATGTTAGAAAAAAGATAATTATTTCCTGAAATTAAGCCAAACTGTTTGACAGTTTGCCTTTTTTTTGGTAAAATAACTATGTTTTAATTCATTTTATTAAAACCGCACTAAAAAGGTTCTAAGAGTTTACTCACCTTAAGGGCGCGACTTAAAAATAGAGGAGGTATGAAATGAAAGCTATATTCGAAACAGGTGGAAAACAATATTATGTTTCTGAAGGAGACAAAATTTATGTTGAAAAACTTGATGTTGAAGCAGGAAAAGATATTACTTTTGATAAAGTATTATTAGTTGATGGTAAAGCAGGGGTTCCTTATGTTGAAGGTGCTACTGTTGTATGTAACGTTGTAAAAAATGGCCGTGGTAAAAAGATAAAAGTGTTTAAATATAAACCTAAGAAAAAATATCGTAAAACTCAAGGTCATCGTCAACCATATACTGCACTTGAAATCAAAAAAATTAACGGTTAATTTATATGATTAAAATTAATCAAGTTGGTAAGGTTATTACAGTAACTGGTCATGCGAACTTTGCTGATTACGGTAAAGATATTGTGTGTGCAAGTGTTTCAAGTATAATTTATACTACAGTAAATGGAATATTTAATTTTGATTCAAATGCAATAGAATTTTTAGACAATGGTGATAAAATGATTATTACCATATTTAAAGAAAGTAAAGAAGCTAATATATTAATTGAAAATATGTTTACACTACTACGAGAATTAGAATCTAAATATCCTAAAAATTTAAAAACTAGTAAAGGAGAATAGAAATGTTATTTATTAATTTAAATATCCAAAGATTTGCCCATAAAAAAGGTCAATCATCAACTGATAACGGAAGAGACTCAGCTGGTAGAAGACTTGGAGCTAAGTTATCTGATGGACAATTTGCTACTGCTGGTTCAATTATTTATCGTCAAAGAGGAACAAAAATTTATCCAGGTAATAATGTTGGTATGGGAAAAGATCACACATTATTTGCTTTAATTGATGGTATTGTTAAATTTGAAAGAAGCGGAAGAAGTAAGAAAAAAGCAAGTGTATACGAAGTAAAATAGTATACTCTTTTTTTATTTTATGATAGAATAAAGTGCACTAAGGAAGTAATATCACTACAGAAAAAAATAAATAAAAGAGAAAATGATTTTATTTATTTTATCTTTTATGACTATAAGAAACTTCGTGAAAAAAACAAAAAAACATGATATAATATGAGAAAGGAAGTTGATATAAATGTTTGTAGATGAACTAAATTTAAAGGTAGTAGCAGGCGCAGGAGGAGATGGATGTACATCTTTTCGCCGTGAAAAATACGTTGCCATGGGGGGGCCTGATGGCGGTAATGGAGGTAGAGGTGCTGACATTATTTTTAAAGTTGATAAAAATATAACAACACTCCTGGATCTTAGATATCAAAAAACTATTCGTGGAGATAGAGGAGAACACGGAAAAGGAAGCAATATGTACGGAAAAGGAAGAGATGATGTAATCGTTCCGGTACCGATGGGTACCATTGTATATGACGCAGAGACTAATTTAGTACTATGTGATTTAACACTTGATGGTCAATCTCATATTGTTGCCAAAGGAGGCCGTGGTGGTAGAGGAAATAAATCTTTTGCTACTCATGATAACCCAGCTCCTCAATTTAGTGAAAAAGGAGAACCGGGAGAAGAAAGAATTTTAAAAATTGAACTTAAAGTTTTAGCAGATGTCGGATTAGTAGGTATGCCAAGTGTTGGAAAAAGTACACTTTTATCTGTTGTATCGGCATCTAAACCTAAAATAGCAGCATATCACTTTACAACATTATCACCAAATTTAGGAGTCGTAAGACTTGCAGATTACAGATCATTTGTAATGGCAGATTTACCAGGTCTTATAGAAGGTGCCTCAGACGGCATTGGTTTAGGCGATAAATTCTTAAAACACGCTATGAGAACAAGAGTTCTTGCACATGTTTTAGATATGGGAGCTATGGAAGGTAGAAATCCTATCGAAGACTATGAAGTAATTCGAAAAGAAGTAGATAAATTTGACAATAAATTAATGATTAAGAAGGAAATTGTAATAGCTAACAAAATGGATTTACCTGATGCTGAAACTAATTTAAAATTATTTAAAGATAAGTATCCAGAAAAAGAAATTTTTGAAATAAGCGCAATCAATAATTTTAATATAGATGAACTTTTGAAAAAATTAGCAGACTTATTAGATGAAATTCCAGCAGAAGATATGTTTAAGAAAGAAGAATTTGAAGATTATATTTTATTTGAATATAAGAACGAAGACTCTTTTCATGTAGTAAGAGAAGGAACTGGCTGGCTTGTAACTGGAGCAAGACTTGAAAAACTCCTTAAGATGACTAAACTCAATGAAGCAGAGGGCGTAAGAAGACTTGCTCGTAAACTAAATAAAATGGGTGTAGAAGAGGCACTTGAAAAAGCTGGAGCTAAACCAGGAGACGAAGTTAGAATTTTAGAATTCGTGTTTATTTTCAAAGGATAATATATCTCCAATTCTTATATGAGAACTAGTATTTTTAGGTAAAATTAAAATATTAGTTTTTTCTTTTGGATTTTTGATTTCACAAATAATATTTTTCGGCGCCATTTCATATTTGTAAATAACATGGTTTTTATCATTTAAACCAATTATATCAATATAATTTGAATTAAAAAAAGTATGTATAGTATTAGTTTTCCTAAGTAAATAATATTTATTTAAAAATTTATCATAACATTTTAAATATTTCAAAAAAAAATTTTTAACTTCAACTACTTTATATTTTTTATTTATTTTTATCACCTTAATAAAATTATGAAAAAAATGTATTATATAGAATAATAATCAAAAAAATAATCAATAAAATTGTTTTTTAACTAAAAATATGATATACTATAGTTCCTACATCTGGAGGGATATTATGGAAAATAACAGTATATATTATTTGGTTTTAGAAAATAAACCAGGTGATTTTACAAATATAGATATTACAGAGCTTGGTTACAAGTTTGATAATAAATTTAGTAATCTTGTTAATTATGATGAATTTACTAAAACTTATAATGAAAAAACATTTAAAGAATTAATAGCTGAAAAAAATATTGTAACAGATAATTATTTAAATGGAAAATTTTATTTATACAGAGATGTTCATAAAAAAAATATGAATAAACATAATGTTATCTGGGAAGATACTTTTAAAGACTTTGATTTATATAATTTACTTGTAGAAAATTTAGAATTCAAAGAATTTTCAAATAATATTTACAATGTAATTGTATCAATTGTTCATAAAAACAAAGAAATTTATGGTGAAGATATAGAAATAATACTTAATAAAATTAAGAATATTTTGCACACCTCATGCGAAGGTGAAGGCATAGAACTTAAAAGAAGTATATTTTCTAAAACGTATGAATTTCTAAAAATTATCCGAGAGATTGATAGAGTAGATCAACGTAAGTTATTAATATATATTAAAGAAAATATGATTTTAGAAAATACTAAACCTAAAGTAAGGGAGTTATCAAGCGTTGCTTGATAACTTTTTTTGTAAAAAAATAAAAAAATCGTGTATAATAGTTATAAGGGAGATAAAATGAAAAAACAAAAAAAAGAAAATACTAGTAATATAGAAGAATTAATAACTACAGGTAAAAAAATACTTGATTTAGTATATTTGTTCATGATTGTGGCTCTTGTTATTGGTGGTATATACATCGGTGATAAATTAAATATATTTGGATATATATTCACTATAATTGACATACTTTCCCCTGTTTTTATAGGTTTTATTATAGCCTGGCTTTTTAATCCTTTAATGATTAAAATTAATACCAAATTTAAAAACAAAATATTTAGCTCATTATTGGTATATCTGATAATTATTTTATTTATATTCTTATTTATAAGTTTATTTATCCCAATTATTGTTGAACAAATTAATGATTTCATAGCAATGATTCCTAGCGTTGTAGATACATTAATTAAATGGTCAGAAAATTTATTTGCATCATTTAATGATGCTGGTATAGATACTCAGCAAATGGAAAAATCATTTATTGAAACAATTAATAACTTTGGTACAGATTTAGCTCTAAGCTTACCAAGTAATGCTCTTAATATCCTAACCTCATTTTTCAGCGGTGTGTTTGATACTGTTTTAGGATTTATAATAGGGTTTTATATGTTAGTGGATTTTAATAATATACAAAAAACTTTTATTAAATTTATTCCGAAAAAACATGAAAGAGATGTTGTATATATACTAAGTAGCATAGGAACCGAAGTTAGAAAATGCGTAAACGGAATTTTACTGATTGCTACTATGGTATTTATTTGTGATACAGTAGGCTTTGCTATAGTTGGTCTAGATGCAGCACTTCTAATTGGGTTATTTTGTGGTATTACTGATTTAATACCATATATTGGGCCATACATTGGAGGGGGTGTTGCAGTTCTTGTGGGTTATACACAAGGTCCAGCAGTAGGAACTGGGGTACTTATTATAGCAATAATAGTACAATTATTAGAAAATTATGTTTTACAACCAGTTGTTATGGGAAAAGCAGCATCACTTCACCCAGCATTTATTATGATAGGATTACTGTTGTTTGGCTATTTTTTCGGAATAATAGGAATGGTTTTTGCAACTCCAGCACTAGCAATTATTAAAGTGATATTTACTTTTTTTGATGATAAGTACGAATTAATTAATAGAAGTATAAGAACATAATTTTACTTGAATGAAGTGCAAATTTATGATATAGTATTTATGTAATCAGTGATGGAAGAAATTTTTTGTTAAAGTTTTAAAGAGAACTAATGGTTGGTGTAAATTAGTAAATCGAAATAAAAAATGCTGCTTTTTAAGATTAACCGGTGAGTACCGATATCAATTAAGAGTTAAAAAAAAGGATGGTACCGTGCATATGCACTCCTTGTGTACGCATTCTTTTTATTTTTGAAAGGATAATTATGAGAATATTTTTAATAGCAGGTAATGCTGAAAGTGGAAAAGGTGAAGTTGCCACTATGATAAATGAATTTTTTGTTTATAAACTAGAAAGTTCAGTAGTAACTGAATATGGTAAGTATTTAAAAAACTTCGCAAAAGAATTAACAAATTGGGATGGTAACACACTAACAAAACCTAGAAAATATTTACAAGAACTAGGACAAACTGTTAGAAGTATTAATCCAAATTATTTAACTACTAATATGCTTCAAGATATTGAAATATATAAAGCTTATGTAAATAATATAATTATAGCTGATGTTAGAATGCCTGAAGAAATAGATGAGATTAGAAACGCTTATGATGATGTATATACATTCTATATAGAAAATCAATTTACTCAAAGTAAATTAAGTATTGAAGAACAAGTTGATATTACTGAGACTGCTTTAGAAAATTATAATGATTTTGACCATATATTAGTTAATGATGACAAAGAAAAATTAAAAGAAAGATTATTTAAAATATTAGAGGAAATAGACAAATGAAAAATTTAAATAGTAATGAATTACAAAAACTTTATTTTGAGTTTTTTGAAAGTAAAAACCATAAGGTAATCGAATCTAGTTCTATTATGCCTGAAAACGACCCAACAGTACTTTTTACTACAGCTGGAATGCACCCACTAGTACCTTATTTATTAGGAGAAAAACATCCAAGTGGTAATAAATTATGTGATGTACAAAAATGTATTAGAACTAATGATATTGATGAAGTAGGGGATGATTCGCACTTGACTTTTTTTGAAATGCTTGGAAACTGGAGTTTAGGAGATTATTTTAAAGAAGATGCTATAAAGTATAGTTATGAATTTTTAACCAGTAATAAATATTTAGGAATTCCAAAAGAAAAACTTTACTTTACATGTTTTGCTGGCGATGAAAATGCTCCAAAAGATACAGTTTCTTATGATATCTGGAAAAGTATGGGGGTTACTGATGATCATATTTTCTTTTTAGGTAAAGATGATAATTTTTGGATATTAGGATCAGGTGTTGGACCATGTGGTCCTTGTACTGAAATGTATTATGATACAGGAAAAGATAAGTGTAGTGATAGTTGTGATCCATCATGTAGCTGCGGAAAGTATTTAGAAATATGGAATGATGTATTTATGGAATACTTTAGTAATGAAGATGGAAACTTATCTAAATTAGATCAAAAAAATGTTGATACTGGAATGGGTCTTGAACGTACAGTGTGCGTTCTAGGTGGTTATAAATCAGTTTATGATATTGATACATTTAAAGGTATAAAATTAAAATTAGAAGAATTATCTGGATCAAAATACGAAGATAATAAAAAAGAATTTAGAATTGTAATGGATCACGTAAGAAGTGCAACTTTTATCTTAGGGGATGATAAAAAATTATCACCTTCAAATGCAGGTGCTGGATACGTACTTAGAAGATTAATTAGAAGAGCTATTAGAAATTTAAGAAAACTTAATTTAGAATATAATTCATTAGAAGAATTATGTAATGTAATTATTTCTGATTATGAAAAAAAGTATAGTGAACTTAATAGAAATAAAGAATATATAATTTCAGAATTTTTAAAAGAAGGTAATAAATTTAGTAAAACTTTAAAAGATGGAGAAAAACATTTTTACAAAGTAATTAAAAATTTAAATACTAATATAATAAGTGGTACTGATGTATTTAAATTATTTGATACATTTGGTTATCCAGTAGAAATGACTGAAGAGCTAGCACATGAAAATAATCTATCAATAGATATTGATGGTTTTCATGAAAAATTTAAGGAACATCAAGATAAAAGTAGAACATTAGATGCAGGAAGCGCTAAAGGAGGGTTAGCTGATCAATCATATGAATCAGTGAAGTATCATACGCTTGCTCATATACTTCTTTCAGTTTTAAAAGATATGTTCGGTAAAGATGTTATTCAAAAAGGTTGTAATATAAGTCCTGAAAGAATAAGATTTGATTTTAATTTAGATCATAAACTAACTGATGAAGAAAAACTAGAAGTTACCAATAAAGTAAATAACATTATTAAGAAAAACATTGATATAACTTTAGAAGAAATGACATATGAAGACGCTATAACAAATGGAGCAGAAGGAATATTTACTGATAAATACGATTCAATTGTTAAAGTATACACAATAGGGTCATATTCAAAAGAAATTTGTGGTGGACCGCACATTAAAAATACTTCTGAACTTGGTGTATTTAAAATAACTAAAGAAGAAAGTTCATCTGCAGGAGTAAGAAGAATAAAAGGGATTTTGGAATAAAACTACATTATTGTAGTTTTTTTTTTGTAAATATAATAAATTTTTAAAAAGTAAATATTATAATATAACCTAATTAATGGTATACTATAAAAAAGCATGGAGTAAATTAATGAAAAATAAGATAGTTAAAATCAAATACATACTAAACACTGGAGTAATATTATCTGGAATACTCCTTACTTTTGTTATATTTTCTTTTATCTTTTTTATTATTGAAAAACAAAATAATATAGTAAATATAAAAAGTACTGAAAAAGTTTTTACAGATAATACATTCTTTGATGAAGACAAAGATTATTTGATATATTATGAACACGTTGTATTTGAAGATATAACAACTAATAAAATACTTAAATATGATGAATTTTTAGATAAAACAAAGTTAAGTGAATTTACAACTAAAATTAATGATTTATCTTATTTAAAATATCCTGAATTTGTAGTAGAAGAGTTAATTAAAAATAGTACAGTAAAAAACTATGATTTATATGAAGAGTACTTATTGATAACTTTTTCAAATTATTTATATGAGCCTGAACTTGGTAAAATAACTTTGAAAATATATTATAATGAGATAAAAGAATATCTTATAAAAGATGTAAAAGTGATAGAAAATTATAAAAATGAAACTGGAGATATGTATGATCCAACAAAAAAAACAATAGCATTCACTTTTGATGATGGCCCACATGCAGTTTATACAGAACAAATAATGGATTCTTTAAATCGTAACCATGCTGGTGCAACTTTTTTTATGTTAGGTCTACAAATAGAATTATTGCCGGATGTAGCAAAAAAAGTTAACAATGCTGGTTTTGAAATTGGTCTACATAGTTATTCTCATAAAAATTTCACGAGACAAAGTATAGAAGATACAATTGATGAACTAACACATAATAATAGGCTTCTATATAGCGCTACTGGTTCATATAGTAGTCTTGTCAGACCTCCTTATGGCAGTTTTAATGACAATATTATAAATAACATAGATTATTCTTATATTTTATGGAATGTTGATACTGACGACTGGAGATATAAAGATGTTGATGGCTTAGTAAATCATGTTCTAGAAAATGTAAATGATGGAGATATAATTTTGTTTCATGATATCTTTAAAACATCAGCCGAAGCGGTAGAAAAAGTATTACCACAATTATATTTAAAAGGATATCAAGTAGTAGATATTAGTACTTTGGCAAAATTAAAAGATCAATCTCTTGATCTTAATAAATATTATAGTAGTTTTAATTAACTACTTTTTTATTGCAATTGCATTTAGTAATTTTAATCTTACTTTTATATATCCAACTATTAATAAAATACCAGCTAAAATACATGTTATACCAAAAATTAAATATCCTATATTATTTGTATTCATGTACTCGTATAAACAATAAAAACTATATATGATAGAAAAAATTCCTATAATTAATATTCTTATTAATCTAAATTTATTTTGCTTACCTAGGTCACTATTTTTAAAGTTTTTAATAACTTCATTTTTTTCTTCTTTTGATAATTTTTGATATTTCAATTTCATAATTTTCCTCAGTAAATATATTTTAACATATTAAAACAAAATTAACAATATATTGCAATTAACATATATAAAGTGTATAATATTTTATATGGACTGTTAGCTCAGTTGGTAGAGCAACTGACTCTTAATCAGTGGGTCTAGGGTTCAAGTCCCTAACAGTCCACCATTTTTTTAAAAAAATCACAAAAAATGCTTGCATTGTACAATGTTTTACTGTATAATTAAATAGCAGTCACAAAAAGATGGGCTTGTAGCTCAGGTGGTTAGAGCGCACGCCTGATAAGCGTGAGGTCGGAGGTTCAAGTCCTCCCAGGCCCACCATTTTTGATGGCCCGTTGGTGAAATGGTTAACACACATGCCTTTCACGCATGCATTCACGGGT
>CAYJEI010000024.1:0-12590 GCA_964369155.1 uncultured Muribaculaceae bacterium | reverse complement strand
ACCTGTGACCCCCTGCTTGTAAGGCAGGTGCTCTAACCAACTGAGCTAATCGCCCATTTTTTTTCAGAGTTTTTTTCTCTGGACAATTAAAATTATACTATATCTTATGATTATTTGCAATAAAAAGTTTGTTTTTTTTTATTTTTTTGTTATTTTTTGTCTATTTTGCCCTGTCTAAAGTAAAAAATGTTAAAATATCTAACATGAATGAAAATTTAAATCAACAAAAAATCATCAACTCCAATGATAATTTGTTAATTATTGCATCAGCAGGATGCGGTAAAACGTATACAATTAACAAAAAAATTAAAAAACTTTTAAAAAATATAAATCCTGAAGAAATACTAGTACTTTCATTTACCAATGAAACAGTAAATGATTTAAAAAATAAACTTCCTAAGAATATTAATGTGTTTACCTTTCATAAACTTGCAATTAATATATTAAATAATACAAACTATAATTATAAATTAAACAATGAAAGTGATTTGGAATACATTATTAATGAATTTTTTTACAGCGTAGACAATAAATATTTAAAATCACTTATAAAAAAATATTTTTTTATTTTAAAATACGAAAATTTATTCACTCATTCTTGTTTTACAGAATTTAAAAATACAATATTATCATTCATGAAAAAAATGAAAGCATACGATTATAATAATTTATTCTTCTTTGAAAACATAAAAACTACAAAAGACAAAACCTTACTAACAATAATAGCATGTATTTATCAAGTCTATACTATAGAAAAAAAAGCTGTTAATTCAATTGATTTAGACGATTTAATAAGTATCGCTAGTAAAAAAGCTAAAGATATTAAATTTAATTATAAATATATATTTGTCGACGAATTTCAGGATAGTTCACTAATAAGATTTAATCTCATTTACAATATATTTAAAAACTCCGAGGCAAAAATTAATTTTTTTGGAGATGATTATCAATCAATATATGCATTTTCCGGCTGTAATTTAGATATAATGCTTAATATAAAAAGTTTCATCCAAGATATAAAATTCCAGTACTTAGATAAAAACTATAGATCAGATAATCACTTAATAATAACTGCTAATAAATTTATTATGAAAAATAAAAATCAACTATTAAAAACAGTATCAAGTAATATCTTTATAGATAACTCAATTAACTTTATTTACTACACTAATCTTTATGATTCTTTTACTACAATAACTACAACATTAAACTCTTCAAATATTCTCGTTTTAGGACGTTATAAAAGCGATTTAAAAGCTTTTAATGATTATAGATGCCTTACCATACATGAGGCAAAAGGACTAGAAGAAGACTACGTTATGATTGTAAATTTTAAAAATGCTACATACGGTTTTCCATCAAAAATAAAAGATAATAAAATTTTAGATGTATTTAAAACTAATGAAAATATAAAATATGCAGAAGAAAGAAGACTTTGCTATGTTGCTATTACAAGAGCAAAAATAAAAACATTTATATTCATTCCATACCATAATAAAAGCATATTCACAAAAGAACTTGAAACGATATATAAAAACATTAAAAAAAATAACTAAGCGTTATTTTTTTTGTTTCTCGAATCAAATTTTTTTCTTTCATCAGTATTTAAAATACTTTTTCTAAGTCTTAAATTATTCGGCGTTACTTCTAAAAGTTCATCAGAATTTATAAATTCAAGTGCATATTCTAAAGTAATTGGTCTAGGTCTTTTTAAAACCACTGTTTTATCAGCACTAGCAGCTCTTGTATTTGTTAATTGTTTAGCCTTTACTATATTAACAGCAAGATCTTCATCTTTATTACATTCACCTATAATCATACCTTCATATACATCAGCACCTGGTTCAACAAACAATACTCCGCGATCTTCAAGAGAATTAGCAGCATATGCAGTTGCTTTTCCATTTTCCATAGATACAAGTACACCAAGCTTACGTTCAGCATTAACACCTGATGCTACCGGCATATAATCTTTAAATGTATGATTTAAAATACCATAACCTTTAGTTAGTGTCATAAATTCTGTGTTAAATCCAATTAATCCTCTTGAAGGGATTACATAAGTTATTCTGTTTAATTCATTAATTTTACTAATACTAATTAGTTCTCCACCACGTGAACCCATACTTTCAATTACAGAACCCATGTTATCATCATTAACCTCTATTTGAACATCTTCAAATGGTTCACATTTTACGCCTTCAATTTCTTTAACGATAACTTCAGGTTTAGAAACTTGAAGTTCATGACCTTCTCTTCTCATATTTTCAATAAGGATTGATAAATGAAGTTCTCCTCTACCAGATACTCCCCATGAGTCATTACTTATTTTTTCTACTTTAAGTGAAACATCTCTTTGAATTTCTTTAAATAATCTTTCCTCTATTTTTGATGCAGTAACAATTTTACCATCTTTACCTACAAACGGAGAGTTATTTGTCATAAATGTCATTTTAAGAGTTGGTTCATCTATTCTGAGTATTGGAAGTGGATTTTCTTTGCCAGGTTTACAAACTGTTTCACCTACTGAAATATCCATAAGACCTGCAACTCCAATAATATCTCCTGCTGTTGCTTCTTCTATTTCAATTCTTTTAAGTCCTAAAAAACCAAAAAGTTTCTGTACTCTAAATTCTTTTTTAGTTCCATCAAGTCTTACACATGATACCGTTTCATTAACTTTAATTTTACCTGATTTAAGTCTACCGATACCTATACGACCAACAAAGTCATTATAATCTAGTAGTGCTGGTTGAAATTGTAAATCCGCATCTGGGTTAACATTAGGTTCAGGAATTTCTTTAATAATTAAGTCATATATCGGACTAAAATCTTCTTGTTGAGAATTAACATCACGTTCTAAACTACATGTTCCATTAATAGCTGATGTATAAGCAACTTTAAAATCAAGCTGTTTATCATTTGCATCAAGTTCCATGAAAAGTTCTAAAACTTCGTCTTCAACATGTTCAAGTCTTGCTGTTGGCTTATCAACTTTATTAATAAGTACTATAGGAGTAATTCCAGCTTCTAAAGCTTTTTTAAGTACAAATCTAGTTTGAGGCATTGGCCCTTCATAAGCATCAACCACAAGTAAAACACCATCAACCATGTTCATGATACGTTCTACTTCACCACCAAAATCAGCATGTCCTGGAGTGTCTAAAATATTTATTCTAGTTCCATTATAATTTATAGCAGTTGTTTTAGCTAAAATTGTAATACCTCTTTCACGTTCTAAATCATTTGAGTCCATAGCTCTTTCATTTACTTGTTCATTTTCTCTGAAAGTTTGACTCTTTTTTAAAAGTTCATCTACAAGTGTTGTTTTCCCATGGTCTACATGGGCTATTATTGCAATATTTCTAATATTCATAATTCTTCCCTCTTTTTCACACAAATAAGATTATAGCATAAAAAAAGAAATATACAAACATATTTCTCTATTTTTTAATATTTTTATAATTAGACTGATAAGCTTCAAAACCATCTAATGAAAAATATTCTTTTCTAAAATAATAAGAATTTTGCAATAAATCGTTATGAAACTCTTTGTATTTTAATATCATATAATCTTTCATAATCACTAATAATATATCACTATCCATATTACTAAAGTGCTTTGGAACTAAACTAATAAACTTATTATAACCATCTGGCATATGAAATTTCAGTAAATCAATAATGCCGTACTCACTTAAAAATATAGAATTGTAACTAGTTTCTTCACCTTCAACTATTTCACTAGAAAAATAATCTCCACTCAATTTCAAAAGATTAATAACAAATAATTGTTTCTTATCAAAATATGCATCAAAATTACTTTCAGGAATTTTGCCAATTAATAACATTTTTTCTAAAATAAATTGCTGTATAGGAAACTTTAAAAAATATTTATCAATAATTACCATGTCGCTACGATCTATTTTTCTGTTAATAATATTAACACCTAATTTTTTTAAATGCATTTCAACAACAGTTATATCAAACTCACAAATTACATCAATTTTTTTTTGTAATTTTTCTATAATTATATCTCTTATCATTTATCTTTCCCACTTGGTAGTAACTCCACAAGGAAGTATTAAATTATTTGTTGTTATAGGCAAACCAATTTCAGTTGTTGTATATTTTCCATTTCTCTTCATAATAGTTTTCATAATATTTTCTATTACTGTACCAGATATACCTGCACTATAACTATTAACTAGCATAAAAAGAGCATCATCTGATAATAACTCATTACAACATGAAATAAGTTCATTTATGTTACTTTCAAATGTCCATATTTCACCGTTTGCTCCTTTACCATAACTTGGAGGATCCATTATAATAGCGTCATATTTATTTCCTCTTCTAATTTCTCTATTAACAAATTTTAAAACATCATCAGTTAGATATCTAATGTTTTTATCCTGTAAATCATTTAAAATTACATTTTCCTTACACCATTCGTTCATTCCTTTTGATGAATCAACATGAACAACATCTGCTCCAGCATAAAGTGCAGCTACAGTTGCACCGCCAGTATATCCAAATAAATTTAAAACTTTTACTTTTTTATCACTCTTTTGTACCGTATCTATAATATAATCCCAATTAACTGCTTGCTCAGGAAATAAACCAGTGTGTTTAAAACCCATTTGTTTAATATTAAATTTTAAATTTTTGTAATTAACTATCCATCTATCAGGCATACTTTTCTTATTTTCCCAAGAACCCCCACCTTTATTGCTCCTGTGATATATCGCATGAAATTTATCTCTATGCGTTTGACCTAAAAATCCATTATTCCAAATAATTTCTGGAGATGGTCTAAGTAATACTATATCCTTCCATCTTTCAATTTTTTCACCACATGATGCATCTATTATTTCATAATCTATCCAATCTTTTGCTATTTTCATTGTATCTCCCTTTGAATACATTATACTATTATAAGTAATTTATTACAATAAAAAAACTACAATGTAGCTTTTTAGTTACTGAACTGGTGTTCTTGAGAGGAGTTGAACCTCCGACTTTCCCTTTAGGAGAGGGATACTCTATCCAACTGAGTTACAAGAACAAAAAATTAATTTCAAATTACCTACTATTAAGAGGCATAGTCATCAAATTAATTAAGAAAAAAGTATAAATCCCAACTTTAAGTGGAGCTTTATATCTTGTACATTCGTAAATAGCAACAAGTTTATCACTTAGCGTAACTATCCACGATTCTTTATATTTTGGAAAAGTAGTAGACATAGGAAACATATGAGCTTCTATAGCATTTTTGATTTTATAATTAACTTTAAAATATTTAAAAGCATTTTCACTAGCCTTCATAGGATGGGAAGTAAAGTTAATTTTCCCTTGAAGTTCTTCATCAACAAAAAAGTCATGCAATAATGCAGCTCTAGTTACATCGCTTATATTTTTCATTCTTAATTTTTTAGCAATTAAAAATGCTAATTTAGTTACATTCAGCGAATGATCTAGTCTTGAAATCCCATGATGATTTTCATATTTTAATTTCATAAAATGTTTATCTTTAATAATATCGTTAATAATACTACTAAGTTCTATATTTTTTTCCATTTATTCTCTCTTTTCGTACGTGCTATTAAATTATAGCATTATTTTTTAAAATTTTCACTATTTTCATCAATAAATTTTAATATTTTTTTTTGATTTTTGTGAATTTCTTCCACTTGATCATATAAAGCTTCTAAAATTAATTCACTTTTTAAATCAGTTTTATAATCATTATGATTACGATTTCTTTCTCTTTCTGCTTCCCTATTCTGACTCATCATAATTATTGGCGCTTGAAGTGCTGCTATACATGATAAGAATAAATTTAATAATATAAATGGAAATGTATCTAGTTTAATAAAAAACACATTTAGTATTATCCAAGATATTAAAAATAAAGTAAACACTATTATAAATGTCCAACTTCCAGCAAATTTCGTGATAAAGTCTGACATCTTATTTCCAAATGTTCTATTTTTAAGTGATTCTTTATCAACATCAATAGCAACACTTTCATCTAAAATCATTTCAATTAACTCGTTTTCTTCAATAGTTTCTAAATCTTTATTAATTAGTATTTTCGCTATTTCTTTTTTAGTTTTCTTCGTACTCATTTTCCACACTCTTTCATATATAGTATATCAAAATTTCTTTAATTTGAGAATTTAATAAGCCTTACTTTACACATTGTTTTCATTATCAAACTTCTTTTCAAAATAATAAACTTCATAATTTCCCAAATATGAGTTTGTAAAAGCCTTGACTTTACTATTTAATTCACTAAAGTATAATTTAACTTGCCCATTTTCAGACTTGTTTTCTACAAACATTTTTAAAAACATAACTTCTTTAATACTATTAATCCACCTATTCCTGAATCAAATACTCCAATTTTTGTTTTTTCGTAAATCTCTTATATCATTAAAAAAAGTCCTTAAGGACTTTTAATATTTTTTAAATGGTCGAGAAGACAGGATTCGAACCTGCGACCCCTTGGTCCCAAACCAAGTGCACTACCAAGCTGTGCTACTTCTCGAAAAAAAATGGTGCACCCAAAGGGAGTCGAACCCCTAACCTTTAGATCCGTAGTCTAACGCTCTATCCAGTTGAGCTATGGGAGCGCTTTTTTTCAAAGTGCACCTATATTATAGTATAAAATATGACATAAATCAATATAAAATACTTTATTTTGTAACAAATTAACTATTTTAAACAATTTTAAATAAAAAAATATTTATCACGAATTATTTTTTCAAAAAAATAATCGAACAAATAAGTGTAATAAGAGTAATTCCAACTCCAACATAAAATTCTAAAAATACTAAATCAAAACTAGCAAATAAATCAATAAATTCATAATGACCAAAGACATACCAGGTTAAAAAGTACCAAAATTCCATAAAAAGTATACCTAAAATACCTAAATATATAAGTTTATTATTTATTTTAATTTTAAATTCAAACCAAATACCCCACAAAATCATGAGAAAAAATAAAACTGTAAAGGGATTACTTAGAACAATAAACCCAGACAACGAAAACATATCTTTATCTTTTCCAAACCAATCTAAAAACATAGATACAATATTTAGAAGAACCAACACAGTTAATATTTTTTTACTACTAAGACTCATTCTTTCTTTTATCTTTTTCACTTGCTACTCCTTTTATTATATATTTAGAATACCATATTTAAGATAAAATTTCAATTGATTTACAGTAATTTATAACTTCATCATATTCCTCTTTCAAAGATTCTTCTAAACTTACAAAACCTATTTTACTCACTTCAATAGAATTATCATTTAAAATAATAATAGAAGCACCAAAATTTATTTTCTCTGCATGACCATTAATAACATAATTATTTTCTTTTATTTGTTTAAACAAGCTTTTAATATTAAATGAAGCATTTTCATAATTATCAAAGTATATTAATGAAAAAGGATTGTATTTTATTTTACTAAATATATAATCATCACTATACCCCACATATCCAGCTGATGTTCCAACCAATTTTGTTATTGATGTGTCAGCTTCGTAATCGTTTCCATTTAATTTTATAACATTTAGTTTATCACTAAATGTTTTTTCTAAAGTTTCAATTATCACATTTTTTGAAACTACATCTTTTCCTTTTTGTAATAATAATAATGACTTATCAAAATTCATTAATTTTTTATTAATAAAACCAACTAACTTCTGTACAACTTCATTACTCAATTTTCCTTCGATTTCATTACTAATATTTTTTAAAACTCTATTTTTGTTTTCACTAAATGGAATTTTAGTTTTTTGACTTAACACATTCATTATATCTTTATCTGTAATAGTATTTTTTTGAGTAGATATTTTCTTAATTTTTTCCTCTATTTTAATCTCCTCATTATGTAATTTTATTGCCTTATCAAAATTATTATTTAAAATCAATTTTTCTTTCTCTTTACTAATATCACTAAGATTATCAAGATACTGATTAACATAAAAGCTTGTATCATTTTTCAAAATAACATTGGAACATAATGAATCCAAAAAATCAATTGATTTATCAGGATTTTTTAAATAAGGAATATATTTATTAGTAAACCCCACTATATCTTTTATATTTTTGCTAGTTATTTTAACATTATGATGTTTTTCATACTCAGATTTAATATTATTTATAATATTAATTGTTTCATCTTCATTAGGTTCCTTAATCATCACTGTTTCAAACCTCCTAGATAAAGCTTTATCATTAGCAAAAAATTTATCATATTCTCTTGTTGTAGTCGCACCGATGCATTTTATATTACCACGAGCTAAATACGGTTTAAATATATCACCAGCACTTATTGCTCCCTCAGCGCCACCTGCAGAAACCATTGTATGTATTTCATCTATAAATAAAATAATATTTTTTTGTTTTAAAACTTCTTCAATAATTTTGGTAAGTTTTTCTTCAAATTCACCCCTATATTTAGTACCTGAAACTAATTCAGACATTTCAATACTTACTATACGATAATTCTTAATTGCATCAGGTACTTCTTTCCTATTAATTTTTCTTGCTAATTCTTCTACAATAGCAGTTTTTCCTACACCAGCATCTCCAATTAAAAGTGGATTACTTTTTTTCTTTCTAAGCAATGTTTCAATAATATATTTAATTTCATAATCTCTTCCGATAGTTTTTTCATTCATATTAACATTTTTATTTAAATTATTACCAAATTCTATTGTATTATTACTATTTTTTTGTTTTGATTCGCACAAACTATCATATAAATTATCTAAATCAATATTCATCCCAAGTAAAATTCTAACACCAACGCCTTCTCCTTCTTCTAAAATACTAATTATAAAATCTTTTGCAGTAATCTTCTTTTTTATATCACTACACATATTAAATGTTTCATTAATAATTCTTTTAAGTAATGGTGTATATAAATTAAATTCAACATTTTTTTTAGGTATTCCAACAATTCTAATTAATTCTTCTCTAAAAACTGTATAACTAATACCTAAAATTTTACTTAAATCCTTATTATTTTTTAAAATTGCAAGTATTAAATGCTCACTACCAACAAAAGGGTGATGTAAATCATACCTTTCTGTCTCCATTTGTTTAAACAATTTAATTGTATTTATATCATATTCTTTATTCATATTATCTCCCAATTAATTATATGATTATAATGATAAATATTTTGTAGTTTTATACAATAAATAAAATATATTATTCCTCTAAATTCGACATAAAAAAAAAAGCAAAATTCGCTTTTTTATGCAACGTAAGTAATTACGTTAATTAAGATAAATGCTATTACTAGAATTCCTACAAGGAACATCCAGATATATTTTATCCATGATTTATAAGATACTTTTGTATAAGATAAACCTATTACTAATAACATACTTGTTGGAATTATTAACTGCATTACTGCAAATACAGATGTATATATAGTACTAATAATACTCATATGATCAGCATATAATGTAGTCATATATCCACCAAACGTATAACCAATAAAACCTAAATCAGTATAGAATAATGAATTAAGTGATGTAGATATTGCTACTACATTCGGATTAAATCCGTTCACTAAATCAAATAACCATCCTGAAATACCAGTCATTATTGGAGTATTGTAAGTAAGTGCAAAAACAATATACACAACAACAAATAATAATAAAGGTTTAATTATTACTAAAAATCCATCAGTAATATTTTCGATAAATTTATCCATTTTAACTCTATTAATTAAAGCTGTTAAAATAGTCATAATTATAACTAATACGATACCGTTAAATACATCCCATTGACCAAATGGATATCCATAACTTCCAATTAAGTCACTAAAAATAAATGTTTCTTCTCCTAATTGAAGTTCTAATAACCAAGTATGAAAATCATTAAATGTTTCAATACCAAAATTAGTTTGCCATGCAGTATATCCTAATATAATTAATATTGTAGATATACCCATTATTATACTAGCTGGAATAATGCTTGTTTTAGATTTATTATCTTCAACTACAAATGGATCTTCTATTAAATCTTTTTCATCATTAGTCCCTTTAAATCTAAGTACACTAAACATAATAAATAGTATAGCACTTGCCAAGAATAATATTACTCTATATGCAAGTCCATCTTCTATAGATAAAGAAGCATAATTATTAAACCAATATAACGCTTCAGTACCATAAATAGACCCTATAGAACCTACTAAAACAGCTCCAAATGTTACTGCAAAAGCAGTTAATTTATCGACTTTTAGTTTAGCTAATATAGAAATAATAAACGGTACAAAGAAAATAACAGCAAGAGTTTGTGTTAATAATGTAGTAAGCAACATAAATAATAAAGCAACACCTATACTAAATTTAACTTCTTTTCCTTTAAATTTAGTAGATATTACTGTTACTAATTTTGAATAACTATCAGTTTTTGATAATACTCCATAAAACATTGCAAGTAGAGCTACATAAGCAATTTTATCAACTGCTAAATTAAAAGCATAATATATTGCAACTGGCAACTCAGTTAAACTAATTTTATCAAGTCCAACTTCAGTAATAGTTCCACCACTAACAGTTGAATAAGGTACAAGCCAAGTTATCAAAATTGAAGTAAGCGCAAGCACTCCTAAAGCTTTACCAAGTTGGTGGTTTTCACTAGTTAAAGAATGTACAAGTCCAGTAATTCCAATAGCTAAAATACCAAATGTCATAAACGGTAGACTATATTCTTCAACAAAGAAACCTACAACCGTTAATACAAGACCAACTAGTATAATTCCAAGTTTCACCCATTTCGCAATGTTAACTGATTCTACATTTTTACCTTTTTTATTTTTACCTTTCATTTTTTACCTCCCACTAGGATTATAACATTTTAACAAAATAAAAAAAAGCATTTTACTGCTTTTTCTTAAATTTTATACATTTTTGTTTTGTTTTTTGTAACTACAAACATTGCAATACCAGCAACTAAACCAATTCCCAATATAATTGTAGGTAAATCAATTCCAGTTTCAGGTGTTGTAGTAATTATTGTAGTTGAAGAACCATTCAAGTTAAGTGATAAATCACAATCAGGTGATGGTACATTATTATATTCTACTTCAAGTGTAAATAATAATGTTTTATCAGTAATAGTAACTTCAGATAATATTGGTGTTAACGTAGCGTTATCTCCATTAATATCAAATGTAAACTCATCACTATCAGTAGCTACAACATTAACGATATCAGCACCCTTAGTAAATTTACCAGTAAGTGGCGAATCTTTTTCTATAGTAATTTCATCACCAGCATCTACTGTTAAGTAAACCTCGTAAGTTTCTGTACAAGTATCTCCACTACAAACTTGTTCTCCAACTTGTTCATATTGATACCCTTCTGCATTTACACCAACCGGTAATAATAATACTGCTAATGCAAACATAAATAAATATTTTTTCACAACAATCTCTCCTATCTTTATTATGCACTCATTATATCATAAAAATACAAAATAAAACTATTTTTTCGAAAACTTAAATACACTATACAAAAATTTTACAGTTTTACCATTTTTGACTTAATTTTCAATTTTATATAATGAAGAATAAGTTTCACAATTTTTATATAAATAATCGTGTTTACCTGTTTCAATGATTTTATGATTATTTAAAACAAAAATATTATCAGCATCTACAATAGTAGATAATCTATGTGCTACTATGATTATAGTATGATTTTCTGATAGCTTTTTTAGAATTTTTTTTATTTTCTCTTGACTATGATTATCAAGTGCACTTGTAGCTTCGTCAAATAAAATAATTTTCGTTTTTTTAATTAAAGCTCTTGCTATTGCTAATCTTTGCTTTTGACCTCCACTTAATACTGAACCATTTTCACCAACATAAGTATTTAATTTTTTCGGTTTTGACATAACAAATTCATACAAATCAGACTGTTTTAATACATCGATTATCTCATTTTCAGTAGCTTTTGGATTTGACAACAAAATATTTTCTTTAATAGTAGCATTGAAAATATAAGGTTCTTGTAAAACCACTGAAATATTTTCATCAAAAAATTTTTTTGATAGTTTACCAATAGAAACTCCATCTATTAATATATCTCCATTTTTATGATAATAATTTTTACTGATTAAATCCAATATTGAAGACTTACCTTCTCCACTTTTGCCAACAAAAGCAACCATTGAATTTGGATCAATATTAAATGATAAGTCATTAAATAAATTTTTGTTGTTATATGAAAAAGATAAATTTCTTCATTTCCATAACTACTTTTTTCAAATTTTTCAAATTCTATTATTTCTCTAACTCTAGTCGCACATATTTGGCCAATAGATATATATTCTCTAAGAGATATAATTTTGTCAACTAATATACTTAAATTTTTAAAATACAAAAACACTATAATAAAATTAGTAATTGACAAGTGACTAATAGAAATAAGGAAAACAGAAAGAATAATAAAGAAGAAATTCATAATTGCCATTACACTATAATTTATTCTATCAAAAATCCTTTTCTCATGTATAGTTTTGACTTCTTTTTCAATTACTTCTTTTT
>CAYJEI010000023.1:0-12740 GCA_964369155.1 uncultured Muribaculaceae bacterium | reverse complement strand
ATACTACTCTTTGCTTCGTGCCTCCGGATAACTGATTAGGGTATTTATCTATAAATTCACCAAGTCCATATTTAATAAGTAAATTTTTCGTATATGATATATTTTTCGAAGTTTTAATCCCTTTTATTTCTAATCCAAGACAAGCATTATCTAATATAGTAAGCCAGGGTAAAAGTGCATCGCTTTGAAACATGTAACCAATAGACGGATTTTCATTATTAAAACTTATTATACCACTTGTTGGTATATCAAGTTTTGCAATTATATTAAGTAAAGTAGATTTTCCACATCCACTAGGTCCAACAATACTTATAAATTCATTTTTACCTACTAGGAAGTTAATATCTTCAATAGCATTAACCTCACCATTAAGTGTATAAAAACTTTTACTTAAGCTTTTAACATTTAAAACTTTATTCATATAAATTATATACTAAATTATTATAATCAAGATTAGAATCAATTAATTCATATTTAAGTAAAAATGTTTCCAAGTTATTGAAAGAATTTTCAGTTACAACAGGACTACTTAACCAACTATCACTATCTCTATATCTTTCTATCATTAAACTTAGGTCATTTATATTAATATCCGGAAATTGTTTAATAATAACTTCAGCAATTTTTATAGGTTCTTCTTCAAATGTAAAATCTAATGCCTTTTTTATGGCTCTATTAAATGATTCTAATAATTCTTTATTGTCCTCTACATAACTTTCTCTAGCATAAAAGACTGTGTATGGTACTTCTCCAGATAATTCACCAACATTAGCTACTATATATCCATAACCTTCTTTTTCAAGCATGGTAGCATTAGGTTCAAATACATTTACAAAATCGCCAGTTCCACCGATAAAAGCTCCGGTCATTGAAGCAAAATCAATAGAGGTATTAATATTTACAAGACTTGTGTCAATTCCAGCTTTTGAAATAGAATTTTCAAAATTAAGTACAGGCATTCCATAAGCTCTACCAGCGATAACTTCTTTTCCTATTAAATCATCTAAAGTGAAATTTTCAATGTTTTCTCTAGCTACAATAAATTGTCCATCTCTTTTAGTAAGACCTCCAAATATTTGTAAATAATCATGTTCTCCATTTTCATAAACATAAACAGCAGATTCAGCTCCTGCAAAACCAATATTTACATCACCTGATAACACAGCAGCACTAACTTTATCTGCTCCTGGTGTAAGTATAAGTTCCAAATCTATACCTTCATCCTTAAAATAACCATTTTCTATGGCAACATAAAGAGGGGTATAAAATACACTATGGGTAACTTCAGCAAGCTTAACTGTAGTATCAGAACTTTCTTTTTTATTAAGCACAAAAGCTATTCCAACAATTAAACATATAATTATTATACTTATTGTACATAAACAAAATTTATTTTTCAAAAAAATTTCCCCTTCCAGTTTATTATATTAATCAAAAATAAATGTGTGCTAAAAAAAATATTGAAATAAATTTACGAAGTTTCTAAATATCTCTTTACTTTTTATAATTTATATTTTATATTAATTATGGAGGCCAAATTATGGAAAAGTTATATAATGAGGTTATCGAGTTAATAAAAGATGGTAAAAGTAGTAAAGAAGAACTTACTACTCATTTTAGCACAACACAAATTAGTAATGTATGTGCTATAAAAAGTATTATCAAAAAATTAGAGGAAGCAAATTTTATAGGTTATGATAAAGAAAATAAACTATACTATTTAACTGAATCTAATTTTTTTATTGGAAAGATAACTAGTAATAAAATTGGATCAAAATTTATAAGACATGAAGGGAAAAATTATTATTTCAAAGAAAAACTATATTTAGACAATGATATAGTAAAATACAGTATTAATGATGGAAAAGCAAGAGTTGATGAAATAATTTCCAGGGAAGAAGTTAATTTTGTATGTGAAGTTACATATAAAAAAGGTGAAATAATATTAAATCCATTTAGTGAAAAACGTGATTTCCCATTTCAAGTAGATATTAAAGAATTAAAGTATGTAGCTGATGGAGATAGAATATTACTTGATATAGATAAAAAATTAACTAATAATGTATACAATGCAAAATTTAATAGAGTAATATGTAATTCAAGGGATATGAACGCTAATATGAAAACTTTATGTGAAACATATGGATTTAAAACAGAATTTTCGGAAAAAGCATTAGAAGAAATGAAAAAAATACCTAATAAAGTTTTAGAAAGTGATTTAGAAGGTAGAAAAGATCAAAGAAAAGAATTGTTTTTTACAATTGATGGAAAAGATACTAAAGATAGAGATGATGCAATTACCGTAGAAAAATGCTCTAATGGAGATTATATTTTAAGAGTAAATATATCACATGTTTCTAATTACGTTAAACCAGGAATGGCACTTTGGGATGAAGCTCTAGATAGAGGAAATACTGTATATACACCGGGTTCATCAAATCCTCAATTACCACAGTATATAACTAATGGGAATTGTACATTATCAGAAAAAGTAGATAGACTTACAAAAACAACTGAGATAAGGTTAGATTCAAAAGGAAAAATTTTAAAATATAAAATATATGATTCAGTAATCAATTCTAGAAAGGCATTTAACTATGATGAAGTAAATGAATATTTTGAAACTGGAGTAATACCACAAGATGCTGAAAAATTAACAAACACACTAGACTTATGTTTAGAACTATCAAATATATTAACAAAAAACAAATTATCTCAAGGTTATATTAGTATTAATAGTGATGAAATATATTTTGATTTAGATTCCACTGGAAAAGTAAAAAATATGAAATCATCTGAAAGAGGTAAAGCTCAAGATATAATAGAAAATTTTATGGTTATGGCAAACCATGTTTATAATGAAGGTGTTGAAAAAAATAATTTAAGTGCGATTTATAGAAATCATGGAGAACCTGATTATAAAAAAATAGCAGCTACAATAAATAGAATTAAAAAAATGAAGATAATAGATGTAGAAGAAATAAAAAAAGCTGCCAATATACAAGAACTTTTACAATATATACCAGAAGATATAAATGGGTATATTGCAAGTAGATTAATTTTAAGATCACTTAGAAAAGCATATTATGATACTATAAACTTAGGTCATTATGGATTAGCATTAAATATGTATGCACAATCTACATCTCCTATTAGAAGAGGAAATGATTTAGTTGATCAATATTTACAAGATTTGTATGCTAAAGGCGAACTCTTCAATAAAGATATTTTAGAAAAAGAACTTAATATATATGCTCGTAGATTTAGTGAAAGAGAAAGAGCCGCAGAAAAAATAGAAGTTATTGCAGATAGTTTAAAAGCTCTAGAATATTATAAAGCAAATGAGATAGATGATATTAAGGTAACGGTAGTAGATATTAATAATGAATTTTTATCAGTTAAAACAATGGGATCACCAGAAGGTATTGTGTATTTCGACGAAGATATGATAAATTTTTACTACGATAAAAATGCAGATATAATAAGAGAAAGAGGTAGTAATAGAACTATTCGTGTTGGTAGTAAATTATCAGTAACTCCATTATATGTATCTGAGTTAGGTATTGTATACAAATATGCAAGTAAAATTAGAAAAAAAGAACACACGAGAACAAGAAATAAAGCATCATTATATTAATAGAAATAATTAACATTAATTGTTAATTTTTTTTTTGTTTCAAATTTGCAAATCTGTGGTAAAATAGTACTGCAAAGGAAGAGATATATGAATTTTATAAGAGTAAAAGGGGCTAGAGAAAATAATTTAAAAAATGTTTCAATAGATTTACCTAAAAATAAATTAATAGTAATGACAGGAGTTTCTGGATCTGGAAAATCCAGTTTAGCATTTGATACAATTTATGCCGAAGGTCAAAGAAGATATGTTGAAAGTTTATCAGCATATGCAAGACAATTTATAGGAATTAGTGGAAAACCAGATGTTGATTCAATTGAAGGGCTTTCACCAAGTATTTCAATAGATCAAAAAACAACTAATAAAAACCCTAGATCCACAGTGGGAACTATTACAGAAATATACGATTATTTACGTCTTTTATATGCCAGAATAGGTACTCCTTATTGTCCGAATCACAATGAACCAATATTTGCGCAATCGATTGAAGAGATGACAAATAAGGTATTAGAAAAAGAAGGTGATAAAATAACAATTTTAGCACCAGTAGTACGTAAAGAAAAAGGAACGCATAAAGATTTAATTAATGATTTAAAAGAAAAAGGATTTACAAAAATTAGAGTTAATGATGAAACACTAAGAACGACTGATAATATTGAAATTGAAAAAAATAAAAAATCTAATATTGATGTAGTTATAGATAAGATTACTGTTGAAGCTGCTGAAAGGAGTCGTATATTTGAAGCTTTAGAAATGGCTACAAAAATGGCTCATGGTAAAGTGATAATCAAAACTGATACTGAAGAAATTTTAATGAGTGAAGACTATGCTTGTCCAAAATGTAATTATTCAATAGGTGAATTAGAACCTAGAATGTTTTCATTTAATTCACCATTCGGAGCATGTGAAGAATGCAAGGGTTTAGGTTTTTCTCAAAAAATAAATGTAGATTTAATAATACCTGATAAAACTAAAAGTTTAAATGAAGGTGCAATAACAGTGCTTAATAACGAAGAAACTAACACTTTTTATACAATGATTAGAACAGTGGCAGAATACAAGAAGATAGATTTAGATAAGCCAGTTAAAGATCTTACAAAAGAACAATTGAATATAATTTTATATGGCTTGGATGAAGAGCTTGAATTTAATTATACATCAAAAAATGGTGGTACAAGAAAAACTTATTCATTTTATGAAGGTATAGTAAATAATCTAGAACGCAGATACTTAGAAACTACATCAACTTGGATTAGAGAGTGGCTTGACGGATATATGTATGAATCAACATGTGATTCATGTAATGGAAAACGTTTACAACCAGGAGTGTTGTCAGTTTACATCAATAAAAAAAACATTGACGATTTATGTACAATGTCAATTGAAGAATTGCACGAGTTTTTCAATAAAATAAAACTAACTGATACTGAAAAAGAAATTAGTACTTTAGTTCTTAAAGAAATAAGAGAAAGATTATCATTTTTAGTAAACGTAGGGCTTTCTTATTTAACACTATCAAGAAATGCTGGAACACTTTCAGGTGGTGAAGCTCAAAGAATTAGACTAGCAACTCAAATAGGTTCACGTCTTTCTGGTGTTTTATATGTTTTAGATGAACCATCAATAGGGTTACATCAAAAAGATAATGAAAAACTAATAAATTCATTAAAAGAGATGAGAGATTTAGGTAATACTTTAGTGGTAGTAGAGCATGATACAGATACTATGCTTGAAGCAGATTACTTAGTTGATATTGGACCTGGTGCAGGAGAGTTCGGTGGACAAATTATATCAGCAGGAACACCAGAAGAAGTAATGTCTGATGAAAATAGTTTAACTGGTAAATTTCTTAGTGGTAAAGAATTTATTGAAGTACCTAAAAAAAGAAGAAAAGGAACTGGAAATGCTTTAAAAGTAATCAAAGCTGAAGAAAATAATTTAAAGAAAATTTCAGTAGATGTTCCACTTGGTAAATTTGTTTGTGTTACTGGAGTATCTGGTTCAGGTAAATCAACTCTAGTAAATGAAATAATTTATATATCTCTTAGAAATGAGTTATATAAATCAAAAGAAGTGCCAGGAAAAGTAAAAGAAATAAAAAATATTGAAACAATTGATAAAGTTGTAATGATTTCACAAGAAGCAATTGGTAGAACTCCAAGAAGTAATCCCGCGACTTATACTGGTGTATTTGATGATATAAGAGCACTTTTTGCTAATATGAAAGAAGCAAAAATGAAAGGCTATGGACCAGGAAGATTTTCGTTTAATGTAAAAGGCGGAAGATGTGAAGCATGCTGGGGAGACGGAGTTAAAAAAATAGAAATGCATTTCTTACCAGATGTATATGTACCTTGTGATGTGTGTGGTGGAAAAAGATATAACAGAGAAACTTTAGAAGTAAAATATAAAAACAAAAATATTCATGAAGTTTTAGATTTAAGAGTTAGTGAAGCATTACGTTTTTTTGAAAATGTTCCAAAAGTATATAATAAACTTAAAATCCTTGAAGATGTAGGCCTTTCTTATATGAAATTAGGACAAAGCGCTCCAACTTTATCAGGTGGTGAAGCAGGTAGAGTAAAACTTGCAAAAGAACTTCAGAAAAAACCTACAGGTAAATCTATATTTATATTAGATGAACCAACTACTGGTCTTCATCAAGCTGATGTAAAAAAATTATTAGTTATTTTAAATAGAATAGTAGATAATGGGGATACAGTATTAATTATAGAACATAATCTAGATGTAATAAAACAAGCCGATCATTTAATTGACTTAGGTCCAGAAGGCGGAAATAAAGGCGGAACAATTGTTGGGACAGGAACACCCGAAGCAATTGCGAAGCTTGAAAATTCATACACTGGTGAATTTTTAAAAAAAGTATTATAAAAAGGAAAAAGAAACATGATTAAATAGTTTCTTTTTTTATTATATATTGAAAAAAATCATTATCATATAAATATTCAGGATGCCACTGAATAGCATAAATATTCTTATAACTAATGGCCTCGATTGTATTATCACTTGAAATAGCACAAATACTAAAATTATCAGCTAGTTTATCTATACTTTGAGTATGTGTAGAATTTACAATAATATAATCTTTATTATAAATGGATTTTAAAAAAGAATTATTATAAATTTTAACATAATGCTTAACTTTCTCATGATTTGAAATTTTTTGTTTCAGTGTACCTCCAAAGTAAACATTAAGTATCTGGATACCTCTACAAATACCAATAATAAATTTATTGTTTGAATGAAAATAATTTATTAAAAAATAATCAAAATGATCTTCTTTGTCATAATCAAAGTTATATTTAATATCTTCTTTTTGATTATAAAGACTTGGATTAACATGTATGTAACTTCCCGTTAATATAATTCCATCACAAATATCAAGCAAATCTTCATTTTTTTGACCATAATATAAAGGAATTAAGGTAACACCTAATTTATTAAATATGTTAATAAAATGTTTTGAAAGACAAAAATCATCATTTTTATATCTTAAAGTTATTCCTATTGTCATAATATACCTCACTAATAATATTTATAATTGTTGAAAAATATACAGAATTTAGTTATAATAAATATAGTTAAGGAGAATGTTTTGTGGATGCAAGTTTTATAAAAATTGGTAATATTGAAATAATGTGGTATTCGATTTTATTATTAGTTGCTATTACAGTAGGAATACTATTAATAATAAAAGAGGGTTCTAAATTTAAATATGATAAAGACTTTCTTTTTAATCTATCATTTTGGTGTATAATATTCGGTTTTTTAGGGGCTAGAATATATTTTGTATTATTTAATATTCATTTATACGAAAATAATATCTTAAATATATTTAAGATATGGGAAGGTGGACTTGCCATTCATGGTGGAATAATAGCAGGTCTTATTACAGCTTTTATATATTGTAAAAAATACAAAGTAAATATTATAAAAATATTAGATATTACTGTACCAGCACTTATAATTGGTCAAGCAATAGGTAGATGGGGAAATTTTTTTAATAAAGAAGCTTATGGATCTGTGACATCACTTGAAAATTTACAAAACTATAATATTCCAGAATTTATAATAGAAGGAATGTATATAAATGGTAATTATTATCATCCTACATTTTTTTATGAATCACTTTGGTGTATAATTGGTTTTATAATATTAATATTGGCAAGAAAATTTAAGTATATAAAAACTGGTCAATTAACAGCTTTATATTTAATATGGTATGGAGTAGGAAGATTCTTTATAGAATCGCTTAGAACAGATTCGTTAATGTTTGGAGCATTTAAAATTGCTCAAATAGTTTCAATAGCTATGATCATAATGGGTATTATTATAACGTTAGTTATAAATAGAAAAACTAAATTTGAAGGCTTGTATAATTCAGAAGAAAATATAGTTAAATTTTAGAACATATTAATAAAATATATCTGTAAAGTACTAAAAATTATAATATATAATGATGTTAAATTTCAAATCAGAAAATAAAAAAGGAGAAAAAATGTACGACATAATAATAATAGGAATGGGAATAGCTGGAACAACTGCAGGATTATATGCTAAACAAGCTAATTTAAATGTTTTAATGTTTGAAGCTAAGATGCCAGGAGGTCTTTTAAACAATATAGATAAAATAAAAAATTATGCAGGTAAAAAAAGTATATCGGGACCAGACTTTGCAATGGATTTATTTACCCAAATTAATGAAGAAGAAGTTCCTTATAAAAATGAAAAAATAATAAATATAGATTTAAACGGTAGAATAAAAAAAGTGTTTACTGAAAAAGCTGAATACGAAGCAAAAAATATAATTATAGCAACAGGAAGAAAACCAAGATTTCTAGGATTATCTAATGAAGATAAATTATTTGGTCATGGTCTTGGAACTTGCGCTCTTTGTGATGGTATGTTTTATAAAGGTAAAGATGTAGTAGTAGTTGGAGGCGGAAATTCTGCTATGCAAGAATCATTGTATTTATCAAATATTGCTAGAAAAGTATATATGGTAGTTAGAAGAGATAAATTTTCTGGAAGTGAAGGTATTGCCAAAGAAGTATTTGAAACTAAAAATATTGATATATACTTTGAAGAAGAAATTAAAGAAATTTTAGAAAAAGAAGATAAAGTTGCAGGAGTAATTTTAAAAAGTGGTAAAAAATTACCAGTAACAGGAATATTTATCTATGCAGGTTGGATACCAAATAATGACCTAGTAAAAGATTTGGGAATTACAAATAAATTAGGATATATTGAAGTTAATGAAAATTATGAAACAAACATTAAACATGTCTATGCAGTAGGAGACATACTAAAAAAAGATGTATATCAACTTGTTACTGCGGCATCTGACGGGGCGGTAGTAATTAGTAAAATAATTAAAAATAAATAAAAGGGTAAAGTTATGAATAAGAATATAAAGGTAATAATAATTATAATATTAGCAATATTTATTGGGGTAATAATTGGTTATACTTCATATTATTTTTTCCATCCAGAGACAAATAATACTAACTCATTAAATGAAAATAATGTTGAAGATAATTCCGGCGATGAGACAACTGATGAAAATGACAAGCAAGAATTAAGCGATGATGAATATAAAAAAATATTAGATGATTCAATAATAAAAATGCAAGGTTTAAAATATTTAAAATCAACAGTAAGTAGTACGCTTGAATACACGTTAGAAGAACAAAAAAACACTATGATAACAGCAACTACAATTGAAGCGAATTTGATTGATAATATAACGTATGCAAAATTAAAGACAACTTTAAATGGAAAAGTATCTAATGCAGAAATCTATTATACAAGTGAAAATTTTGAAGATGTTTCATATACAAACTTAGGTAAAGATACATGGACAAGATCTTTAGAAACATTTAAATTTGATTTTGAAAAAATTTATGATGTTATAAATAATAATGTGAGTTTTACAGCAAAAGAGGATTATGGTAGATATACTTATAGTTACTTATTAGATGCAGGTGAGTATAGTAAAAATATTTTAGGAACAGAAGAAAATATTGAGGGATTAATTGATATAGATATGATAGTTGAAAATGGATATATAGTAAAGTACACTGCAAAATATATTATTCCTGAAGATATGGAAACAAACTTTAGTAAACTAGAAATTACCAGTACATTTTCAAATTTCAATGTTGAAAATAATATTGATATACCAGATGAAGTTTATGATTAAAATGCTAGTAAATGCTAGCTTTTTTAATTTAAACAAACAAGTTTCATACAAATTTCACATATAATATGCTATAATTATATTGAAGGAGGCATTATGAAATTATATAATACTTTAACAAAAAAAATAGAAGATTTTATTCCATGGGAAGAAAATAAGGTGAAAATGTATACATGTGGACCAACGGTTTATCATTATGCACATATAGGTAATTTAAGAACATATATTATGGAAGATGTTTTAGAAAAATCTTTATTATATTTAGATTATGAAGTAAAAAGAGTAATGAATATAACAGATGTAGGGCATTTGTCTAGTGACTCTGATACAGGAGCAGACAAGATGGTTGAAAGCGCAAAAAAAGAAGCTAAGAGTGTACTAGAAATAGCTAAATTTTACACAAATGAATTTTTTAAAGATACTGAAAAATTAAATATTAAAATTCCAGATATTGTAAGTCCGGCAACAGAAAATATTTCAGAATACATAAAAATGATTGAAAAACTTATTAAAGATGGATTTGCATATGAAGCTGGTGGAAACATATATTTTGATACATCTAAATTAGATAATTATTACACACTTACAAATCATAATGCTGATGACATTATAAGCGGAGTTAGAGATAGTGTTGATGAGGATGACAACAAAAAAAATAAAACTGATTTTGTTTTATGGTTTACTAAATCTAAGTTTGATGATCAAGATTTAAAATGGGATAGTCCTTTTGGTGTTGGTTATCCAGGATGGCATATAGAATGTTCTGCTATATCAATGAAACATTTAGGAGAATATTTAGATATTCATTGTGGTGGTGTAGATAATATATTTCCTCACCATACTAATGAAATAGCTCAAAGTGAGGCTTATACTGGTCATGCTTGGTGTAAATACTGGGTACACGGAGAACACCTTAATGATGAAACTGGAAAAATGAGCAAAAGTAAAGGCGGTATTTTAACAATATCTACTTTAGAAGAAAATGGATATAAACCACTTGCATATAGATTTATGTGTTTGATGAGTCATTATCGTAATCAACTGGTTTTTTCATATAATTCTTTGGATGGTGCTCAAAATTCTTATAATAAATTAAAATCAAAAATTTTAAATTTAAATGATGAAGGAACAATTGATAACATTGTATATAACGAATTTGAAGAAAAATTTAAAGAATATTTAAAAGATGATTTAAATACTGCAAGTATAATAACGCTTATATATGACATACTAAAATACGATGTAAATGATAAAACAAAATTATCTTTGATTAATTCTTGGGATAAAGTATTGTCACTAGATTTAACTATTAAAGAAACTATAAATATAGATACCAATTACATTGAAGAAATGATAGAAAAAAGAAATAATGCAAAGAAAGATAAAAACTATGCTTTAGCTGATGAAATAAGAGAAGAATTGTTTAAACAAAATATTATCTTAAAAGATTCAAAAGAAGGTACTAGTTACGAGGTGAAAATTTAGTGCAAGATTTAGTTTTAATATTACTTATATTAGCTTTACCGCTTATAGCGCAATTCAAAGTAACAAGTAGTTATGGAAAGTATTCTAAACTAAAAAATGATAAAAGTATAACTGGCCAAGAAGTAGCAGAAAAAATATTAAAAGCAAATGGTCTTGAAAATGTATATGTTGTTGAAACAAAAGGTACGTTATCAGATCATTATGACCCTAAAAGAAAAGTGGTAAGATTATCTCATGATATATTTCATGGAGAAAGTGTAGCATCTATGGCAGTTGCAGCTCATGAAGTTGGTCATGCTATTCAAGATAAAAGCGGTTACTTTTATATGAAAATTAGATCACTAATATTTCCGGTAGTAAATATCGCAACACAGTTGTCTTATATTATTATTTTTATAGGATTTATAGCTGGAGCACTTGATTTAATATATTTAGGAATTGGTTTAACAGCTTTAGGACTTATATTTCAAATTATTACATTACCTGTAGAATTTGATGCCAGTAATAGAGCGAAAGAGGAACTAGCTAAACTTGGAATAAGCACAGCAAAAGATAATGACGGAATTAGTAAAATGCTAGGAGCAGCAGCAATGACTTATGTAGCAGGTGTACTTGCTAGTGCACTCCAAATTGTTAGATTATTACTGCTAGCAGATAGAGATTAAAATTAGTTTGGAATAAATATTGGTAAATCAGGAGGATATATAGTAAATATTGCAAACATAATGACAAGTAAAATAATAAAAGTAATAGAGTGAATATAGTTTACTCTATTTTTTTTATGTACGAATATATGATAGCCAATTAAATGACTTATAGTAATACTTATTAGCAGTATTAATATATCTACAATAAGATATTCAACACCAAATGCTCCAGTATAAAAATAATAAATCATTGGTATTGAAATGATATAGATTAAAAGACAAATAAGAAGTGCAAAAAACCAGTTATCTTTATTTATATTTTTATCAATTTTTACATAAAAAAACCAATATAAAATCATAGGAATAAAAGCAAGTTTTATATGTTCCCAAATACTCTCATTAGTTGGACTTACCAAACTAACAATAAAACTTTCTCCGGAAATTTCATATAAAAAATGATTTAAAGCACCTATAAAAAATAAAATAGGAATTCCTACATATAAATATTTTTTTGTATTCAAGCTAATCACCATTATTATTTTATGTAAATAAATTAAAAAAATGTAAAAAAGAATAATTGATAATACAATAATTATATGTTATAGTTATACAAAATAGGAGTTAATATGAATGAAAATGAATTAGATAACCAAAATGAGATTCCAAGCATGATGAATCAACCAGTTGAATCAATGCAAACACCACCAGTGAATCAAAATGAGATTCCAAGCATGATGAATCAACCAGTTGAATC
>CAYJEI010000022.1:0-12896 GCA_964369155.1 uncultured Muribaculaceae bacterium | reverse complement strand
TAACACTATGTATTGCTTATGTAGAATTTGCAGGAAAATACAAAAATTTATTTATTAGTTTATTTTTATCAAATAATTTACAATGGTTAAATATAAATGACGTATTAGACGAAAAGTGGAATCAATCTACAATAATAAACTTAGTTAATAAACAAGGACTTTCATTTGATTCAGCGAAAGAATTATTTATGAACATGTGGTTATTTTCAAATGGACTTGCAACTTTATTAGCTACAAATGAAATAGAAATGGAAGAAAAAGAAATAATGACAAAAATAATTAAAATTTATAAACATTTTGTCAATTAAGAAGGAGTAAAAATGAAAAAAATAATAGTATTAATATGTATGCTTTTTATAGCGGTAAGTTCTGTAAACGCAGAGTCTGATGAAAAAATAACAGTCTACATGTTTAGAGGAACTGGTTGTGGAGCATGCAAGCAAGCACTTATTGAATTTAACAGTTATGAAGGCAAATATGATGAAGATTTCGATTTAGTAACAATTGATGTTTGGGGAGAAAATGAAAATAATGGTACTTTATTAGCAACTGTTATAGAAAAATTTGATGGAGACAATTCAATTCCTTTTTTTGTAATAGGCGATACATACGGAGAATCTGGTTTTTCTGATGAAGTTATAGAAACAGCCTTAGCAGCAAAAGATGATGAAAATTATGTGGATTATTTAGGAAATTTAATTAATGAAAATAAAGAAGATTATGAGCTAACAAATTTAGAAGAAGCATCTCAAGATGAAAATATAAAATATTGGGATTCTAGTGATAGCGATACATTAATAGTTGTAAGTATCTTCTTAATAGTAATTGGTGGAATAACACTACTAATTATTTTACCTAATAGAAAAAAGTAGGATAGAAGATGAAAAAGATACTTATTCTATTTTTTTTATTTTTTATAGTCACTAATTCTATAAATGCAGAGGATTTACCAGTTGTAACTGGAAGAGAGAAGGTTAACTTATACTTATTTAGGAGCAATGGATGTATTCATTGTGAAAATGCAGTAAATTATTTAAATAGCTTAGAAGGAAAATATGATGAATATATTAATATAATTATTTTTGAAGTATCAGATAATGAAAATAATTTGTTATTGTATAATAATTTGATTGATGATTTAGACATGCCAAGATCAGGCGTACCATTTGTAGTAGTTGCAAATAATTATAGCACAATAGGTTTTACTGGAACTTCGGTCATAAAAGCAGCAATAGAGGCATATGAAGATGATTCTAGTTACGACATCGTTAATTCATATCTGTTAAATGGAAATTATGAAAAAGAAACATTACATGAAGCTTGTATAAATGAAAATATAATATATTATACTGATCCACTTTATATAAATGAAAGTAACTCTGCTGATAATGATGAAATTAATGAAACACTAGAAAGCGAAGATAATGATCATAATACTATTACAGATAGTGATAGTTCAAGTGCTCTAATAATTATAGGTGGTTGTATATTGTTTTGCTCAATAGGAATAATTATAATAATATATAAATTATTAAAAAATAAAAAAATGACTGAAATTTAAATCAGTCATTTTTTCATTCTAAATTATAAGGATTTTCAAGATAAATTCTATTTCCGTCTAAGTCAACATAAAATTTTGCTAGTATACTACCATTTGAATCTACAGCTTCAATAAGTAGAACATATCCAACTAAACCATTTCCAGTGTTATTTAATACAGCATTGATACTACGATTAACAGTTATATTTGTAGATAAATTTGCAATGTCGTTAAGTTCTAATTTTAATTTTTCAGTTTCTGAATCAGCAATAGTTAAAACAGGATCTCTAATTTCATTGTTTTGATATAAATTTAAATCTAGAGCACAATTATCAACTCCTACAATGTAAGCTAAAACGTTGCTAGAATCATATTCCAAGTTTCCATAATTACAAGTAACAGGTGTAGTTGGATTTTCAGAAGGATCATTAACATCTAAGTCTTTAGTTCCAATTATAAGTTGAGTAATTTCTATTGTTTCATTATTAGAAGAATCTTTTGATGAAATTTTAATTTCATAAGTTCCGATACTACTATAACTGCCATAGTCTATAATGTTTCCTTCTTGGTCAACACTATTTTGTAAAAAATTTATGATACATTGCTCTCCACTATTGTCACCACAACTGGCTATAAAATCCATAGCGTCATATGTTTCACCTTCACTAATTGAAACAGAATTAAGGATTAACTCTGGCTTAGTAACATCAATTACCTTAAATACAACTTTATATTCCTCATCATGAATTTTAACTAAAACATCATATGCTCCTATGGTGCTTATATCAACATTATCAGTGTTAACAACTATATTTTCATCTTTTATACCACTAAGTTCAGTAAAGTAAAAGTCATTATCTGGCAATTCTGAATTGACCTCAATACTAACAGAGTCTCTTACTATTACTACAGCATCTGCTGGAACTTTATTGCTAAATGATCTAGCAACAAAAAAACAAATAATTATTCCAATAATGCATATACCAATTATAACCATTGATATAATTCTTTTTTTAGGATTATAAACCTTCTCATTAAAAAATTTCTTAGCCATATTATACTCTCCTTATAAACTATATCATACCTTCAAAAAAATTTAAAGGTATAACTTAATAAAAAATAAAAAATGTGTAAATATAATCTAGTTTTATAATTTCAAATATGATATAATCTAGTAAGTGGTGGTATGTCATGAAAAATAATAAATTTTTAATTTTACTAACAACTTTAATATGTTTGTTTCCGACAAATATTTTTGCAGATGAATTAGAAACTGTAAATGCAGGTTTATGTAATAGTTCTGCTCTAGGTTCAGTAAGAATGGTTGGTATTGTAATATTTATAATTAAAATATTAGTACCAATTATAATAATATTATTAGGAGCAGTAGATTATTTTAAAGCTGTAATGTCAGGTGATGATAAAGCTATACCAGATGCATCGAAAAAATTGTTGCAAAGATTTATAATAGGTATAGTAATATTTTTAGCACCTACAATTGTTAATGTAATTTTAAATAGTGTTCCAACAGTAAGTGAGCTTAATCAAGAATATCAGACATGTACTGATTGCTTACTAGACCCATATAATGAGTCGTGTGAACAACATATAACAAATTTTAATTATTAGAAAGGAGTAACGCTTATGAATGGATTTAATGCATTTGGAAATTTTATAGAATCTTCATTTGTATCTATATTATTAACAATAGACTCAGTAATATATAAAGGTATATCAATGTTGTATGGATTATATTTGCAGCTTGCTAATGTTAGATATTTTACAGATGAAAATGTTACAGATTTAACAAATAGAATATATCTAATAATCGGAGTAATTGCATTATTTTTAGTAACATACACTTTATTACAAGCAATAATAAACCCAGACGATTCAAATAAAAGTGATGGACCTGGAATGATGAAAAGAATAGTCATTGCACTAGTAGGTGTTACACTAGTACCTCTTCTATTTAATTTTATATATAATTTTCAATCTGCAATTTTAAGTGGTAATGTAATCACAAATTTTTTCATGGGTGATGAAACTTATACAGAACATCAAGTTTACCTAGAAGTAGAAGAAATTAAAGAAAATGAAGATGGAACAGAGTCAACAGTTAGTTATTATGTATGTGATGTTTGTGAAGAAAATGATTATAATGATTGTCCAATTTATTATTCTAATGAATACACAGTAACTTCAGCTGAACAAGAGTGTAAAGCAACATATGGAGAAGAATATTCATTAATTAAAGAAGTAGAAAATCGTGATGTTAGTGTAGAAACACAAGAGATAATAGGTAATGAAATGGCTATGATGCTTTTATCAGGATTTTTATATCCAACTCCAGGTATCGATACAGAATCAATTGTAGTCAAAGATCCAGATAAATATTTTCTTAACAATATACTTGATACAACTGCAACGGCATCATGCGTAGTAGGAATAATAGGTGGAACTGCTAGTGCGCTAGCAGTTACAGTTGGTGGAGCTTCTACTGGAGTAGGATTACCAGCAGCAATACTAACTGCTAAAACTATTTTAGCTTATTCTGCAACAGGATGTATTACTTTAGGACTTCTTGGGGCTGGTGTAGAAACTGCGGTTCATAGTTTTGGACCGGATTTATATACATGGAATAGTACTATGACTGAAATTAATAATACGGGTAATTTTGAATATATAGTCGGATTTGCAGATAATATAGCAACAGGAGAAGTTCAGTACATACCATTTTTATCTGGTTTGGCAGGATTATTTTTATTATATATGATATTTAGTTTTTGTTTAGATTTAGGAATAAGAGCAGTAAAACTAGTTTTCTTGCAATTAATAGCTCCAGTTCCAATGTTTTTAAGTATTCTTCCTAAAAATAAAGATTTAATATCTAACTGGGTAAAAATAACTTTAACAACATTTGCAGAAGTTTTTGTAAGAATTGCTTGTATATCCCTAGTGGCATATTGCGTTAATTTTTTAAATTTAGACGCTCTTGATGGTTTACCGCCAATTGGAAAAGCAATAATTTTGATGGGAATTGTAGCTTTTGCTAGACAGTTACCAAAATTTTTCGGAGAAGTAACAGGAATAAAAGGTGCAGGTTTAAAACTTGGAATAAAAGAAAAATTAGCAGAAGGAGGAGCGTTTACTGCAGCTTCTGCTGTAGGATCTATGGCAACTGTGGGTACTAAAAATGCAGTATCAGGAATTAAAAATTTGAAAAAAGATTGGAATGATTTAAGTACTAAAGATAGATTAAAAAGAGGTGCTGGTATTTTAGGAAGTACATTTGCAGGAGCAAGTTCCGGTTTACTTAGAGGTGGATATGCTGCTAGATCTGCTAAAAGCTATGGAGATGTAGTAAGTTCTTCTAATAAAGGAACAAAAGATGCATTAGATGCAAAATCTATAAGAGCAAATAGAAAAGCAACATATAAATCACGAGGATTAAATGGAATTAGTGGACATATTTCAGGAAGACTTGGAGATTATGGCGGAATTGCAGGCGAATGGGCTGGTATAGGTGGCTCTGTAGAAGCTCTAGATTCTCGTATAAAAGCTAATCAAGAAATAATGGATGTCTCAGAAATAGTAATAAGTAGTTCAGGTAAAATAGCAAAATCTATAGCAGTGACAAACAGTAGTTATCTAGCAGAAAAATTAGCAGGAAGAGCAGCAGAATTATCAGATGATCAAAAGGGAAAAATAGCAGCTATTAACGCTAGAACTGATATTTCAGATACTGAGAAAGAAGCACTTATAAAAAAAGCTGAAGGTTTTCATGGAAAATGGAAGGCAGCTGGATTCAAACATAATGACATTTATGGTTCAGTGCAAAACTATGATAATTTAATAGAATCATTATCAAAAACAGGATTTAAAGAAGGAATGAAAACTTGGGATGGAAAAAATATTGAAAATCAACAACAATTTAATAAATACACTGAAACACTAACAGAGCAAAGAAGACTAATTGCAAAGCAATTAGATGACGATATCAAAGAAGCAGGTGTTCAAGGACTAGACGCCGTAAAAGAATATTTAGGTAAAGAATTTGATAAATTATCCGGCCCAGAAAGAGGTGCAATTCGTGATATGAAAGATGCACTTACTAAAATGCAAGATAAATACAATTCTAAAACTGCTCATTTTGAAGAAGTGCTTGGAAAAGATTTTAAAAAACCAGAAACTTGGGATGATATGGATAAAATCATTAATGGCATGAGAGACGATAACAAAACTAGTGAACTTGAAAAAGTCAAAATACAAGACAAAAAAAGACAAAGAAATGATAAAGCTCAAAAATAAATAGGAGGAATAAAAAGTGAATGAATATATGATACCAGCAAATAGTAAAAAATCTCAGTTAATTCTTGGATTTTTTACTACACTTGATTTAATATTGTTTGGGTCTGGATGTGCAACAACTATGCTACTATTGTTAATAATTAATGATCCAGGGCTTGCAGGAGTAATAATTATATTACTTCCAGCCTTAGTAACTGGATTTTTAGTTCTTCCAGTAGTTCATTATCATAATATACTTCAATTATTAACAAATATAATAAATTTTTACAAAAATAGAAGAAGATACTATTGGAAAGGCTGGTGTACAAAAGATGAATAATATGCTTAATAGTAATAATGCAAGTACTAATTCGATTTTCTCTGAAGATTGGGTACCTGTAAAGCAAATTATAAACGGAATGATTCAAACTGATAAAGGAGAAATAATTACAGGAGTCAAAGTTCATCCTAGAAATATATTCATGCTTGATCAAGGAACTCAAAATGCAATTATAAATCGTTTACAAAATTTTTACAATTCAATTGACCATGAATTTTGGTTACTTATAGCAGATAGACCAGTTGATATAAGCGTATATTTGTCAAGATTACAAATACTTTACAAAAATACACCAGACCAAACAATTAGAAAAATTATCATGGATGATATAACTAAAGCTAACTTATTTATGAGTAGTGAGTATAATGTAGTTGATACAGAGTATTATTTATTATTTAAAGAAACAAGATTAGAATTAGTACAAAAGAAATTACATAATTTAATAAGCGGGTTAGCAAATGCAGGTATGCAATCTATGCAGACGAGTAACGATGACTTACGTATGATTTTAGATAATTTTCTAAATGACGGGGATAAAACAACAGTAGGGACGGTGATGTAAATATGCCTAGATTAAAAAGTGAAGTAGCGCCAAAAGGAATCGAGTTTAAACCTACAGAATTTAACTTTGGTGGTAAATATTCAACAATTATGACTATTGTAAGTTTTCCTAAAAAAATATATGCAGGATACTTAAGTGAACTTATAAATCTTCCAGGTGTAAAACTTGCAGTGAAGCATATACCTATTCATTTTGAACAATTAAGAAAGATGCTTAATAAAGAAGTGTCAGATTTGAAAATTAGATTTCAAGGAGAAAAAGATAGAACTGTTCAAGAAAGAATACGCCAAGATTATGAATCGTTAGAAACATTTATATCTATGTTAGCTGCAACACAAGCAAGAATATTTGATTTTCAGCTTCATATTATGATAACTGGAGACAATAAAGAAGAACTAGAACTTAGAAAAATGAATTTAAGAAGTTACTTAGAAGGCATGGGAATGCGTGGCGTAGCTCTTATGTTTGAACAAGAAAAAGTATTAAAATCAATGTTACCTATATTTCCAGCACAAGATATAGAACAAAGAATAGGAACTCCTATTCCATCATCAACATGTGCCGCAATGTATCCATTTGTTTTTGATAGTATAAAAGATCCTGGTAATGCGACACTTCTTGGTGTTGATTACTCTGGTGGAGTCGTGCTGTTTAATCAATTTTTATATCAAGAAAAAAATGAAAATAATCGTAATAATGCAAATGTAATTTTACTAGGAACATCTGGTTCTGGTAAATCGACGGCTGCAAAATTACTTTTAAGAACACATATAAGAAATGGTTATAAAATCGTTGCAATAGATCCTGAAGGGGAGCTAGGTGAAATGGCATATTCTTTAGGTGGAGATTTCATAGATTTAGGAAAAGGTGGAGAATTTGGATTAATAAATCCACTTGAAATAGTAGTTGATGCAGATGAAGAAGAAATATCACAAGGTTTAGGATATACTGTTTTAACTAGAACTATTCAGCAGCTAAAAGCGTTTATGAAATATTATTCGCCTTCGATAGAAGAGGATGTTTTAACATTATTTAGTGAAGTAATACAAGATACATATAAGAGATTTAAAATAGATTATGAAACAAACTATACATTACTTACAAGCAAAGATTTTCCAACATTTGATGACGTATATGCAACTATTAAAGGAAGATTATTATCTATGACAGATGCAACTCATGAAAGAGATGCGATGGAAAGATTAGAACTTAAAGTTAGACCTTTAATAAAAGAATTAAGATATTATTTTACAGGACATACTACACTTCAAATTGAAAGTGATTTTATTGTATTTAATACAAGAGAACTTATGAATAGTGATGAAAATATTAAAAATGCTTTATTCTTTAACATTCTTAAATATGCATGGGGTTTATGTCTTGATAAAAGTATAAATACTGTTATGATGGTTGATGAAGCTCATACATTATTAAGTAGTAAAAATGAGTTAGGTGCTGAATTTTTAGCCCAGATACAACGTCGTAGTAGAAAATATAACACTGGTACAATGATTATTACTCAGCAACCAACAGACTTTGCAGATCCAGCAATGATAATGCATGGTAAAGCAATATTTGATAATGCTGCATATTACTTAGTAATGAATTTAAAGAAACAAGCAGTTGAAGATTTATCTAAACTAATTGATATAAATGATTCAGAAAAAGAAAGTGTTAAATATTATAATCAAGGACAAGCATTATTTGTTTGTGGGGCTAGAAGAATGCAAATTAACGTAGTTGTAACTCCAGAAGAATTAGAATCTTTCGGTTCTGGTGGAGGATTATAAAAAAGGTTTAAATACCTTTTTTTTTGTGATATAATTCTTATAGAAGAGGTGGTGAATCTAGTGGATGAAGAAGAATATTTAGAAGAAATACCTGAAGTTTTAGATGATGAGGATACTTCTGAAGAAAAGCTAGATTCTGAAGAATCTTTGGAACAAGAATTATCTGATGACATAGAGGAAAATCCAGTATATCAAAGACAACCTAATAGATTTGGTGAAAGACAATTTAGAGATATGGATGGAAACAGAAATTTTTACAAAGATAAAAATAATGACTTGGCTAATGACTATAATAAAATGGTAAATGAAAGAAAACAAAATTATAAGAAAAAAGCCGATGCAGACCCTAATGTTCATAAAGCAGATGGATCTGATATGGTTAAAAAAAATAAACTGGATAAAGCAAAAGATATAAATAATCAAGCACAAGCAGCAAAAAATTTAGTTTCTAATAAAATTAATAATGCAAAAGCAGCAGCTTATGCAGTGAATAATCCCACGCAAGCAGCAAAACTTTTAGCTCAACAAAAAGTAAAACAAGTAATAATGAGTTTTATTACAAAAAACCCAATTATTGTTTTAGCAATTGTTGGGGTTATAATAGTTTTATTTATGTTAATGATAGTTCTTTTTGTAATCATAGTAGATGAAGATGACAATGGGAATTTAAGCGGATCTAATGTTGCTTATGGTGATAGCTCAGACTATAGTAATAACATGTACTGGTGGCCAATAGGAAGTGTAGAAACAGTTACAGTCGATGGTAGATTGTATGCTGCTGGTGATCCTAGTACCACGTACGTTTCAAGTGAATTTAGAACCACATCAAGACCAAATCACACTGGAATTGACATAGCAGGTACTCCAAATAATTATCATAATATTATAGCTGTTAGAAGTGGTACAATAATAACGGCAAAAGGAGATTTAGATGCATCAACTGAAGGAGTTAGAGATTATAGCTATGGAAATTATGTAGTTATTGATCATGGAGATAATATATATTCATTATATGCACATTTAGCTCCTGATAGTGTAACAGTAGAAGTAGGACAGCAAGTTAACCAAGGAGAAGTAATAGGTAAAATGGGACAAACTGGTTATTCTACAGGTGTGCATTTACATTTTGAGGTAAGAGAAGGCTCTAATTCATCATCATCAACAGTAAATCCGTTAGATCCAAATCTAAATATATTATCACTAGAAGATTATAGACCTAAAACAGTTGCTGGTGGATCTGGTTCAGGATTTAGTTTAACTCAAACAAGTTTAACTAAAAGTGAATATAAAGTTAAATTAGAAGAATATGCAGCAACAAGAAGTGGAGTAGCAGGGGAAAGGTTTGAAAAATATTTTCTTGCAAACAGTGACGAAATATATGAAGTGTCAATCAAAAATGGTATGAATCCTGAATATCCTATAATAGTTGCAATTACTGAAGATGGTGAAACTTTTTATGGATGTGGAAAATACAATTTTTACGGTCACGATATAGGTAATGACGAAACATGCCCAGATGGAACAACTTATAATAACGTAATCGAAGGAATTTTGGATCAAGCAGAAATAATAAATGATTATACAGATCCGGAAACATGGGAATATAAAACAATTGTCGAAAGGTATAACGAAAGAAAAGAAGCAGGGTGTAACCCATCAGGTCATGGAATGCCAGATACATTAGTGGGAGTACAATCACTGTATAGTAATCTAGGAAAGTATATGGCAGGAACTGAATATAGTACACCTGGTGATGGAGGCTGCTACTATATAAATAATTTTCTTTCATCCGGTTTTATGCCGCACATATATACCGAAGCCTATGTGGAATCATTATGTGGATCTCATAATACATGTCAAAGTGTAAAGGGAGGTTCGAACTGCGAGCTTACCACAACATGTGATTTAAACAACTATACAGCATGGCAAGCTAGAAAAAAAGTTGAATTAAGAGAAAGTATTTTCGGAGGATAAAATGAATCAAAAAAAAATTATAATAGTAATAATAGCGATAATGTTAGCGATAATAATAATTTCAGTCATTTTATTCGGAGGAGATTCTGAAAATGATTTAAATAATAATAACAACATAACAGATCCAAACAATAACGATAATAAAGATGACGATTTATTAGAAATAAACAACCTATATGATTATGATGAATATTTAATGGTTAATAATGCAATGAATATATATTTTGGATATTATCAAAGTAATGATATGAATAAATTAATAAATTCAACTAATAATTGTTATCTTGAAGAAGAAAATATAAATCTTACTAATATTAAAGAAACATATAATATAAATTATTTAATGTTTACAAATGCAATTGAAGGAATTAAAGTTATAAATGTAAATGAATATTATAAAGTCTACTTAGTTAAAAATTCAGTTAGGGAAGATATAATTAACTCTGTAGGTTACACTGAAAAAGTTTATTTTTACACATCAGTATCGATAAATAATCTCGAAAAAACATTTTCTGTCAGTAAGATAGCAGAAGAAGATTACATGGCAAATGAAATAGATAAAGAAAATTATATTTATCAAGTATGTTCAACTAATTCAAACGAATATAATAGAATTACAGTAAGTACAATTCATGATAGAAATATAGCCATGTTATATTACAGCGATTTAAAAAACAAATATTTATATAATGAAGAAATAAGTGATATAATAATTTCAAAGCCTAGTGACTATATTATAGATGAGTTTAGTGTAATGGAAACGTATGAAGTTAATTCTTTAAAAAATGAAGTGATTGTAAAAGACAATAAAAACTATCAATATATTTTCACAATAGATTCAATATTAAATTATACTGTCAGTATAAAAAAAATTGATGAAATTAATAGTTAAATAAAAAAAAATATAGTATAATAAAACTAATTGGAGGAAAAAATGAGATTTAAAGTTGAACCTAAGGATTTTTTGATGTTTGTAGGGTATGGATTAGCACTACTTTATTTGTGTGCGCTGTTAGTACTTAATCTTACTTCTTTTGCTAATACAGGAGAATTTTACGGTTTTTTGCCATTTAGAGCATTTACCCCTGAATATTTACCAGCAACACTTACAGTTTTTTTTGGAGCAATAATATTAATTTTTACAAGTGTATCTAGTTATATTTTTGATAAAGAAAAAGGAAAAGGTATTGGTCTAAAAGTAGAAAATAAAGGAAATGAAGGCGGATACTCGAAATGGTCTAGTGAAAAAGATATTATTACGCAAAAAGGTATTGAAAAAGTATTACCATCTGATGTGGATGTAAAAGCTGCTGGAGTTCCTCTTATAAGTAATGATAAAGGTATTTATGTAGATAATGGAGAATATCATAATTTAGTGTTAGGATCAACTGGATCAGGAAAGACCGTATGTTTAGTAAAACCAATGGTGAATCTTTTAGCTAGAAAAGGTGAAAGTATGGTTATTACTGATCCAAAAGGAGAACTATATAAAGACACTGCAGAAAGCTTAAAAGCTAAAGGGTATAATATAGTATTACTAAATTTTAGAGAACCTCAAAAAGGGAATTCTTGGAATCCACTTTCTTTGCCATACTTATACCATAAAGAAGGTAATAGAGATAAGGCAACAGAGTTACTAAATGACGTTGCACTTAACATTTTATATGATCAAGCAAATAAAAGTGATCCCTTTTGGGAAAAAACAGCATCAGATTATTTTGCTGGAATAACTTTAGGTTTATTTGAAGATGCAGAGCAAAAAGAAGTTAATTTAAATAGTATAAATTTCATGAGCACAATAGGTGAAGAAAGATATGCCGCAAATAGTACATACATAAAAGAATATTTTACTTTAAAAGGAGAACATTCAAAACCATATATATTTGCATCAGCAACTATAAGTGCGCCAAATGAAACTAAAGGAAGTATTTTATCAACATTCAGACAAAAAATTAGAATATTTTCTACACAAGAAAGTTTAAGTGAAATGCTTTCATATAGTGATTTTGATATGAGAGATATTGGTAGAAAAAAAACAGCTGTATTTCTTGTTATTCATGACGAGAAGAAAACTTATCATAGTTTAATGACTATTTTTATAAAACAATGCTATGAAACATTAGTTGATGTAGCACATGAAAATGGCGGTAAACTACCATTTAGAACTAATTTTATATTAGATGAGTTCGCAAATATGCCTCCATTAAACGATGTTGATTCAATGGTTTCAGCAGCTCGTAGTAGAGAAATTAGATTTACATTTATTATACAAAATTTTGCACAACTAGTTGATGTATATAATGAAAATATAGCAGAAATTATTAAAGGAAATTGTGGTAATTTAATTTATTTAATATCAACAGAAATGAAAGCACTAGAAGAAATAAGTAAAATGTGTGG
>CAYJEI010000021.1:0-14864 GCA_964369155.1 uncultured Muribaculaceae bacterium | reverse complement strand
GCATTACTGGACTAGCTGGTACTGCATTTATATTTGCACTTTCTGGCATTACTGGCTGTTGTGCATTTTCAAGTGCACCTAGTGGAATACTTCCTAACCCACTATTTATATCATTTTGATTATTTGGTATGTTTCCATTCATAATAATTCAAGCCCCATTTCTATCATAACATCATTATACACTATAAATTTTAGTTACACAATATAGAAATTAAAAAAATATAATCTTCATTATATTTTTTGTGTTAATTTTTTAAATTCATTTCCTCTATCTTCAAATTTTGCATATTGGTCCCATGATGCACTTCCGGGAGATAATAGAACTATATCTCCTTTTGATAATTCTTTTTCTAAAGTTTTTAGTGCATTTGTTAGATCATAACATTTTATACAATTATATTTTATTTTTTTGGCATAATCATATATTCTGTCTGTTGTTTCTCCTATTGCATATATACATTTAACATTAGTCAAAAACGGATTTATTTCATTAAAATCTTGTTGTCTTTCCATACCACCAAGTATCAGATGTACAGGCTGTTCAAAAGTTTTTAGTGCTGTTATTGTACTAGTAGGATTTGTTGATTTTGAATCATTAAAGTATTTAACATCATTTTTTTCTACTACAAATTCAATTCTATGTTCTACACCTTTAAACTGATTTAAAAATTCTTTAACTGCAAATTTATCTATTTGTATTTCATTTATAATCATCAAAGCACTAAGGATATTTTGATAATTATGCTCTCCTACTACTAATATATCACTTAATTCAATTATGAGTTCATTGTTTATAAAAATACCATTTTTTCCCACATAATTTTTACTATCGTTAAAATATTTTATTTCACTTTTAATTCCATCTAACAATAATAATGAATCAGAACTATTTTTATCCACTATCGCAACATCCCTTTCTAAATGATTGTTAAATATTTTTTTCTTACACTTTTTATAATTTTCATAAGTTCCATGAAAATCTAAGTGAGTTGGACATAGATTTGTAATAAGGCTAATATTTGTTTTAAAATTACTCATATTTAGTAATTGATGATCAGATATTTCTAAAAGAAGAATACTATCCTTTTCTAAATCTAGAACTATATCACATAATGGTATACCAATATTACCACCTAAAACAACCTTTTGATTCATTTTCTTTAATATTTCATAAACAATTGTTGTTGTTGTAGTCTTTCCATTAGAACCAGTAACACCAATTATAGTTACTCCTTTTGGAATAAAATTATAAGCTACTTCCATTTCATTTATAACCGGTATATTTAATACCGCTGCTTTTATACAGACTGGATGATCTAAACTTATACCAGGATTTTTCACAATAAAATCAAAACTTTCATCTAATAAATCTTCCTGATTATCTGTTATTTTTATATTTATATTTAAATTTCCTAAGAGTTCTTTATTTATCGAATTTTTATCTGTTAATAAAACTTCGTTGTCTTTACCTAGCAATTTAGCAGCAGATATACCACTCTTTGCGCCTCCTAGTATGAATATTTTTTTGTTTTTACACATAATTTCTCCTCACCAATATATTAATCATATTATTTTATATTGTCAATAAAAAAGAAGTAAGATACTTCTTAGTCGTGTTTAATTCTATCTTGTTCTTCACATCTTTTTGCATTATTGAATCTATCAACAGTTCCTACTAAGTATCCAGTTATTCTTCTGATTCTATCAAAATCAACACCTTCTCCTACTTGTTTTTTTGAAACTACTTCATTTTCTTTTAATTTTTCCATTTTTTATTCTTTCCCTTCTAATTTTTTTATTATATCTACTGAAACTGGTTCGCCAGCTTTACGCCCGCATCTTGGACAAACATCTTTGATAACTCCAACATATCCACATACTGGATCTCTATCAACTGGATGGTTAATTGCCCCATAACCAATATTATATTTTCTCATTAATCTTACAACAGATTCAAATGCTTCTAAATTATCCATTGGATCTCCATCAAGTTCTATATAACTTATATGACCTGCATTAGTAAGTTCATGATATGGTCCTTCTTTTTTTAATTTATTTGCATAAGATATCTTATATCCAACTGGAATATGGAACGAATTCGTGTAATAAGCTTTATCAGTTACTCCTTTAATTTTTCCATACACTGCTCTATCTATATTTACAAATCTACCTGATAAACCTTCAGCTGGTGTTGCTAAACAAGTAAAGTTTAGTGAATATTTTTCAGCATATTCATCACATCTTTTTCTAATATATGATATTATTTCATATCCTAATTTTTCAGTCTTTGTACTTTCACCGTGATGTTCACCAACTAATGCTTTTAAGCATTCTGCAAGTCCAATAAATCCTATTGATAAAGATCCATGTTTAAGTACTTTTTTAACTTTATCTCCCGGTTTTAATTTTTCAGAATCAAGCCATATACCTTGACCCATTAGAAATGGGAAATTATAAACTCTTTTATTTGATTGTATATCTAATCTTTCTAAAAGTTGATCTTTAATCATATCCATTTTTTCATCTATTTCTGCGTAGAAAGCATCCATGTCCGCTTTTTTTCTTTCTTCAGTAACTATACCATGCTTAATACCTAATCTAGGTAAATTAAGTGTTGTAAACGATAAATTACCTCTTCCTGGTGTTACAACTTTATTTTCATCTGCTACATTTGCAAGAACTCTTGTTCTACACCCCATGTACCCTACTTCAGTTCTATAATTGTCTTCTTTATATGAAGCTAAATTATAAGGTGCATCAATAAACGACCAGTTAGGAAATAATCTTTGAGCAGATACTCTTAAACTAAGTTTAAATAAATCATAGTTAGGATCTCCTTCATTAAAGTTTACACCTTCTTTTACTTTGAATATTGAAATTGGAAATATTGGTGTTTCACCTTGTCCTAGACCTGCTTCAGAAGCAAGCATGTAATTTCTAGTTACCATTCTACCTTCTGATGATATATCTGTACCAAAATTTATTGAAGAAAATGGAACCTGTGCTCCTGCTCTAGAATGCATTGTATTTAAATTATGTACAAAAGCTTCCATTGCTTGATAAGTTTTCTTTTCTGTTTTTTGCATTGCTTTTTTTAGTGTTATATCCATTATTCTTTTTAACACTTCATTTTCTTTGTAAAATTTTTCAAAATAATCAAGTTTTACATCTATTGTAGATATTTTTGATATTTCTTTTTCTAATCCTGTTAAAGGTACAAACTCAGTTATGCCTTCTAAATCAAAGAAATCTTTTGAAATTTCTTTAACAAATTTTTTAAATGTTTTTAATACCCCTGGCGCTAAATAATAATCAAATGCTGGAATAGATTGTCCTCCGTGTTGATCATTTTGATTTGCTTGTACTGCAATTGCAGCAAGTGCTGAGTAACTAATTATGTCATTTGGTTCTCTTAAAAAACCATGACCAGTTGAAAAACCATTTTTAAATAATTTTTCTAAATCAATTTGATTACATGTTGTAGTACCCATTGCTTCAAAATCCATATCATGTATATGAATATCTCCTTCATCATGAGCATCAGCATATTTTTTCTTCATAAGATAATCTTTAGCGAATTCTTTAGAAACAGTTGCTCCATACTGAAGCATTGTTCCCATCGCTGTATCACCATCTACATTTGCATTTTCTCTTTTAGCATCATTTTCTGCAGAACTTTTTAAACCTAAATTTTCTAAACTTTTTAAAAATTTGTGAGCTTTCTTATCATGCAAGAAACTTTCTCTTGATTTATTTCTTTTATCTCTATATTCAGAAAATGCTTTATACACGTCTTCATATTTTTCTTCTTTTAAAATATTTTCTATAATGTCTTGAACATCTTCTATTTTAATACTACTTTTATCTTTATAATTTTCATTTAAAAACTTAATTACTTTTTGATAAGTTTTTTGAACTTCTTTAGTAGTATACTTTGGTTTTAAACCATCTCCGTCTTCATCAGTATCTTCAACTAAAATACTATCGAATCCTTTTTTTATAGCTAAAGCAACTTTAGTACCATTGAACGCTACCTTGCTACCATTTCTTTTTACTACTAATAAAGTAGTTGTTACATCCTCTTCTGTTTTCATTCTTACTACCTTCCTTACAATATTTATTTTACTCCTTTTTTAATAAAAAGTAAAACACTTTTTTTCTTTATTTACAGTTATTCAATTTTAATCATTTTCCTATTTTTAAAGAAAAAATACTTTGTAACAAATTGTGTACATCCCCATATTTAAAAGGAAAAATGCTATTTTTTACAAAATGTTTTTTTTGCAATTTTACACTTTTTCTAAATGTTCGATTTTCATCAATTTTACATTTTTTGTTTTTTTTGTATTTTTTATATTACAAAATATAACTTGATTATATTGCAAAAAAAACATATAATGTAATTATGAGGTGATTATTTTATGTATAATAACAAAAGAATATATTTAATTGGTATTGGTGGCGTTAGCATGAGCGGCGTTGCTCATATGGTAAAGGACCTGGGAGCTGTTGTAACTGGGAGTAATAATGAAGTTAATGAATATATTAATATTTTAAAAAATAATGGTATATCAGTATTTATAGAACATAACAAAGATAACATAAAAAATTTCAATCCAGACATAGTAATATACACTCCAGCAATTGATAAAGAAAATGAAGAATTAAAATATGCTATAGATAATAATATTCCATGTTACGAAAGAGCTGAATTTTTAGGAATGCTATCAAAAGAATACAAAAATTGTCTTTGCATATCTGGAACTCATGGAAAGAGCACTACTACAGGTTTATTATCTTTAGTATTTTTAGAAGCCAATTTAAATCCTACTATTCAAGTTGGTGCAATATTACCAGAAATAAATAGCAATATCAAAATAGGATCTAAAGATTATTTAATAATGGAATCTTGTGAATTTGCTAATTCATATCATCATTTTTTTCCAACAGCTAGTATTATCACAAATATTGATAGTGATCATTTAGATTATTTTAAAACATTAGATAATATCAAAACATCATTTAAAACTTATGCTAATAAAATACCACAAGATGGATATTTAATAGTAAATAATGATGATGATAATTCAAATATACTAAAAGATACTAATACAAAAGTAGTAACTTATGGTATTAAAAATAAATCTGATTTCACTGCTAAAAATATAGAATTTAAGGAAAACGGTTGTGCAAATTATGATATATATTATAAAGAAAAATTTTTAATAAATATAGATTTATATATACCAGGAATTCACAATGTTTATAACTCACTTGCAGTATTTGCTTTATCAAGTAAATACATAGATGATGAATATACAATTAAAAAAGGTATTGAAAAATATAAAGGTGTAGGGAGAAGATTTGAATTTATAGGCAAATATAACGACGCTCTTATTTATGATGATTATGCTCATCATCCTACTGAGATAGAGACAACCATAAATTCACTTAATAACGTTAAATATAATAAGAACTGGGCTATATTTCAATCTCATACTTATTCAAGAACCTTTGAACATCTAGAAGATTTTGCTAAAGTATTATCAAAGTTTGATAATATTATCATTGCTCCTATATACGCTGCTAGAGAAATTAATACATATGGTGTATCAGAAGATCAATTAGTAAATTTAATTAAAAAAGATAATAATAATGTAATCTATATTGACTCGTTTGATAAAATTGTAAATTATTTAAAAGAAAATGTTAAGGAAAATGATATAGTAATAACTGTTGGCGCTGGACCAATAGATAAAGTAGCTAAGGCACTAAAAAAAGAAAACTAAACAATGGTTTTCTTTTTATATTCATTAATAATAGTTATATATTCTTCTTTAGAATTCGCCTTAACAATTTTACTTTTAATATTCTTTGTATCTGGCATACCTTTTAAATAATACATTATAATTGATCTTAGTTCTAGTGTAGCTAACCTTTCAACTTTATCTTCATATATATAATTAATATGTTTAAATATCATATCTATTTTTTCATCAAAAGTTACTAAAGATGGTTCTTTGTTATCTTCTAAATATTCAATACACTCTTTTATAAGCCAAGGATTACCTAAAACCCCTCTACCTATCATAACTGCAGCACAACCAGTTTCTTCAAGCATTCTTTTTGCTTCATAGCAACTAGTTACATCACCATTACCTATAACAGGTATTTTAACAGCTTCTACAACTTCTTTTATTATATTCCAGTCTGCTTTTCCAGAGTAACCTTGTTTCCTAGTTCTAGCGTGCACCGCAATAGCGCTAGCACCTGCTTCTTCGCATATTTTAGCAATAACTGGTGCATTAATACTATTTTCATCCCAACCACTTCTTATTTTAACTGTAACTGGTACCGTTGATGCTTTAACTACAGCTTCTACTATTTCTTTAACCTTTAAAGGATTTTTAAGAAGTGCACTACCAGCTTGTGCTTTAAGAGCTACTTTAGGTACAGGACACCCCATATTAATATCAATTATGTCAGGTTTCATTATTTCTTCTATTTTTTTACATGCAATAACAAATGACTCTACATCACTTCCAAATATTTGTTGAGAAATCGGTCTTTCCATTTCATCCATTTTTAAAAGATCAAATGTTTTATCACTACCATACATAATAGCTTTATCTGAAACCATTTCTGCCACTAGTAGACCAGCACCCATTTCTTTACATATTTTTCTATATGAAGTATTTGATATACCAGCCATTGGTGCTACTACAACATTGTTTTTTAAAATTACATTGCCTATTCTTAACATTTTATTAATTCAACTACTTGATCATTTTCAAGTAAAAACGCACATGCATCATCTGTGTCTAAATGAGCTTCAAAATAACCAGTATCAGCTGCTTTTACAACTGCATCTATTGTTCCGCTTTTTTCTCCACCTATTATTAATTTAACTTTATCTCCATTATATAATCCATATTTATCACAATCAGCATTATTAATGTGAACATGTCTTCCTGCTATAATCAAACCTTTTACAACTACTTCAGCTTTTTCAGTTTTTAAAGTTATTTCTAAAGCATCTTCTAGTTCTCCACTTTGTCTAACAGGTACATCTTTAAATCCTAAAGTTATGGCATCTTTTTTTGATATTTCTACTTGATCATATTTTCTAAATGGACCAAGTACTCTTACTCTTTCAATACTTCCTTTTGGACCAATTAATGTCAAAGTTTGATCTGAGGCAAACTCACCTAATTGATTTAATTCTTTTTTTACAGTTATTTTTTCATCAAATAACATATTATGTACATCTTCTGTTAAATGAACATGTTTATTACTAATTCCTAATTTTATTTCCATTTCTAAATCACCAAAAATAGTTTATCATAATTTAAAAATTATTGCAAAAGAAAATGATGAAAACTCATCACTATCTAGTAAAATTTTGTGCGCTATGATTAACTTGTGTATCTCTCATATTAATTACTGGACTATAAATTCTTTCTAACTCTTCTAACTGTTCAATAGTTAAGTTATCAATTGTTTGCGCCATATATGCAAATTGAGAATTTATAAATGCATTTTTTATACTTTCTCTTTTCATATTTAAAGCTTCTACTTCTGCTTTATTTTCAAATTTTTTAATTCCTACAACAGGACCATAGATATTTTCTAAATCATTTAACTTTTGTTCATCCATACCATAAATATAGTCTGCAATGTAATCATATTCAGAATTTATAAATGCTTGAACTAAATAATCTTGTCTTGCTCTTAGTGGATTTTTCTTTTTATATTTATTTGCAATTTCTTTTGTAGCATTAACATAATTATTATATGCCGCTGTTAATTTTTCTTGTTCTTCAGTTAATTTAGAAATACCTTCATCAGTTAATTTTTCTGTATTTATATTATTATTTATAATATTTTTCAACATTTCTTCATCAGTATTATTCCCTACACTATTATTAGAAGTTACAGGGTTTTGATTACTATTAATAGCATTTGTATTTACAGGGTTTTGATTACTATTAATAGTATTTGTTTTTACTGTATTTTGATTATTAATCATCGGTGCCATTACAGAATTATTTAAATTTTGATAATACAATTTTTCTGTATTTATTAACTCTTTTAAAGACATATCTTTTAGTTCTGAAATAACTTTTTCAAAATCTGTATCTTTAAATAATTTAGTTAATTTTTTAATTTTATTTCTTCTTTGTAAAGCATGTGATGGAAATAAGAATACAGAGTGTTTTGTACTTTTTCTTTCTAAAAAATTCTTATTATATAAAATTTTAGCATCTAACTTTTTAATTTTTCTATCATATATTTTTTTCATTAATTTATTTTCAACTTCAGTTAATTCAGTATCAGCATCAATTAGATTTTTTTCATTTACAAGTGCCATTTTGTCTAATTCTAAAGCTTCATTTTTATCTTTATATATATCCATTAGTTTTTCTTCAGATTTAAATTGATTTCTAAAATTAGCTGATACCCTTATGTTAAATTCACCTAATTTAGTTAATCCTTTTACTGGTATAGAAAATGCTTGTCTTCCAATAATTGCAATTTTTTTACCTAATTTTTCTTTCCAATTTAAGCTTGTATATTTTTTATTCATGAATTTATTCTCCTATTCATTTATTATATCAGTTAATATTTCAGTAATTTCTTTTAGTATAGCTTCGTCTGTAATTCCAGCCAATTCTATTTTATCATCATTTTCTATAACTTCTGAAGTGTAAACTAAAACATTTCCTTCTCCATCTTCAGTATTATCGGTATATACTAAATAATCTTTATTATTTGAATTTAATTTAAAATAATGAAGTACTTCAACTTCTTTTTCTTTTCCTGATTCATCAATTATTTTTAATTTTTCTATTTCACTAGTTTCAATATTTTTTTCTTCCATTTTTATCCTCTTTCTTTTGTATTATTATACAATACATCTCTAATTATTGTCAATAATAGTTCCATCTAAACTAAAACTTTTAGTTTCATTAATTTTCACATTAATAATTTGTCCGATAAATGGTAATCCACCTTCAATATTTACAAGTTTCATTGTATCTGTATACCCATATGCTTTATTAGCATCTTTTTCACTAACACCCATAACTAATACAGAAACTATGCGATTTTTTAATTTTTTGTTATTTTCAAGTGAGTATTTATTAATTAATGTATTTAAACGTTTTAATCTATCATTTTTTTCTACTTCTAGAGTTAAGTCTTCCATTTTTGCAGCTATAGTTCCTTCTCTAGGTGAATATATAAATGTAAATGCACCATCAAATTTACAATATTCAGCTAATTCCATAGTTTCTTTAAACTCAGTTTCAGTTTCACCTGGAAACCCAACAATAATATCTGTTGTAATACTTACACCAGGAATATGTTTTTTTATTTTATCGAATAAAACTTTATATTCTTCTACTGTATTTTTTCGATTCATACTTTTAAGTATTTTGTTGCTTCCAGATTGCATTGGCAAATGAACATATGGCATTATGTTTTTATTTTCTTTAATTGCCTTTATAACGCCATCACTAAAATTCCATGGATTACTAGTTACAAATCTTATTCTTTCAATTTTTGTTTTTGCAACATCAAGTAATAAATCTTTAAATTCATATTCATATTCAAAATCTTTACCATAAGAATTAACATTTTGACCAAGTAATATTATTTCTTTGTAACCATCTTTTATTAAATTATTAACTTCATTTAAAATATCATCTTTTTCTCTTGATCTTTCTCTTCCTCTTGCAAATGGAACTATGCAGTATGTACAAAAATTATCACAGCCGAATGTAATATTTACAAAAGCAGTGTACTTTGAATCTCTTTTATATGGAATACTAAGTTTTATTTCTTCACTATTTGAAGGAACATTTATCTTTTGTTTTAAATCTCTATTATTTAAATATTTTGGTAAATCATCGATATTATGAGTACCTATTACAATATCAACATATTTATGTTTACTTTCAACAAAATCTACTTCCCCTTCGACTTGCATTAAACATCCTGCTAGGACAATTACTAAATCCGGTTTGATAGTAGTTTTTAAATGTTTTGCCCTTGATAAAAAACCAAATAATTTGTCTTTAGCATTTTCTCTTATTGCGCATGTATTTAATATTACAACATCTGCTTCGTCTAAATTATTAGTTTCACTATATCCTAGTGCTGATAAATAAAATTTAATTTGCTCAGAATCATGGACATTCATTTGACATCCGTATGTTCTGATAAAATATTTTTTTCCATCAACTACTTTTTCTAAATTTAATTTTAAATCTTTATATTTAATAGATACTTTTGTTCTATCTTTTGCTTTTTCAAAATTAGGTTTTTGCATATAATCACTTCCAAACGTTCCTATTTTACCATAAATAAATAAAAAATGAAAGCGAAGCTGGTCGAAAGATTTGTATGTATTGGGTAAGATATATATTTCGTATGAACTAAATTTGGTAGGATAAAATAACCTAACTTCGCTTTCGAGATAGTATTCTACATGTTTTTAAAATACTTTCAACACTTTCGACAAAACATGTCAAAACTTGTCATGAATTTAGATAAAACAATTAAAAAAAAGTAGCTATTTTGCTACTTCAATTTTACTTTTACCACCCATATACATTCTTAAGGCTTCAGGTATATTGATACTTCCATCTTCATTTACATTATTTTCTACAAAAGCAATTAACCCCCTAGGAGTTGCAAAAACTGTGTTATTAAGTGTATGTACGTAGTATGTTCCACCTTCATTTTTGCATCTAATTCCTAGTCTTCTAGCTTGAGCGTCAGTTAAATTAGAACAAGACCCCACTTCAAAATACTCGCCTCTTCTAGGACTCCACCCTTCGATATCAACAGATTTTACTTTTAAATCTGCAAGATCTCCAGAACAACACTCTAGTGTTCTAACTGGTATATCTAAATTTCTGAAAAATTCAACTGTAAGCTTCCACATTTTATCATAATAATCTTTAGAGTCTTCTGGATTACATATTACAACCATTTCTTGTTTTTCAAATTGATGAACCCTATATATTCCACGTTCTTCAATTCCGTGTGCACCAACTTCTTTTCTAAAACAAGGAGAATAACTCGTAAGCGCTATAGGAAGCTCAGTAGGTTTTACTATTTGATTAATGAATTTACCAATCATTGAATGTTCACTTGTACCAATTAAGTATAAATCTTCATCTTCAATTTTGTACATCATAGCTTCCATTTCTTCAAAAGAGATAACTCCAGTAACAACGTCTGATCTAATCATAAATGGAGGAATACAATATGTAAAACCATTATCTATCATAAAGTCTCTTGCATATGACAAGATAGCTGAATGAAGTCTTGCCACATCACCCATTAAATAATAAAAACCATTTCCACTAGTTCTACCAGCGGATTCTTTATCAAGTCCAGCTACTTTAGCTAAGATATCAGCATGATGTGGAATTTCAAAAGTAGGAACTACAGGTTCACCAAATTTTTCCAGTTCAACATTTTCACTATCATCTTTTCCAATAGGCACAGTATCATCCATTATATTTGGTATTATAAGCATTATATCTTTTATTTCTTTTGCAAGCTTTTCCTCTTGTTCTTCAAGTTTAGTTATTTTATCTCCGTAAGTACTAACTTCAAGTTTTAATTTTTCAGCATCTTCTTTTTTACCTTCACGCATCATTAAGCCAATATTACTACTTGCTTTGTTTTTAAGCGCTTTTAAATCATCTGCTTCTTTTTTAGTTTCACGGTATTTTATATCAAGTTCATATACCTTATCAACTAGCTCAAGTTTATGCTCTTGAAATTTTCTTTTTATATTTTCTTTAACTACTTCCCTATTTTCTCTTATTAATTTTATATCTATCATAGTTTCTTCACCCAACTTTATTATAAACTAAAATACATAAAAAAAGCAATTAAAATACTTTTTTAATTGCAATATACGGAAGTAATGCACAGGTTTTTCGAGCATTTTGCTTATACATTTCACAGTATACTGTAGCGCTTCTTAGAATATTTTTATCATATTCTTCATTATTTATCATTTTTTCAAATTCTAAAATAAAAATTTTTGCTTCTTCTTTTGTTTTTCCAATTAAGTTTTCTATCATAATTGAAGTAGATGAAATACTTATAGCGCAAGCTTCTCCATCAAAAGTGATATCTTCTATAATTTCATCTTTTAATTTAACTTTAACAGTTATATTATCAACACACGAAGCATTGTTTGCATTAGCATCAATATAATTTTCATCATTATTTTCTCTTTTGTTTATCGGATTTTTATAATGATTTAATATCACTTCTCTATTATTTTCATTCATTTAGAACATCTCATTTTCTATTTTTTCTTTATTTTTTAAAAGCTCTAGTAGTGTATCTATTTCAGTTTCAGTATTATAAAAATATAAACTAATTCTAAGAGTATTGCTTACTTTAACAACATTTTTTAAATTTTTAGCACAATGATTTCCTGCTCTAACACATATGTTGTATTTATTTAAATAGTATGCAACATCCTGTGCGAAAATACCATCTATATTAAATGAAACAATTGCACTATCACTTTCAATATTAATAATGTCTATATGTGGTATTTTAACAAGTCCATCAATTAAATATTTACGTAGATTTCTTTCATATATTTCTATTTTTTCCATGCCTATACTAGATAAATATTTAATCGTTTCTCCAAACCCTATAACACCTGCTATATTTTGTGTACCAGCTTCGAGTCTGTGTGGTAAATCTTTGTAATAAACTTCTGTTATATTATCAAAAGATTCATTCATTCCTCCACCTAATGTAACTGGATTAATCTCTTCAAGCAAATTTTCTTTTCCATATAATAAACCAACCCCTGTTGGACCACACATTTTATGTGCAGATGCTGTATAAAAATCCACATCTAAATCTTTAACATCTACTTTAAAGTGAGGCAACCCTTGAGCACCATCTATAACAACAAATATATCTTTAGAGTGAGCATATTCACATATTTCTTTAATTGGTCTTAAATCACCAACTACATTAGTAACATGCGCAATTGAAATAACTTTAGTTCTAGAAGTAACACTATTTATAATATTATTTAATGTAACGTGATAATCATCAGTAAGTGGTATATAATTAACTATAGCACCAGTTGAAGCCGCTAGTTTAAACCACGGAAGAACATTAGATGCATGTTCACTTTCTGTAATTAAAATTTCGTCCCCTGCTTCCAAAATATTTTTGAAAAAACCTTCTGTAATTAAATTGATACTATTCGTAGTTCCGCTTGTAAATACTATTTCTTCTCTTTTTTCAGCGTTTATAAAATCTTTTATTAAATCTCTTGCATTTTCAAATTCCATATCGACTTTATAGCTAATATCATAGTCTCCGCGATGCGCATTTGCACTGTAATCTGTATAATAACTACAAATTTTATCAATAACACTTTTTGGTTTAAAAGTAGTAGCTCCATTATCAAAATATATTATATCATTTAATAACATAGGAAAATCTTCTCTATTCATGTAAAACTCCTTTCTGATTAAGTAAAATCTTACTTGCTATAATTTATGTAGTAAATAAAATTCTAGTAATTTAATAAGTCCAACAAGCAACAATGTAGCTATTATATCACAAAATTTCTATTTAAGCAAAATTGTTATTTACTGTTAGAGCTTTCATTTTGAATATCTAAAAATTTCTGAATATTTTCTGTGTTTAAACTATCAAAATTTTTAAGTATATCCTCAGCACTTATGTGATTTTTTAGTATATCTTGATATTCTTTGTCAAATTTACTTGCATCTCCACTATTAACATAATTCATTACTGCATTAATTAAATTTTCATAACCATAATTATCTATAGTTTTTAAAAACACATTTTTAAGCAAAATATTTTTTTGTTCAATATATTTTTCGCTTCTAAAGAAATTATTCACTATCTTTTCTTCGAAAGATGAAATTTGTTTATTTAAACTTTCATTAGGAAATTCTTTATTTAATATTTTAATTACTTCTTCTTTTGTAATGTTTTCAACATTTTTTCTAGCATTTTCATAACTAGTAAATCCATTATAAGTATTTTCATATACAAGTTTACTTAAAGGACTTACTACTGCATTAGTGTTATAATATTTAAAAAATGATAGTGCTATAGAATTAATCAAGTCACTTAATTTCATTTCTTCACTTAAATGTTTTTCTTGAGCTTTTTTTTCTTCTAATAAATTAATTTTGTAATTTAAATTATCAATACCGTCATAATTTTTAGAATTAATTATATCTGTAAATGATTTTTGATTCATTATCAATGAAAACAATAATCTATTTATCTCATCTGTTTTACTGTGAAATTTTGTTTCAGCTATGAACTTTGCAAAATATAAGTCTATATCTTCAGTACTAAGTTGATCTTTTTCACTAAGTTTTCTCAAATTTAAAAATTGAGTTATCAATACTGCTATTTCATTATTATAACTCAAATGACTATCTTTAGCTATTCCAACCAGTCCATCTTTTTTTACAAAAGGATTTAGTTCGTTAATATCTTGTTTAGAAATATTAGAATTGATGAATTCAGTTACTTTTTTTAAGTCATTTTCATTTTCAACTCTAATAATTAGTAAATCCAATCTATTTTTCATACTCATTTTAGATTGATTAAAAATATTTTTCTTTTCCATAAATTCAAGTATTTTAGTAATATTAAATTCAGTATTTTCATTTAATTTCAAATTCACATAAAGTTTCAAAGAATTATCTATACTAACTGTTCCTAAAGTAAAATATGTATAACTTTTTTTTATATCATTGTGTACATATAGTTTTCTTTTTTTAAATATATCACCTATTTTTTTAGTCATAAATTTT
>CAYJEI010000020.1:301-15570 GCA_964369155.1 uncultured Muribaculaceae bacterium | reverse complement strand
ATTATTAATGCTGAAGAAGGTGTTATAGAACATGATAAGCATATTTTATCTTACGCTATTGAAGCAGGCAAAGCAGTAGTAATATGTGTAAATAAATGGGATACAATAAAAGATCCAAATACTGAAATAAAAAGATGGAATATGTTACTTGCAGAAGAATTTAAATTTGCGCCTTATGCAAAAAAAGTCTATGTTTCAGCTCTTAATAAAAAAAGATTACATACATTACTTCCAGAAATTATTACAGCGTATGAAAATAGTAAAAAGGAACTTAAAACAAGTGCTCTTAATAATGTTATAAATGAAGCATATGATCTTCATCCTGCACCTTCGTATAAAGGTAAAAGGCTTAAAATATATTTTGTAAAGCAAGTTGCTAGTATGCCCCCTAAAATAGTTTTAGATGTTAATTCTAAAGGACTTGTACATTTTAGTTACGAAAGATATTTAGAAAATAAATTAAGAGAAAGTTTTGATTTAACTGGAACTCCAATTGTAATTAAATTTGAAAATAAAAACGTATAAATTCAGCTTAACTATAAGTTGTTTTTTTATTTAACAATATCTTCTTTAATACATATAATAATTATGATTAAGGAAGTGAATTAAAATGAATGAAAATATAATATTTGCCTTAGGTCTTACTTTATTTGCAGGTCTTGCAACTGGAGTGGGGAGTTTAATAAGTTTATTTGCTAAAAAAACAAATTACAATTTTTTGTCAATAAGTTTAGGTTTTTCAGCAGGAGTGATGCTTTATGTTTCATTTACTGAAATTTTATCCAAAGCAAATGAATCATTAGTAAATGCTACTAACGATTATACAGGAGCTTGGCTTACTGCAAGTGGTTTTTTTGTGGGAATAATAGTAATTGCATTAATAGATAAATTTATATCACCAGAAAAACACACTAATAAAATTACAAATAGAAAAACAAGCAAAAAAGAGTTGTTAAAAATGGGAACGTTTACAGCTCTAGCTATTGCGATTCATAATTTTCCAGAAGGTTTAGCAACATTTATATCAGCGCTAGAAGATCCTCAGCTTGGTATTGCAATTGCAGTTGCAATAGCAATTCATAATATACCTGAAGGAATAGCAGTATCAATGCCAATTTATTATGCAACAGGATCAAGAATTAAAGCGTTTAAGTATTCATTTTTATCAGGTATAGTAGAACCTATTGGAGCAATATTTGGTTATATGTTACTAAAGGAGTTTATGAGTGATACTATTTTTGGATTTGTTTTTGCTGCAGTAGCAGGGATTATGGTATTTATAAGTATTGATGAGCTATTACCATCTGCTAGAAAGTATGGTAAACATAGTTTAGTAACTTATGGATTAATAGCAGGAATGGTAGTTATGGCAATCAGTTTATTATTAGTTTAAAAGTACAATTAGTACTTTTTTTACTGTATTGACTAATTAATATATTTATACTAAACTAAATATAGGTGATACCATGCTTAATTTAAATAGTGATTCATCATTAGAAAATAACATATTAATGAATTATATGTTAGCAGGTGACAATGAAAAATACGAAGAAAATCTTAAAAGTAAAAAAAATCAGATATTAAAAAATAATACTATTCTTAAAGAATATAACAATAACGATTACTGGTATATAGAAAATTTAAATTCTAGTAATCTGTATTGTAAAAGTATAGATGATTTAATTTTTGAAGAAGAAGATAAAAATAATATTAATATAATTGATAGTAGCACAAGTATAATAGCTATATCGGAAACTAAAATTCAAATACACGATAAATATTTAAAATACACTAGGATATTTTATGGAAAATTTAATTATAAAATACTCGATAATGATAGTATAATAATAACTGAAATTAAAACAAATTTATCTAAACTTGTAAGAAATTTAAATGTAATTTATGATAATTTTATTTTAGAAAAAGAAAATATAAATAATATGATAGAAGTTATTAAAGATAATCAAAGACTTTTAATAAATACTAATACAGGAGAAAATACTATTTTACAAAAAACATTTACTGAATATATAGGAGATAATCTTTTTTTAATAAATAATCAGGATTGTAATAACTACTGTGTATATAATAATCAAACAAAAGAGATATACAAATTATGTTCAAAAACCTGTTTTGTAAAGTATATAGATAACTTAATAATAGAAATAACTTCAAAAGAAGGAAAAAAATTATTTGATTGTAAAACAAAAGCATTAATTTTACCAAATGCGATAAAAAAAGTTGAAATAGTTAATTATAAAAATTATTTACTTTTGACATCTAAAGATAATACATATACTGTATTTGATTTAAAACAAAACAAAGTAATAATTTCTGATACAAATTATGTAGATTTTTTATATGATGATATTTTTATAACAAACTCTAATAAAAATGATACATCAAAAAAATTAGATAAAATATTCTTTGATGATAATAGTGTAGCTGAAGAATATTCTATTAATACAATGTGGGAATATTATGAGTCATCATCATTTAGCATAAATATAATAAATAGTAATAGCAAAGAAGTAATATTATCAGAAATCAATTTAGTAATAAAAATTAGTGAAAATTATATAATTGCAAAAACAAATAATGATTTTTGTTTTATACAGCTTAAACCATTTAAGATATTAATAAATAATATAAAAGATTGGGGAATAGATACTCAATATAATTTATATATATGTAATGAAAAAGATTTTATAGAAAAAATCCCGTTAGGTGAGAATGGAAGTTTCGATTATGATGACGAATATGATTATGATGAAATTCAAACAAGATTAAAAATATAGGGCAAATTCCTTAATTATACATATAGTATCGTAGGGGGTTAACATGAATTTAAATGACGATTTATTTAAAAAAATCAAAAAAAGGACAAATGTAGATAAAGATACAATTTTAGGTTTAGCCGATAAACTGCAAAAAGGGAATATGAAAGATGAGAAAACAATTAAGGAAATTATAGGTGTTCTAAGTAGTGCTACTGGTAAGAAGGTAAGTGAAGAGCAAACCAATAAAATAATTAATAAGATAACAAAAAATGAAGTTCCAAAATCAATTGATAAAATGTTTTAATAAAAGTTAACATCAAATTCTTTATGAAAATAAAAAAAAGGTTTAAATAAACTTTTTTTAATGGTATAATTTATATTGTAACTAAATAAAGAATGAGGTAAAAATGAATAAAAAATTATTTATGATTATGGGATTAATATTATTAACTACAGGCTGCGCTGAAGAAACAAAACAAGTAGAAACAACAACTCCACAAGAAGAAACAAGTTATTCAGAGCTTATGAATTATGTAGATGCATTAGAGTTATTTGCAGAAGGTATGGAAGCAGAAGTTTATGATATTGAAACTGGAACTACATATAATGTTAGAAGGATTGAAGGTGGGTTTGATACACTTGCCGACGTTGAAACATTAACACAGGAAGATACTGATAAACTAAAAAGTACATCAGGAGGTGTTTGGTCAATAATAAGAAGGCCAGTTATAGTAACAATTGGTGATATAAAAATAGCTGCATCGATTGCGCCATTTGAACATTCAGGAGATGAAAATTATCCATATGGAGAAATAATAGATAATAGAAGTGGAGCAACAGGATCTGGTATAAATCTAGATTATATAAGAGATAACGGGATGATTGGTGTAACAGATATATACTTTTATAACAGTTTAATACCAGGAATAAATAGAATTGATGAAAGACATCAAGAGATGGTTTTAGAGGCATATGAATATCAAGAATAAGATATTTTATTTCTTTATTATATTTATAATTCCTATAAATATATTTGCTTCAAGTGAAAATTTAAGCGAAGAATTTCAAACAGATTTATATGTAGCTAAGGTTATAGAAATAATTGAAGTTAAGGAAATAAATGATACAAAAATCCAATCTTTAAAAATAGAAATATTAAGCGAAAAATTCAAAGGTGAAAAAGATATAATAACTAATACTTTAACAGGTGGTAGCAATGATATAGAATTATCGGTAGGTGACAAAATAAATGTGGTGGCAACTATAGATGAAGAAAATGTATCATTTTATTTTCACAGTTTTGAAAAATCAAATTACTTAATGTTACTTATAATAATTTTTATGTTGTTTGTAATATTATTAGGAAAGTTAAAGGGAATTAAAGCGCTAATTTCACTAATTATAACAATATTAATTATTATATATGGTTTAATACCGCTTTTACTAAAAGGATATAGTCCTATATTATTATCCGTAGGAACTTGTATTATGTCAACTATATTAACGTTTACAATAACTAATGGGCTTACAAAAAAAACTCTCATTGCAATTATAGGAGTAGTTGGTGGATTAATATTTGCTGGAATAATCGCTAGTTTATTTTCGTCAATTATGCACTTAACAGGAGTAGCATCTGAAAGTGAACAAATGCTTTATTATTTACAACTAGATTTTGAATTTGATTTTAAAGGTTTACTTTTTGCTGGTATAATTATAGGTGCTTTAGGGGCATGTATGGATGTTGCTATGGAATTAACTTCATCTCTTACTGAAATTAAAAGTCATAATCCTAATATTTGTGATAGAAAGCTTATTTCGTCTGGATTTAATATTGGAAAAGATATTATGGGAACTATGGTTAATACATTGATTCTTGCATATACAGGAAGTTCTTTATCGACTATACTATTATTTATTGGTTTTGAAAAAAATATGAGTGAAATTATAAATTTAGAATCTATTTCAACAGAGATAGTAAGAGCTATAGCTGGAAGTATTGGTTTATTAGCAGCTATACCTATTACGATTTTTGTGTTTATAGTACTAAATAAAAAGAAAAGGAAAGTATCAGATGAAGAAAATAATTAAAATCATTTTATGTATTTGTTTATTACCGCTTGATGTTCTAGCGTGTCCTCATATAGATGCAGGTGGATCAGCACACTTACAAACTTATAACGAGGATTATACAGAAGTGAACATGATATATCCTAAAGATAGTTATTTATATGTTAAAAACGTAACAATGACAGTTCAAGATTATTTAGCAATTGCTAACGAAAATGAATTGCTAGATGAGACATTTAGTTTTCCGGTAGTACAAGACTACGAAGATTATTTAACTTATTATTGGTTTTTAGATGAAAGTTTAATTGGCGGAGATGAAAGCAAAGTAGATATAACTGTAGAAAATATAGATTCACTAGAAGTATCAAGCACAAGTTACAAACTGTCAGTTAAATTTCCTAACACATACACCAATGGTTTAGAATATATAACATCATATACTGAGCAAATATATTACGATGTAAAAATAAATAATGCTACAGAAGCTAAGAAAGACTATATTATTAGTAATGATTTAGTACTAGCATCAAATGAAATATATGATGTAAGCGCTAGATATACTATAATTGAAAATAATAACTATAATTATAGTACAACATATGAAAATATAAAAAGTTTTCACGACGAAATTATAATGTCTGTGACTGGATTTGGTGATATATCAAATATAGCGGCTATAAACTTAAATAAATCTTTAACAAGTAATAATTATATTGAAGTAAATATGAATGATGGGATGTATAGTTTTAAAATAAATGAACCTGGAATATATACATTAATAGAAAAAAAATTGCCAGAAATTACTGAAGATACAATAATTGAAGAGCATACTGAAGAAAGTGAAGAAACAGAAAATAGTGTAAATAATAAGCCATCTGAAATTGTTTCAAGTAGCAAAGAAGAAGGGTCGTCCAATTTTTACATTATAGTCGTTGTAAGCGCAAGTATACTAATAGGATTGATATATTTTGCAATAAAAAGCTAGAATAAATAAGTATTATTAATAAAATATATACTTATTTTTTTTGAAAAAAAAGTATATTTGATGAAAAAAATTGATTTTTTGTGAAAAATATGATACAATTATATGTGCTGCAACTAGCAGAAAAGGGGATATTATGAAAAAAATTGAAGAAAACATATTATTAAATAAATTAGAAAGTGATGCTATCAAAATTATTACATTAAAAAAAGATAACCAAAATGTAAATGCTTTTTTATGTAAAAATGTTGAAGCTATAGAATCATTAGTTAAAGATACAAAAATAAAAAAAGCTTTAGATGCTTATAATAATAGAGAAGATATAGAAAATAAAAATATTTTAGCAGACCTTATGAATACATTTATTTTTATAGAAAATTTTATTGAAAAAAATATTGGATTATGTAATACGGAAAAAGATGCATATTTAGAAATACTTAAGCTTAAAGAAATTTCTACAATAAATGGATTTAATTCTTTATTTCATGTTATTTTAAATAATGAAAAAATAAAAAATATTTTAAGTTTACTTCATAAACAAGATTATAACGAATTATTTGTATCAAATTTTATTAAAAAATATAAAATTCATAATTTATTAACTACAAATAAAGAAATATATGACGGTAGTGAAATGAATATATATAATCATATTGATTCTTATTATTTATTAGACGAATGGGATATAGATTACTTATATAGAACTAATAATCATTCAAAAGATAATATATATAAATATGTAGTTTCATCTAATTTAAGGTTAGCTTTAAAAATAGCAGATAAATATACTACAAATAAACATATATTAGAAGAATATTTTCAGTATGCTTTAGTTGCGCTTACAAACGCATCAAGAAAGTATAATATTAATAATAATATTAAATTTTCATCATACGCATATAGCGCCATGAATTACATGTTACTAAGAAATGGTTACAGAGAAAAAAGTATGTTCTACTTAAATTCAAATGAACCATCAATTATGAATAAAATGATGCAATATAGAAATATTGATCCCAATATCACTGATGAAGAGTTAGCGGAAAAAATAAAATGTAAATTAGATAAGATTAAATATTTAAATGGATACTTAAAAACATTCTATAATCATAGTTTTGATGATTTAATATCTGATAGCGAGAATAGAACTTATGCAGATGTTATTGAATCAAGTATTAATTTAGAAAATGATTACATCAAAAAAATACTAGAGTATGAAGTAAATAAAGTTTTGGGGTCTTTAGATCCAGAAACAGCAGAAATGATAAAAAGCAGATATGGTTTTAATGATGGAAAGGTTAAGTCAGTTCAAGAAATTAGTAATAACTATCCAGTTACTAGAGAGCGAATTAGACAAATTATAGAAAAAGAATTAAAAAACATGAAAGTTGTATTTAGTGATTATGATCCACAATTACAAAGTAAAAAAGATTATACCACGACAACTAAAATATGTAATACAATTCGTCAAAGAATTAAAGAATCATATATAAAATAATGTAATATATATAATAAACACTAATATAATTAAGTAGTAAAAGAAAGAGTTGGTGTTTATGGATAAAAAAGAAATAATTTCTTCTATAGCAAGGCGAGGTAATGGAGAAATATATCTTGGTGTAGTGGGTGCTGTTAGAACTGGTAAATCAACATTTATAAAAAGATTTATAGAAAATTTAGTAGTGCCTAACATTGAAGATGAATATGAGATTAAGAAATGTTTAGATGAAATTCCTCAAAGTGCAGAGGGAAAAACAATAATGACTACTGAACCTAAATTTGTTCCCTCAAGTGGCACAGAAATTAAAGTAGATGATTTTAAAACTAAAATTAAACTTGTGGATTGTGTAGGATATGTTATTCCTGAAGCTAGTGGATTCACAGATGAAGAGGGAAATCCAAGGATGGTAAAAAGTCCATGGAGTGAGGAAGCTATGACATTTGTTGAGGCTGCTCACCTTGGCACAGAAAAAGTTATAAAAGATCATGCAACTATTGGTATAGTTGTAACAACAGATGGATCATTTGGTGATATTAGAAGAGATGCATATGTAGATGCTGAAGTAAAAGTAGTTGAAGAACTACAAGAAATTGGAAAGCCATATATAGTGGTTTTAAATTCAAATGTTCCAAATAGTGAAACTACAATTAATTTAGCAAATGAACTTGAAAATCGATATGGTGTACCAGTTATGCCTATGGCCATTGATAAAATGAATGAAAAAGAAATTATGCAAATATTAAAAACTGCATTATATGAGTTCCCAGTTTTAAATATAAAATTTTCTATTCCAGAGTGGGTACACGTACTTAGTATAGATCATTATGTAAAAAGTCATTATTTAGAAATGATGAAAGAAAGTGTAATAAGTGTTAATAAAGTAAAAGATATAGAAAATATATTAAATTATTTTAACAATAGTGATTACATAAATAAATCTTATATTAGTGAACTCGATGCAGCGACTGGTATTATTACAGTTAACCTAGAAAGTAGTGAAAATTTATATAATGATATTTTAAAAGAAACTTTGGGTGAAACAGTAATGACTAAAGCTAGTATTCTAAAAATGTTTGCAGGTTACAATGAAGGTAAAGAAGAGTTTGAGACAATAAAAAGTGCATTAAAAATGGCTAAGGCTACTGGTTACGGTATTATGTATCCCGGAACCCGTGATATGAAACTTGCTCCACCAGAGATTATTAAGCAGGGAACTAGATATGGTGTTAAATTAAAAGCAGTAGCTAGCTCTATACATATAGGACTAACACAAAGGCTGCACAAATTAAATTTGATAGAGTTAAAAGAAATGCTCATTATCAAGTGCAACCGTTTATTTACAAATATAATGTATATGTAATGATTTAACTTATATAAGTTATTTTTTTATGAGAAAATAATAGTATTAACATATAAAATATAAAATATAAAATTTCTCAAAAATGGGTTGACTTTATGATAATAAAAATGGTATAGTAAATGAAATTTACAAAAAAGGAGAGCATATTATGGCAAATATTAATTCCAAAAATTTCTTCTATAAACAGATAAAAAATATGACGCCAGGCATCTGCTTTGAAATGTGCTTAACTTTTAAAAAGACGACGACTTCCTCAGTTAATGGGTAAATCGCCGTCTTTTTTGTTGTGATAAAAGGAGGTAGAGTATGAATGAAATAACATTAGAAAAATTTGTAAATTTAATTAAGGAATACAACGAAGAAGAATTGGATGTAATTATGAAGGCTTATAATTTAGCAAGTGATTTACACGCTGGTCAAAAAAGACAAAGTGGTGAAGATTATATAATACATCCTTTAAATGTCGCCTATGTACTAGCTGAAATGTATGCAGATAAAAATACTATTTGCGCAGGTTTGTTGCATGACGTTTTAGAAGATTCTGATATTACAAAAGAAAAACTCGCTGAATTATTGAATAGTGATATTGCAAATTTAGTAGATGGAGTTACGAAAATATCGAAAATGAATTTTTCTTCTAAAAGTGAACAAAATTTGGCTAACACAAGAAAGATTATTACTAGCATTACAAATGATGTTAGAATAATAATTATTAAATTGGCAGATAGACTACACAATATGCGAACCCTTGGTTTTAAATCGGAATTTAAACAAAAAGAAAATGCAATGGAAACAATGGAAATATTTGTGCCTTTAGCATATTATATCGGTGCTTACAGAATCAAAAGTGAATTAGAGGATTTATCGTTAAGATATTTAAAACCTGATATGTATAAAAAAATCGAAGAAAAAAGTTTATTAATAGAATCTCAAAGTACAGGTTGTTTGGAAGAAATGATTCATAAAATTACAGCAATATTAAATAGCAAAAATATCACACCTGAGATAAAAGTGAGAACTAAGAATATATATGGTATTTATAAGAGACTAAATCAAGGACATAACATTTCTGATATTCATGATTTACTTGCGCTTAAAATAATGGTAAATAAAATAGACGAATGTTATCAAACACTAGGTTTAGTACATAGCGCTTATAATCCTATAAATGATAAATTTAAAGATTATGTGTACAATCCTAAAACTAATATGTATAGATCTATACATACAACAGTTTTTGCTCCGGACGAAAGATTAGTACAAACTCAAATTAGAACAAAAGACATGGATTTAGTTGCTTCATTTGGCCTTTGCGCATATTGGAATATTAACAAAGGTGATGCCAGAGAAACTATGCAAAGTGATTTAAAAAACAAATTTCAATTTTTTAAATCTTTAATGGAAATAAATCAACTTTTTGGAGATAATCAGTTATTTGTTGAACAGGTTAAAAGTGAACTATTCTCAGATAAAATATATGTATATACTCCAAAAGGTGAAATACTTGAACTGCCTAAAGGGGCAACTGCAATAGATTTTGCATATAAAGTTCATAGTGAAATAGGAAATACAATGGTAGGAGTAGTAGTAAATGATGAATATAAACCCATTGATTATGTGCTTCAAAATAAAGACCGCGTAAGAGTTATAACAGATATTTTATCATTTGGAAAAAAAGAAGAATGGGAAGATAAAGTTGTAACTACATATGCTAAAAGAAAAATAAGAGAATTTAATAAAAAATAGGAGGAAAAATGAATATAAAAGAACAATTTACAAATTATTTTATTGAAAAAGGACATAGTTATTTAGAATCGGCATCTATTATTCCAGACAACACAACAACGCTATTTACTACAGCAGGTGTACAGCCATTAATTCCATATATACTATACGAAAAAGAACATTCAATGGGAGATAAATTGACAAGTGCTCAAAAGTGTTTGAGATTAAATGATATTGATAATATCGGAGATAGTTATCATCACACATTTTTTGAAATGCTTGGTAATTGGAGTTTAGGAGCATATTTTAAAGACCAATCAATGGAAATGAGTTTTGAATTTTTAACACAGGTATTGAATTTAGATAAAAATAAATTAGCGGTATCAGTATTTGCTGGAATAGATGGTATTCCAAGAGATGAAAAAACAGCAAAAAAGTGGATGGAATTAGGAATACCAAAAGAAAGAATTGCTTATTTAGGTGCTAGTGATAATTGGTGGCCAACAGTAACAGAAATCGGGCCATGTGGACCAGATACTGAAATATTTTATTGGCGGGATGAAGAATCTTATCCGCCTAAAGAATTTAATCCTGATGATTCAAGATGGGTAGAAATTTGGAATAATGTATTTATTCAATATTATAGAGATGAAAATATGAAATTAATTGAATTAAACAAAAAATATATTGACACTGGAATGGGTTATGAAAGGGTAACTTCAATATTAAATAAAGTGAATGATAATTATGAATCACCGATTTTTAAGCCTTTAATTGATATAATTGAAGATCAATCAGGTGAAAAATATTCAGATAGTAAAAATAAAAGGGATATGCGAATTACGGCTGACCATATTAGGGCAATAGTTATGATATGTAGTGATGATAGTACAATATTACCATCGAATAAAGACCGTGGGTACGTTTTAAAAAGATTAATTAGAAGGTTAGCAATTTCTACAGATAGATTAGGAATTAAAGAATTTAATAAAACAATTTCAGATTTAATAAATGAAATTGAACTGCAATTTTCAAAATATTATCCACAAATTACTAGAGAAAAAGATAGGACAATTCATATTATTGTTGAAGAAAAACAAAAATTTGATAAGATACTCATTCAAGGAAAAAAGAAAATTACTAAAGCAATTGAAGTGGTAGAAGAAAACAATTTAGGTACTATGAATTCAGAAATAATATTCAAATTATTTGAAACTCATGGAGTTCCTTTTGATTTGACTTATGCAGTATTAAGAGAAAAAGGAATTAATTATAACGTTAATGAGGTTGAAGTTTTATTTAATAAACATAAAATCCGATCAAAAGAATCAGCAACCGAAAAATTTGGAATTGGTTTAGACTCGAAAAAGTTGGTGAAAAAAATTGGAAAGTAAACAAAAAATTTTTTCAAAACTATTATTAAAATTAAAAAAAGAGAAGATAAATATTCCGTTGGCATTAGTGGGTTCAGCCGTTAATCAAGAAAAATACAATGATTTAGATTTTTTAATGATTGCAGATGATATTTCTTTAACTATCGAAAAAATAAAACTATGTTTCAACAAATATGATATAACTATTATTGATGATGCAATAAAAATATTAGATTATTGTAATTGTGAAATTAGTATCGCTATTTATGAAACAAAAAGTACAGAAATGTTAGTTAATCAATTTATGAGTGGTGAAAAAATGGTTGCTACTCATAGATCTTGGAGTATTGGATATTGGTTAACAGAGGGATTTATTAACGATTTGTCTGAAATGTATATTTTAATGGACAAAAATAATTATTTATCTAATTTACAAATAAAAGCGACTAAAAAATCGCTATATGCAAAAAACAAAATTTTAAAAGATTGCATTGAAGAAATAAAGATAAAACAAGAAGTATTAAATAAAACTAGCATAGAGTCGTTAGAATATAGTTTTTTAAAAAATGATTTAATATTGGTAATTCTAAGAGGGATATATGTGATGGACGATTTATATTTAAACGGCTTTAAAAGACTGCCAGATTTAATAAAAAAAAGTAATTCACATTACAAAAAAAAGTTATTGGATTTTATTAATAATGGGAATATTGATTCATTAACAAAGATAATTGAAGGATTTAGTAAATACACAAGTTGGAATAATAAAATATATTTAGGGACATGGCAATATAGTGGCGATTTCAAAAAACTATCGGAAATAGAGATAATTAATTTGATAAAATGTGCTAAAAAATTGGGGATAAATAAATTTGATACTGCTTTAGTTTATGGAAAGGGTGCTGTTGAAAAACTATTATCAAAAATAACTGATGAAAAAGATGAAGTATTATCAAAAATTCCAGCTAAAACTAAACCTAGTAATGAAAAAAACAAACCGATTGAAGATTTTTATACTTATGAACATATGAAAGACTGTGTTTTAAAATCGTTAACAAACCTTAACAGAAAATATCTAGATATTTGTTTGTTGCATAATTGGAACAGTAGTTGGAATGATAATCCTCAAATATTGAACTGGTTATTACAGCTAAAACAAGAAAAGCTAGTAAAAAGAATTGGGATATCTTTGCCAAATCAATATAATGAAACTCTGCCGAACAAAGTATTAAGTATAATTGATGTAATAGAAGCTCCATATAATGAAGAAAATAATTGGGTTGAAAATGACATTGAATTGTACAAAGAATATGGAATTGAAATAATTTTAAGAAGTCTATTTATTCAAGGAAACACTATCAAAAAAGATAAGGTTGTCGCAAAAGATATTATTAAAAATGCTATGAAATTCAAGACTTCCCTAGTTATTGGAATGACATCATCTGTTCAAATTAAGGAAAATATTAAAGTATTAAAATAGGAGGTCAAATGGACAATGAATTAAAAGAAAATAAAAAAGTTATAAAAGTTAAAAACAAAGAATATTTATTATGTGAATATATGTATGGAGTTTTAAAAATGGATCATGCTGATCCGCTATCATGTGTTAGTGAAGCAAACAATTCATTTAGTATAGATTACTGGAGAGGCTGTGCTTATCAATGTGCATATTGTCATGTCCAAGGTATATTTGAAGATTTAGATGAAAATTACAGAATGTATAAAAAGCCAATTCAAAGAAATATATTTAATATAGAACAAATTATTGATGCTTTGATTCAACACCCTTATTTTGAAAAAAATAAAAGTATTATAAGTATAGCAACATCAAGTACAGAACCATTTGCAAATCAAACAGTTACAGAAAGTACTATGAGAATTATGGAATATTTCGTTGAATTAGGTTATAGTAATCCATTTTGGATTGTAACAAAAGCAGGAATTCCAAATAATATTTCTAATAGGTTAAAAAAAATATGTGAAAACGGAAACAAAATTATGGTTTCAATTTGTTGGGCAGCAAATCCTTCTATTATTGAACCAGCACAAAACAATAGATTTAAAAATGTTGAAACACTAGTTGGAACAGGAGTAACAATTAGTTGGTATTTAAGACCTTTAGTAGAAGAATGGGGGGCAACAAAAGAACGGCTTGAAAAAATGATAGAGCTAATTAGTGATAAATATGGAAAATACATTGATATGATTATACCTGGTGGGTTAAGGTGGACAGAAGGAATTGAATTTGGATTAAAAGATATAAGAGGTTTAAATATGCCTAAATTAATTAAAAAGCATAATGAAAAAACATTATCTTCATCAACAGAAAAAATAATAGTGCAATTATGTAATAAATATTTTCCTGACAAACCAGTATATTTTAATTCATCTTGTGCTATTTCACATATGTTAGAACGTTCTAATGTTGCTTTACTAAATTTGTTTGATAAAAATATATGTGAAAAATCAATATGTTATAATAAGTGTAAGGATAAATGCAAAAACTATAAATTTAATTTAGAAATTATGCAAATAATTGAAAAAAAACTATTATCACAAGGTATTAAAATAAAATTTTTAAATATAGATTTTAAAGAAAAAATTAATTCTATTCCTGCATTTGATAGTTTTATATATTCGGAAAAACAACAAATACGAAAAAGCATTGCATTAATTATGAATGAAGTAGGAGGAGATGTATAATGAAAGCTTACAAGTTAAAAAAAGGTAATAAAATTGGTGTATGTGCACCATCTGGAATTATAGAAGAAAAACATAAAAAAGATTTTGAAAAAAGTGAGATACTATTAAGTGAATATAATTTAAAAGTTATTTATTCAAAAAATATTTTTTCTAAAAGTTTAAAGTATTCTTCAACTCCTAGTGAAAAAAGTTTGGATTTAAATGAATTAGTATTAGATGATGATATTAAAGCTATAATATTTGCCAAAGGTGGTAGTAATTCAAATAGTATTTTAACTTTAATAAATTATGAAAATATGAAAAAACACCCTAAAATGTTTATTGGTTTTAGTGATAATAGTATTTTATTAAATGCTATATATAAAAAAACCGGTTTAGTTACATATCATTTTACTAATTATAAGGGTTTTTGTGAAAAAAATATAGAATTTAATAAAAATCAATTTGAAAATGTTTTTATTAACGGATATAAAGGAAAAGTACTTCAAAATAGTTCTTGGAAAATTTTAAGAAATGGAAAAGCAACGGGAAAATTAATAGGTGGGAATTTAAGTTCGATTGTTAAGATATTAAATACGGAATATTTCCCTAATATTAATAATAATATTTTGTTTATTGAAGATTTATCTTATGAATCTAATATTGAGGTAGTATCAAGCTATTTATATCAATTAAAAAATAGCAAAGTATTTGAAAAAATATCTGGATTATTAATAGGTAATTATGACTCACAGGAAAATACTTCGTTTGAAGAAGTTGTAATGGAAATTATTAATGA
>CAYJEI010000020.1:0-291 GCA_964369155.1 uncultured Muribaculaceae bacterium | reverse complement strand
TATTAAAATGTGATGATTTCGGGCATACTTCCACTAATATAGTAATTCCTATTGGTATAAAATGCACACTAGATGCAAATAATGGAGAGTTGATTTATGAGGAAAATACGGCAAAATAAAGGAGGGAAATATAGAATCAATTAATTCGAAAAAAATAAAAGAAAAATACATACTGCATTCCATAAAATCTGGATTTAAATACTGTGCAAGTGATCCGATTGTCGCACCTGCAGATTCAAAACTTCTTTTTAATATATCAGGAGGAGTAAAATATCAAGCAGAATTATTAGA
>CAYJEI010000019.1:4667-15869 GCA_964369155.1 uncultured Muribaculaceae bacterium | reverse complement strand
TGTCTTAGGCATGCCGCCAGCGTTCATCCTGAGCCAGGATCAAACTCTCAATAAATTGATATATTAAATTAATAATATTTATGTTTGATCAAAGCTACTCAAAATTGACTTTTTTTTACTTAGTTTTCAAAGATCATTTGCACCGTTTTTCCCTTGGTGCACTAGTAATATATCAAATATAAATAACCTTGTCAACAAAAAATGCGAAATTTTTTTATTTTTTTTTATTTTTTACATTTTTTTAGCTATTTTTGTCGTTTTTTGCCTAAATTTCTTGTATTTGCTTAATTTTTATTTTTTTAGATTTTTATATATTTTGTAGTAATTTTCAACTATTTTTTGATTAAATGGAAATAAATTTTGTTTTTTTATTTCAATTAGTGTAGCTAATTCGTGTTTTAAGACTTTGTCTAAGTCATTTGAATAATTCATTATTTTTTTATGATACTTATATTCGTTCTTATCTAGTATCTTATATTCTCCGTCTGGAAATACTCTTAAGTCCAGATCGTAGTCTATGTATTTTATTATATTATTTTCTAATATATAAGGAGAAGCGATATTACAATAATAAAATATTCCATATTTTTTAAATTGACATATTATATTAAACCAATTGTTTTTATAAAAGAATAGTATTGCAGTTTCATTTGTTCTATAACTTCTTCCGTCCCCTTCTGTTATTTTTGCTTCTTTATTCGCACAAACTATATATTCTTTGTTTATATCTAATATAACAGTTTCTTCGCTAATGCTGTGTAATGCCCCATTATGTTTGTAAGCATTTATTTTTACTTTATCTCCTTTTTTCATATTTTCCTTTTTAATATAATTAATTATATTATCTTTCTTATTTTTTATTATACACTATTATATATAATAAAAAAAGAAGTCTACGCTTCTTTGTTTAATATTTCAATTGCTTTATTTAATTGAGAATCAATAACATCTATAATGTTGTTATTTTCATCTTTTATTACTTCTATCTCTATGTAATGATCTGGTTCAAGACCAATACCATCTATACATATATTATCTGGTGTGTACCATTTTGCAGATGTATACTTTGCAGAAGCGCCTGTAGACGTAACAATAGTTTGCTGGACTTTTCCTTTTCCGTAACTTTTAGTTCCCACTAATGTAGCTCCGTAACTATCTTTTAAAGCTGCTGCTAGAATTTCAGAAGCAGATGCACTGTCTTCATTTATTAACACTACTATGTCGTAATCTCTTGATTCCACCGAGCTATCCCTAGTGTATTCTCTACCATCTGTATTTTCTAAACTATAAACTACTTTTCCTTTTTCTAAAAAAAGCTCTGCTATTTCTAGTGCTCCAGTTAAATATCCACCAGTGTTATATCTTAAATCAATGATTAGATTATCCATTTCGTTATTTTCAAGATTTTCAAGTGCTGTTTCAAAAGCTGATCCAACAGTTTCTGAAAATATTTCTATATTTATATAGCCAGTTGTCGTATCTACTATCATTTGATGCAAAACAGATGCATCTAATTCTTCTTTTTCGATATTAAAATTATGTACTTCTGTTCCTCTTTGAACCGTGATATTTACTTCTTGATTTTCCTCATCTTTAATCAAATAACTTATAAGTGATGAATTATCTAAGGTTATTTCTGTGTTGTCCACACCTATAATTATATCACCAATCTCTATCCCGTTTATATCAGCTGGAGAATCTGGTGTTACACTTAATATTGTTTGTCCTTGAATTGTCACCCCAATACCTTGATATTTTCCGTCCAGTTGATCTTGTAAATCAAATGTTTCATTATCATCCATAAATTGAGTGTAATCATCTCCCAAATATTCTAGCATTGATGTAGTTGCTAGCTCTAGCAATTCTGATTTACTGTTACCATCGTAACTTTTCATTGTATCTATAGCACTATTTATCATTCCTGTTGTGTCAATATCCTCGTAGAATTGAGAAATGATTGTTGAGTAAACATTTAAAAACTCAGATAACTCTTTATCGTTCATTACTTCTGTGTATGTAAGACCACTTGTCCCTTTATAATTATTGTTAAGAATTATGCCAGTTGCAAAAGCAGAAGCAACAGCTGTTACCATTATAATAAATATTACTGTTATGAGATTAAAACCTTTATTTTTCATTTTTACCTTCTTTACTAATATAATAGTATCAAATAATTTTAAATGTGTAAATATAGTTATATTAATATTCACATAATTATCAAAAAAACTTATCAGCTATGATAAGTTTAATTTAAATTTAATTCTGTTTTTAATTCTTCTACTGTTGATATGTATTTTGATATTTTGCCACCTGCAATTTTAATAAAAGCGAATTCTCCAATTGCTAAATCTTCTATAACTTTTGGATTGGTATTTTCTGGATTTTCTTCAGTAGCTAAGTACTTGCTATTAAAATTATTCATTTTATCGCTATAATAAACTGGAAGTGGATCTTCTTGACTTAAATAACCCCCTACTATATTAGCGTATAATGCAGCATTAACTGATTCATCATCATAGATAATAACGTAATATTCTTCATCACTCTTATTTAACATTGTACCTACTGTTACTACATCATAATTTACTGCACCTGTTACCTCAGGGTCATAAGGTAATTTTATATCTCCATCGTTTATTACATATTTAGTAAATATAAATATAATTGCAACTAGTATAATCATTGTAATTAATATAATCATGAATTTTTTTATTTCTTCACTCTCATCTAATTTTGATTCTTTTTCTACATTTTTAATATTGTTACTTATTTTTCTTTTCATTTTTAACCTCCATAATGTAATTATAATCTATTATTTAATTTAAAGCAACTAATAGACATTAAAAAATAGCATTTCTGCTATTTTGTAACCATTACTTCTGAGGTTACCCCCATGGATGATGCTATGCTTAACATTTCTTCGTTTGTTAAATCATTGCTGACTATATAATAATCAATGTTATTTCTGGTGAAGTATATAGAATTATTACTAAGAGCTGCAACTGTATCATTTACAACTTCTGGATTACCATTTATAGGAATTATTTCAAATTCTTCACTTATTTTACTTACCTCTTCTACTACAACAAAATTTTTTTCTCCAGTGAAAGTTAGAATATTCCTATCAGTTGTTTCTGTTTCTATTTTCTCTGAACTTGTTAGATTAGTATTAGCTGGAACATATAGTGGATATATAATATCTTCTAAGGAACCAGATTCAACTTCTTCTTTTTCTACTTCACATTCTTGTTTACATGTTGTTTCATCCTCTGATGATTCGCATTTTGTGTCACAGTCACTTGTATCTATATATTGCTCGATATCAAAATCAGATTCTTTTAAATTTGCTTTTAAATCTACTTTTTCAAAATTAACTTTAATACTAATATTATCATTGCTATCATAGACCTCTACTTGATATGGTATATAATCTTTATCAAAGTATATTTTTTGATATTGTAAACTGCTATTATTTGGATAATTCACAACTGTTTTTATTATATAGCCGTCTTCATTTTCTGTTATTTCGCTTTTTTCATCACTGTTTAAATCTTTTAATAATGACCCTAATAAATAACCTTGCGATGAGTTATCTGGCCACACACTGTCAAATTTAAAACTTTTATTTAAACTAGGAGAAATTACATATACTCCACTACTGTTTCTGAGAATGACTTGTTCATGGTTATTTGTTTCATTAATTAGTACTACTTTATAGTAATTTGCTTCTAAATAATTTGCTTCTAGATTATAATTAAATTTATCATCGCCATTCATTATTTCCATTGTCCCAATTATTTTATATGATGTTGTATCAGTCACTTTATCATTAAATTCTTTTATAACATCCTCTTTTGTCGCTTCCCCGCAACCGCTTACAAGCAGCAATATTGTTAAACACATTACAATTATTTTTTTCATTTTACCTCTTTTCTTAATAAATAATATTTTATCTTTAAAAAAATATAACAATTTTGTATAAATATCTTTTATATGAACATACTATTATTGAAAGAAGGTTATATAATGGGTTTATTGCAAAAAATAACACTTGTTTTTACTATAATTGGTGCTATTAATTGGGGTCTAATCGGTTTTTTTGATTTTAATTTAGTAGAAACGTTATTCGGAGAAATAGAAATGTTACCTAGTATTATCTATGGCATTGTTGGTATTTGTGGTTTAATTAATATTGGTATTTTGTTTTTACCTCTTGACAAAGACATTTAATTTTTCTAAATAAAAAAAGATAGATTTAACGATCTATCTTTATTCTGTTATATTAATAGTAATTGTTGATGATACAACGTAATTTACTAAAGGATTGATATTGTCTATTTCAACTTCTACCTCATGTACTCCTGGTGGTAATCCACTTAGATCTACATATGCATTTATATCTTCTGCAGATATTCCGCTAATAACACTTTCTACTCCTTTTACTTGGACATTTACGTCTTCATCAGAAATAATATTTGCACTATAGCCATTACCTAAATTTTTACTAGCTATTTTATCTCCAATGTTAACTGATTTTTGTTTTTCATCTCCAAATGTTACTGATATTGTAACGTTATCACTACTTAAATGACGTACTCCTGAAGGTTTAGATAACGAAACATTATATGTCTTCACACTATCTTTTCCTAATTCATCTACGTCTATCGTTAATGGAATATAGTCAATTTTATCTAAATCATCTTTATCTCCAAAAGCAGTTAATGAAAATGTGTCTTTTCCATTAATTTGAATAGCAGCGATTGCCTTACCGGCTATCAAAGAACCTGTAGTTTTTACTTGTAAAGGTAAACTTTTAGAATAACTATCCAACGTAATTGATGCACCTATTGTACCTGGCACTATTTCGATATTGTTTAATTTATTACCTGAATTATCGTAAGCAACTAAGTTTACGTCAGTTAGACTGTAAGTTCCTGCCTCAGTTAAATTATTATTATCCAAATCTATTAAAGCTTTAACTGTAGCTATTTCTTTAAGAGCAGATTCACTTCCTTTAACTACTACCTCATTTTTATCTAGAGTCACACTGTTAACACTTAATTCTGGATTTAAGCTATCAATATTTAAATAATCATGTGTAATTGGTACTATTTCACTTACTTTTTTATGTATAAGAACATTTGCAGTTGTAGGTACTATTTTATACGATAAATTATCTAATGGTTTTGTATATTTAAATTCAACTTCATACGGTGATGAACTTGCTGTATACTCTGTTAAATCTAATTCTACCTCATACTTACCTAACAACTGAGCTAAATAAATGTGTTCTCTATTACCACTAATTATTATATTTACAGTCTCTGGCACTCCTTCGACAACATATGCTTCCGTGTTATATTTTACAACAACTGGTACTGATATGGTTTCAGATTGACTTTCCACTAAATTTATTACTCTGTAGTCTATTAATAAAAACATAATTATAGCTAATGAAAGAGATAACCCTATTAGAAATTTTGGTTTGTTTAACCATTTATCTAAAAAACCTCGGCTTTTATCTAATTTCTTTTTTAAGAAATATATAAATCTACTTATAGGTAAAACGATAACTTTATCAACAACGTTGTATATCTTTTTAAACAATTTACGCATTTTCTTCACCTTCCTCGTCATTTATATCCGAGTCAGCTTCAAAGAATACTTCTGCTTTAGGGCTTAGAGCTTCAATTAATAACATTCTAAACTCATCTTGAGTTATATTATAATTAAGATCTCCTCCAATAGCTATACTCATTCTTCCTGTTTCTTCTGAAACAATAAGTGCTACAGCATCACTTTCTTCTGCTATACCTAAAGCTGCTCTATGTCTAGTACCTAATTTTTTAGATATATTGGGATTCATGCTTGTTTTAAACACTGCTCCTGCGCATGTAACTCTATTTCCTTGAATAATAATTCCCCCGTCGTGAAGAGGTGAATTAGGAAAGAAAATTGTTTCAAGTAATTCATCAGTCAAATCTGCATAAATTTTTGTTGATGATTCAATATATTCTTGAAGAGATATTTCTCTTTCTAATACAATAAGTGCTCCAATTCTATTTTTGCTAAAATATTCTATTGATTTCATTATTTCATACACTATTTTTTCTCTTTCATCAAGAGTTAATACTTTATGTCTACCTAAAAGTTGAGTTCTTCCTACTGATTCAAGTACACTTCTTATTTCAGGTTGGAATATTACAATTATTGCAAGAGGTCCCCACTGCACTAAATATTCTAATAATACCCCTACAGTATACAAATTCAGTAAATCACTTAAAAATTTTACAATTAATAATATTGCTATACCTTTTACTATTAAGGCCATTTTAATATTATTTTTAACATTCTTTAATATATAATAAAAAGCTAACCAAACAAGACAAATATCTAATAATCTTGTGAATAGCGATCCTATGAAATAGGCTATGTCCATTTTACACCTTCCTTATGTGTCATATAGATTATAACATAATATTTTTTAAAGATAAAGATTTATAACGAAATTAATTTTCAAACAAAAAGCAAATTTAAATTTGCTCCGTATTTATCTTATAATTTTGTTTTCTTTTTTTATTATAATTACTCATATAACCTATTAACGATAATAATAGTATTATTGTTATTATTACAATTAGAATATAATTATGATTTATAAAATTTTTTAGTATTTCCATATTATTTTATTTCCAATGTTTGGTCTGTAGGTTGAATTGCTATATAAGTGTTTCCATCATTTACTACGAGAGGTGTTCCGTCTTGTAAAGTATATATTGTTTGAGCCTCTCTTGATGATTTTGACCACTTAATCGGTACTGCCGCACCTTCTGTTATATAATACCCTGTTCCACTACCTATATTTTCTAATCCTTGTCTTCCTTTATTTTCTGGATCGTCTAAAGTATAGTTTGTTACTTTATATGTGATTATATTTTTGAAATTATATTGGTCTCCTGTTACATAATCAGTGTGAGCTTTATTGTTAATGCTTTGCATATATGTTTTAGTATCTTCATTATATGTAAATTCTGACACATTCGAACTCGAGTAATTTATACTTACATTATTTGCAATCTTGCTATCATCTTTTAGTTCAACCGAATCAGCACTATAATCTAGTAATAATCCACCCTCTAATGTAGACCTATATGAAGTTGTTGCAATAGCATTATATAATTTTGTCATAGTTGTATAAGTACTATTTTCATTTGCTACTGGTAATGAATAATCGTAAAATGCATATTTATCATGATACACTTCATAACTGTCAATATCTAATATATTTAAATCACTTCTAGCCTGTGTGCTTGCTCCCCAGTGAATAAAATAAGCATCATTTTCCATAGCATAGTCTAGATAATAGTGTCTTGCACTTCTAACACCTGCTATTCTTGCTGTATCAACATCTCTAAATAATGCTAAATATCTTGTTATTCCACCTTCTACAATTATTTCATAAATAATATAAGCATCCTGAAGTCCAGAGTGATATGGTCTTGCCGTGCTACTGTTTTCGACCATTACTGCAAAGGGTCTAGAAGTTGATTCTAAATCAACTATACTAACTTCTTTGGTTTCACTTACTACATCTTCTTTCATAACTGAATTAGATTTTTCTTCTGATTCTTCAGAGCTACCTATAACAAAATATCCAACTAATAAACCAATTAATGCAATTATACTTACAATAATTATAACTATTAAATTTTCTTTTCTCATTAAAGGTTTTTTCACTCTTTTTTTCATAAATATTTTCTAGCCTCCCTTTCTAAATCTCTTTTCTTTATAGATTCTTTTTTATCATAAAGTTTTTTTCCTTTTCCAGTTCCTACTAAAACTTTAGCTTTACCTTTTTTTATATATATTTTTAAAGGTATAAGTGATATTCCATCTTTTTCAGATTCTTTTTTTAAATTTTTAATTTCTTTTTTGTGAAGTAAAAGCTTTCTTTCTCTTGTTTCTTCATGATTAAACTGATTTCCCTCTTCATACTTAGCTATATACATATTAAGTATATATGCTTCATTATTTTTTATTCTTACATAAGAGTCTTTTATATCTGCTTTACCACTTCTTATAGATTTTATTTCTGTACCAGTTAATGCTATGCCAGCTTCTATATCTTCTAAAATTTCATAATTAAAGTTCGCTTTCTTGTTTCTTATCTCCATTTTTTTCCTTTACTAATTCAAAGTCTATAGTTGCAGCTTCTTTACTAGCTCCTATAACTTTAACTTTGACAGTATCCCCAAGTCTATATTTTTTACTCTTGTCTTTTGATATTAATGACAATACTTCAGGCACATATTCAAAATAACCATTAAGTGTACTAATGTGAACTAATCCCTCAATTAAATTTTCTAATTTAATGAATAAACCAAAACTAGTAACACTTGTTATCATTCCTTCATATTCACAACCAATATAATCTTCCATATACTCTGCCATCTTCATGTCGTCTACTTCGCGTTCCGCTGCTACGGCTTCTAATTCTCTTTCACTAGAATGTTCTGCGACACCAATTAAGTATTCATTGTTAAAATTAACTGTTTCTACACTCATATCATTTTTAAATAAATATTGTCTAAGTAACCTGTGAACAGTCAAATCCGGAAAACGTCTAATTGGAGATGTAAAATGTGTATACATCTCACTTCCTAGACCAAAGTGACCTATATTACTTGAACTATATATAGCTTTTTTCATGCTTCTAAGAAGCATGTCACTTAAAATTTCAAATTCTTTTTTTTCTTTTAATTCACTTAGTATTTCTTGCATGCTTCTGCCAGTTAAACCTAAAGTTTTAGTTTTTAGCTGATATCCAAGTGCTTTAACAAAATTTGTAAAGTCTTCTAGTTTTTCTGAATTCGGTACATCATGAACACGATAAATAAATGGCAAATCCATATTAAATATATTTGCTGCTACTGTTTCGTTTGCTGCAATCATAAAATCTTCTATCATTTTTTCTGCATCAAAGCGTAATCTTCTTACAACATCTATTGCTTTTCCGGATTCATCTTGAAGTATTTTCGCTTCATCTAAATCAAATTCAATATATCCTCTTGATACTTTTTCCGCTCGTAGTATTTTTGCTAACTTATTCATTTGTTGTAAATATGGAATATACTCTTCATAACCTTCTGGTGTTTCATTGTCCATTAATATTTTATTTACATCTTTATAAGTCATTTTTTTTCTTGATTTAATATAAGATTCTTTTATGTCATAAGATACAACTTTACCTTTTTCATTAATTTCCATAAAACAACTAAGTGTTAATCTTATAACTTCTGGATTAAGTGAGCATATTCCATTAGATAATTGGTGAGGTATCATAGGTATAACAGTATCTGCTAAATATGATGATGTTCCTCTTGAATATGCTGTTTCATATAAGGCACTGCCTATTTTAACATAATTAGTTACATCTGCAATATGAACTCCTAATATATAATTACCATTTTTTTCCTCTATACTAATAGCATCATCTATATCTTTAGTATCGGCCCCATCAATCGTAAATATCATTTTTTCTGTTAAATCTGTTCTACCTTTAAAATCTTTTTCCTCTACTTCATGAGGTATATTTTCAAGTTCTTTAATTACTTCTTCATTAAAATCTATTTCTATACCATGTTTGCAGGCAATTGACACTATATCTACACCGGGATCATTTTTGTGACCTAGTATTTTTACTACTTCAGCAATATAATGACTAGTGTTCACTTTTTTTACTACATCTACTAAAACCTTATGTCCTTCTACACAATTTTCAGTTGATTCTCGTGTAAGAGTTATATGAATATTTAACTTTTTGTCGTCTGGTACAAAAAACAATTTTTGTTTTTTAAATGTAATTTCTCCTACGATCTTATTTAAATCTCTTTTTAATAGTTTAATTACTTTTCCTTCTTTTTTACCATGATATGAATATACATCGACTAATACAAAATCATTTTCTATAGCACCATTTAAATTTTCTTTATATATATATATATCGTGTTCTCCACCGTAATCTAAAAACCCATTTCCAGCTCTATTTACCTTAATTGTACCTGATTTTAGAGAACTACAAAATTTTAAAAGTAAATATTCATTGTTTTTCGTTTCATGTATTTCTCCATCATCTACTAGTTTTTTTACAGCTTCTGTTAGTTCTTTATACTCTTCTACTGTTTTAAGACCTAATAAATTGTTGATTTCCATTAAACTTTTTGCTTTACTTATATTATTTAATACATTTAAAATATTTTCCTTCATTTTATTCTCCTTTTAATTTCCTAATGAATACGTACAAATTTTTTCGTCATCTTTCCATTCAATTTTAATAACACCTTTTAAAGATTCATCTTGATTTGTTGGATTTTTCAAATTTTCATCTAAAAGACCTGATTTAATTATAGCATCTATTGTAACATCTTGTACTATACAGTTACTTCTGTTTGTACAATAATCTCGCAAATCATTTATTTCTGCATAAGTACAAGCAGCATCTTCTATAGTATCCATATACATTTCTAATTGTTTTTCTTCTTCTTTTTTTATATTGTTTAATATATTTAACGATATAGAAGTTGCAATAACACCTAGAATAACTATACATATCAATAATTCAATTAGAGTAAATCCATTTTTTTTCATTATCATCACGTTTCCATTATAGCATATTTATTAATATATTGTTATTTATTTTAAATAAAATTTGTGATATTATACATACGAAGGGAAAGATTAAAATGACAAATAAAGAATATGCTGATATTTTGATACCAAATGTTGAACATGATGCAGAATATTATGAAAATTTATATAAAGAGAGAGAATTGAAGGATGAATCTATAGTATCGAGGTTTGCACCTAGTCCTACTGGACATATGCACATAGGTAATTTTTGTAGCGCTTTTATTGCTAATACATATCCAAAACAAACTAGCGGTATTTCGTTTTTGAGACTAGAGGATACTGATCAAAAAAGAGAAATGGAAAATTCTTTATCTGGAATACAAGACCAATTAGATGAATTAAATTTGATATTTGATGAATCAGAAACAAAAGGTGGAATGTATGGTCCATATAGACAGTCTCTTAGAAAAGATATTTACCATGCTTTTGCGAAAAAATTAATAGAAACTGACCTTGCTTATCCTTGTTTTTGTACTCAAGAAGAAATTAATGCTATAAGAGAAGATCAAGAAA
>CAYJEI010000019.1:0-4567 GCA_964369155.1 uncultured Muribaculaceae bacterium | reverse complement strand
TTCTATTAGAAAATTATCTAAAAGAAAAGATCCTTGGGCTGCAATTAGTTTTTATAATGAAAAAGGTATACCACATGAAGTTATTAAAATTTATTTATCAACACTAATAAATTCAAATTTTGAAGAATGGTATAATTCTGTCGATGATTTATCTTATACTAATTTCAAATTTACATTTGAAAAAATGCCTATCAATGGTCCAATATTTGATATAGAAAAACTTCTAAATATTTCAAAAACTTATTTTAGTAGATTATCTGCTGAAGAAATTTATAATAATTTGCTTATTTATACAAATAAATACGATACTGAATTTTATAATACGATAACTAAATCCAAAGACTATGTTATCAATATGTTAAATATTGAAAGAAATGTTGCTAAACCAAGAAAAGATATATCTTCTTATAGTGATATTAAAAATATTTACTGGTTCATGTTTGACGTATATTTCAATAATAATATGGAAAGTTATGAAGAAGTAACAAATGTTACTAAAGAAGATTTAGAAAATTACTTTACAAAAGTGTATAACAATGATGATACACAAGAAAATTGGTTTACTAATTTGGCAGAGTATGCTGATTCAATAGGATTTACAAAAGATAGAAAATCGTATAAAGCTAATCCTGACGCATTTAAAGGAACAACAGCAGACTTTTGTAAAATTATTAGAATAATAATAACTAAGAAAAATTTAAGTCCTAACTTATATGATGTTATAAAATTACTTGGAAAAGATAATGTACTTAAAAGAATTAATCTATATTTTGATTAGTTTTTTTTTGCATAAAAAAAGGTGTATTATACACCTTGTAAAAATAATATTAGTGATATCAAGATAAAGGCAATTCCTAATACTAAAGTAAATCTTGATATGAATAATTCAAATCCTCTTTCTTTCATATTTTGAAATAAATTATCATTTCCACCTGTAATTATTTGTCCTGCATCACTTGCTTTACCACTTTGAAGTAACACTACCGCTATTAAAAGAATAGATACCAGAACTAATATAGTTTCCAACATTATTTTTCACCTTCTTCTTTTTTTGAAATTTTATTATCTTTTGAAACTTCTTTAGTTTCAACTTCTTTTTCTTCCTCTTCTACTTTATTGAAGTCAGGAATTTTTCCAGTTTTAACTATTTCTTCAATTTGTTCTTTAGTTAAAGTCTCATACTGCATTAATGCATCTCTAAGAAGTTCTATCAATTTTTTATTTTCTTTAATTATTTTTTTTGATTCTTCATAACACTCTTCTATTATTTTTCTAGTTTCTTTGTCGATTTCAAGTGCAACTTGGTCTGAAATATTTCTAGACTTTGCATAATCTCTACCAAGGAATACACCTTCACTCTTATGCTCATATTGCATCGGACCTAAATCACTCATACCATATTCTGCTACCATGCTTCTAGCAATAGATGTTGCTCTTTTAAAATCATCTGAAGCTCCTGTTGAAATTTCATTTAAGAACATTTCTTCTGCTACACGTCCTCCTAGTAATCCAATAATTTGTGCTAGTAATTCTGTTTTTGTAGTCACAGCCATTTTTTCTTCCTTTGGAAGCATCATTGTATAACCACCAGCCATTCCTCTTGGAATTATAGTTATTTTATGAACATCATTAGCGTCTTCTAATTTTAATCCTATAACTGCATGTCCAGCTTCATGTATTGCAACAAGATTTTTTTCCTTAGGTGTTATTTGTCTTGTTGTTTTTGCAGGTCCTAATAAAACTCTATCAGTCGCCTCATCTATTTCAGCCATTGTTACTGCTTTTTTGTTTCTTCTAACTGCTAGAAGAGCTGCTTCATTAAGTAAATTTTCTAAATCAGCTCCACTAAATCCAGGAGTTCTTAAACTTAAGAAATCTAGTTTAACTTCTTTATCTAATATTTTGTTTTCTGCATGTACTTTAAGTATAGCTTCTCTTTCTTTAGCGTCAGGAAGTGATACTGTAACTTGTCTATCAAATCTTCCAGGTCTAAGTAATGCTGGATCTAATACATCAGGTCTATTTGTAGCTGCTATTATGATTATTCCTTCATTTGCACCAAATCCATCCATCTCTGTTAGTAATTGATTAAGTGTTTGTTCTCTTTCATCATGTCCACCACCAAGACCTGTTCCTCTTTGTCTACCTACAGCATCTATTTCATCTATAAATATTAAACAAGGTGCATTTTTCTTAGCTTCTTTAAACATATCTCTTACACGAGACGCTCCTACTCCTACAAATAATTCAACAAAGTCAGATCCACTTATATAATAAAATGGAACATTTGCTTCACCAGCTATAGCTTTTGCTAAAAGTGTTTTACCAGTTCCTGGAGGACCTACTAAAAGTACACCTTTCGGTATTCTAGCACCAAGTTTTTGGAATTTTTTTGGACTTTTTAAGAAATCGATAAGTTCTTCCACTTCTTCTTTTTCTTCTTTAAGCCCTGCTACATCTTTAAAATTCTTTTTATCAGTGTCGTTTGTAAGTTTAGCTCTACTTTTTCCAAAATCCACTCCAGATTTATTTGTAGAAGCTATTTTAGTAAAAATATAATATGTTGCTCCTATTATTAAAAATAAAGGTAACAAATTCACTATTACATAAAGTACCATTGAACTACCAGGATCAACATTAGTTTCATATTCATCAATTTTATTATCATTTGCATATATAACTATTGTTTCTTTATCTTCTTCTAATACTTTAGCAGAAAAACTTTCATTTTCTTCGTATCCTTCTAATTTTCCTGTTATATAGTATACACCCTCACCACTATTTGGTGTGATTGTTACTTCAGTAACATTTTCCTTTTTGATTTCTGTCATTAATTCACCAGTTGTTAAATCATTTACTGTAGAACCACTAAAATTAACTAAAATCATAATTAATATTATTACTGAACCCAATACCAAATAAGGAACATTGGGTTTTATATTATTTTTTTTATTGTTTTTTTTCATTATTTCTCCTTTTGCATTATTTATTATATCATAATTTTGTATTTTTTATATAAAATTCTTTTTTTTCTTTTATACCTTTATACTTGTTTGGTAAGTCAATAGTTCCTTTTCCCTCGGTACTATTAATCAATTTGTTAATCTCTTTAATTATATTATCATTTACACAAAAATTATCTTTTTCTTGGATATCACTAATTACTTTTTCAATAACTCTATCTTTTATAAATTCATTTTCTTCTTTAAATTTTATTAAATTTATTTTATTATTGTTAACTATTTGTTGTTTTTCTATATATTCTTTAACAAATTTATCATATGAACTTAATTTTTCATTAAATATTAAATATTTTTCATGTATTTTTTTATTTTCACTTTTCAAAAATGATAAAATATTTTTTCTATACCTATTTCTAGTATAATCATCCTCAAAATTGGAATCATCTATATAATATTTTATACTATTATTTTTATTATACTCAAGTATATCTTCTTTATTTAGATAAATTAAAGGTTTTATAATTTTATATTCATTGTACTCATCTATTGTTTTAAATCCAGTATATCCTGATAAATTAGATCCTCTTGATATACGCATTAAAATAGTTTCTATTAAGTCATCACCATGATGTGCTGTCATTACTATAGAGGCTTTATATTTTTCTTTTAATTCTTTTAAAAATTTATATCGTTGTTTTCTAGCATCCGCTTGAAAATTATCATCGTAATTAGTTAATTCCAGTAATTCGAACTTAATATTTTGCTCCTTGCAAAAATTTTTAACATATTTTTCTTCTTCTTCAGATTGTTTTCTTTTTTTATGGTTTACATGAGCACATATTATAGTCAAATCTTTTTCATGTTTAAACTTTAACATTATAGAAAGAAGACACATAGAATCTGGTCCACCACTACAAGATATTATTACAACATCTTTATTTTTAATAACATTATTTAATAATTTATTTACTTTTTCCATTTTTATCCTATCTTATATTTTTTAAATTGTATTCTAACATATCCTTTATAAACCCTGATAAAATTTTATCTGGGTCAGTAGATTCATAATTTGTTCTTAAATCTTTAACAAGTTTATAAGGTTCTAAAAAATAACTTCTTATTTGTGAACCAAAATTAATACTAGAATTGTCTTTCATACTATTTTCTATTTCTTCTTGTTTTTTTCTTTCTATTTCATATAATTTACTTTTTAATATTTTTAATGCTTGATCTTTATTTTTTAGTTGACTTCTTTCATTTTGACAAGTAACAACTGTTTTTGTTGGTATATGAGTAATTCTTACTGCTGAATTTGTCGTATTCACAGACTGTCCTCCGGCTCCTGATGAATGATAAACATCAATTTTCAAATCTTCTTCTTTTATTTCTACATTAATTATGTTATCTATTTCTGGAGACACTTGTACAGATGCAAAGGAAGTATGTCTTCTATTATTGGAATCAAAAGGACTTATTCTAACTAATCTATGAACGCCTGACTCATTTTTTAAATACCCAAACGCATAATTTCCTGTAATTTTTATTATTACACTTTTAATTCCTGCTTCCTCACCTGCACTAATATATATTACATCATATTTTAG
>CAYJEI010000018.1:5143-16750 GCA_964369155.1 uncultured Muribaculaceae bacterium | reverse complement strand
TTCCATAGTGGACAATATGCTTATAGAGATAGAAGACAAAATAAAAGAAATTTCAGAAAACTTTGGATTACAAGAATCAATGCTGCATGTCGTGAAAATGAAATTAGTTATTCTAAATTCATAAACGGTCTTGCAAAAGCGGGTGTAGAACTTAATAGAAAAGTTTTATCTGAAATGGCTATTGCTGATCCTAAAGGATTTACTGCAATAGTAGAAATATCTAAAAAAGCGCTTGCTGGAGAAGAAGTAAAAGCTCCTAAATTTGCTGCTAAAAAAGAAGTAAAAGCTGAAAAAGTTGAAAAAACTCCTAAAAAAGAGAGTAAAAAAGAAGATTTAAGTACTAAAACTTTAGCTGAACTTAAAGAAATAGCAAAAGAAAAAGGTATAAAAGGTTATTCTTCAATGAAAAAAGATGATCTTTTAGAAAATTTAAAATAAACTTCGTAAGAAGTTTTTTTAATGAAAGATTTGACATTATATGACAAAAATGATACAATTAATATAGGAATTAGGGGGATTTATGGAAAATAAAAACGTTGAAAGAAAATTTATAGAGAATTATAATAAGAACCTTATAAGTGAAAATGCAGGTGAATTATTCTCTCATAAAGTATATAAAGAATTTAGTATTTTATATTTTACAAAATTTAAATGGAGTAGAAAATCTATTGTTGAGTTATATAATTATAAAAAAGAAAATAGCGATAATTATACAACAACATTACAAACTTTTTTTTCTACCGTATACGCTAAATATAAAACATATTATAAAATTAAAGATAATAGGCTTGCAAAATATTTTGCAGGAAAGTATAAAAATTTACTTCAAAGTAATGAAATAAAAGCAGAATATAAATTATTACATGGAGTTGATATTGAAAAAATTAATTACGAATTTTTAATTAATTTTATGGCAAATAATAATATTACTGTTAGCTTGCTAGAAGAGTATCTAGCCATATATACTAATTTATATAATTTATATTCAAATAATAAAATTAGTATCAAAAGCAACCATATAAAAGGCATACTTTCTAAAATAAATCAAGAATCATTAAAAATTGATGCTGATAATAAAAAACCAGAGGTTGCAGAACCAAGTAAAGAAGAAGTAGAAACAACAAGATACAACAATTTAATTAAAATTATCGATTTATCAGAAAAATTGGGACAAGAATACTTTAATGAAAATATTTATCCAATTTACAAAAGTAATAAATTATTAGGTATTTCAGTTCTTAAAAACAAAAATTCAGAATATTATACAAAATTAATGAATTTTATTAAAAATACACCTGAAGCTTTAGAAAAACATAATAGAATAATGAAAGTCTGTAAAAATATTATTGAAAAATATAATGATTCATATATGTTTATTGATAACAATCTTATTAATACATTTGGTCCATTAGAAATATTTGAATGTTTGGAAGGATTTACATTTTATCAAATATATAAAAATATGATAAAGGTTGAAGGACATACACCAATAAGACTGATAATGGATAATTATATGAATGGAATTAAATACAGTAGTGCTGAGTGGAGAAGTTGCGTTAAAATCTATGAAAATGGAAGATATGTAATTAAAGCAATGGATTATGCAAATGAAATATCAGAATTTTTTAATAAATACAATGAATATATAAATGTAGATAATGTTTATAGATACTTAGATAGAATATATATGAAAAACAAGATAACGGAACAAGCTGCTGAACAGAAATTAGATTATGCAAGAGTAAGAGAAAAAAATATAGGAGAAAATATAAATAATGATTAATGGTTACACAAATTCAAATGTAATTAGACTACTTATGGAAGAAACGAAAAAATATGGTATAGAATATTTTGTGTCTATTTATGAAAATATATTAATTCAGCCAGAGGATTTAAAAGAAATTCAAGTAAATAATCCAGGATTATATAATGAATTTATTCATTTACAAAATCAAGCAGAAATAATTATATCTACTAAATCATCAAGAAAATAATACTAATTTATAAAAATTATTGATTTTTATGAAAAAATAAGATAAAATAATATATAAGTTTTTACTTGGTTGTTTGCACTCCAGCTTATTACTAGGTTTAAACCGTTTATAAAAATGAAAGGAGAAATATTATTATGGCTTTAACAAAAGTAGAAAAAGCAGAATCTAAAAAAGAATTTGCTAAACATGATAAAGATTGTGGATCAGTTGAAATTCAAGTAGCGAATTTAACAAAAAGAATTAATTCTTTAACTGAACATTTAAAAGAACATAAGCATGATTTTCATTCTAAAAGAGGATTGTTAATGATGGTTGGTAAAAGAAAAAAATTACTTAACTACTTAAAAAATAATAACGTAGTTAGTTATAGAGAAGTAATTAAAAATTAAATTTAAGAAAATAGGCACTAATCCTTTTAGTGTTTTTTTTTAGTAGAAAGAGGTAAAAATGAAAAGAATATTTAAAATGAATTTTTTAGGTAGAGAACTTGAAGTTGAAACGGGTAGACTTGCAAAACAAAGTAATGGTTCTGTTTTAGTTAGATATGGTGATACTGTAGTGTTATCAGTTTGTGTTATGGGTAAAAAACCTGTTTCTCAAGATTTTTTTCCATTACAAGTTATTTATCAAGAAAAATTATATTCAGTAGGTAAGATACCTGGAGGGTTTATTAAAAGAGAAGGTAGACCATCTGAAGCTGCAACACTGGCTGGTAGACTAATTGATAGACCGATTAGACCAATGTTTAATGAGAATCTTAGAAATGAAATTCAAGTTATCAATACTGTTTTATCAGTTGATCAAGATAACTCTCCAGAAATGGCTGCATTATTTGGAACATCATTATGTCTTGGAATAAGTGACATTCCATTTGATGGACCTGTTGCAGGTGTAAATGTAGGACTTATTAATGATGAGTTTGTTATTAATCCAACAAGTGCTGAATCTGAAGAAAGTAAACTTTCTTTAACTGTTGCTGGTACTATTGATGCTATTAATATGGTTGAAGCTGGAGCTAGCTTTTTATCAGAAAAAACAATGTTAGATGCACTTATGTTTGCTCATGAAAATATTAAAGAATTATGTAAATTTCAAAATGAAATTATTGAAGCAGTAGGTAGCGAAAAGGTTGAACTAGAAGTATTTGATATTGATGCAGATATTTTAAAAGATGTTGTAGAGTTTGCTAATGATGATATGCTTAAAGCTATTCAAATTAAAGACAAACTTACAAAATATGAAAAAATTGAAGAAGTAAAAGAAGAGACTATTGGACATTTTACTATAAAATTTGCTGAAGATGCAGATCTTGCTAGTAAAATATCTCATGTATCTAAAGCTGTGCATAAACTAGAATCTGATTTAGTTAGATACTTAATTACTGATGAAAAAATAAGGCCTGATGGAAGAGCAATGGATGAAATTAGACCACTTGATGCTTGGATAGATTTACTACCAAGAACACATGGATCTGGATTGTTCCAAAGAGGAGAAACGCAGGTTCTTGCTACTACTACACTAGGTGCTCTTGGAGAACATCAAATACTTGATGGACTTGGTATTGAAGATACAAAAAGATTTATGCTTCACTACAATTTCCCTCAGTATTCTGTAGGAGAAACTGGTAGATATGGTGCTCCTGGAAGAAGAGAAGTAGGACATGGTGCGCTTGGAGAAAGAGCACTTCTTGAAGTAATTCCTTCTGAAGAAGAGTTTCCTTATACAATAAGAGTAGTATCTGAAGTGCTTGAATCTAATGGTTCATCTAGTCAAGCTACTATTTGTGCTGGTTGTCTTAGTTTAATGGCTGCTGGTGTACCTATTAAAAATCCAGTTGCTGGTATTGCAATGGGACTTATTCAAAATGGTAAGAACTATACTATTTTAACTGATATTCAAGGACTTGAAGATCATATGGGTGATATGGATTTTAAAGTTGCAGGTACTAAAGATGGTATTACTGCACTTCAAATGGATATTAAGATTAAAGGTGTTACTAAAGCGATTTTAAAAGAAGCTTTAGAACAAGCTAAAAAAGCTAGACTAGAAATTCTTGATGTCATGAATGAAGTAATTGATACTCCAAGAGAAGAATTATCTAAATATGCTCCTAAAGTCGTTACATTTAATATTGATCCTGAAAAGATTAAAGATGTAATTGGTAGAGGTGGAGAAATGATCACTAAGATTATTTTAGAAGCTTCAAATGTTAAAACAGTTAACGATAAAGACGCTGTTAAAGTAGATTTAGAAGATGATGGTAGAGTTATTATATATCATACTGATGCTAATGTGATTGCTAAAACAAGAGAGTATATTGAAAATATTGTTAGAGTAGTTGAATATGGTAAAGTATATGAAGTAACTGTTGTTAAAGTTGAAGACTTTGGATGTTTCGTTGAACTTTGGAAAGGTTGTGAAGGTCTTGTACATGTGTCACAACTTGCACACGAAAGAGTAAATAAACCTTCTGATATTTTATCTGTTGGTGATCAGATTACTATTAAATCCCTTGGTTATGATAGTAAAGGTAGACTTAACTTATCTAGAAAAGATTGTTTACCAAAACCTGTTAAAAAAGAAGAAAAAAACGAAGATAAAAAAGAAGATAAAAAAGGTGAGTAATCATCTTTTTTTTGATATAATTGTTACAGGTGATAAAATATGTTTGAAGAATATATAATAAATGGAGACTTAGTTGAGAATATTACATTTTCAAATGAAGTAATAAACATGCATGTAGTAGAGTCTGTATCTTTTGATAATGTAGAGTTTAGTAAATGTGTTTTTAATATTAGAAGTATAGATAAACTTAATTTTAATAATTCTACTTTTAATAACTGTGATTTATCTAATATTGATTTTGATAAAGTTGGTTTTCATAAATGTCAATTTAATGATTCTAAACTAGTAGGTATAAATGCTTCAAATTCTTCATTTTATGATTCTGTTTTTAATAACTGTAATTTAGATTATATGAGGTTATTTAACTCTAAACTTAAAAATGTTGAATTTTTAAGTAGTCTTCTTAGAGATGTTGAGTTTAATAAAGTAATTTTAAATAGTGTGACTTTTGACTTAAATATTATAGGTAACTTTTTAGGGGCAAATACTAAGTTTGATAAAATTGATTTTTCAAATAATAAATTAAGTGGTTTAATGGTTGATTTAAAAAATATGAAAGGTGCTTCATTATCTTTTGAGCAGAGTGCTATGTATTTACAAAATCAAGGAATTATTATAAAATAATTTTATGGAGGTTAGTATGAGAGAACTTAAAATTAATGGTTTATATAGACATTTTAAAAATAAACCATATAAAGTAGTGGGTACTGCATTTGATTGTGAAACTATGAGAGAAGTTGTTATTTATATGGCACTTTATGGTGAATACAAAACTTGGATTAGAGATAAAGAAGTATTTTTATCAGAAGTAGATAAAGAAAAATATCCTGATGTTAAACAAAAATATAGATTTGAAGAAGTAGAGAGTTTTGAAAGTTAAGCTTTCTATTTTTTTTGTTTTGATATATAATATATGCATGAAAAAAATTGTAGTAAAAAACATCCGAAGTTCAAAATTTATTAAAAAATTAAATAATAAAGAATTAAAAGAAATAAGTGAAGATATAAAAAAATATATTATTGATATTGTTTCTGAAAATGGCGGTCATTTATCTTCAAATTTAGGTGTTTGTGATTTGACTATTGCTATGCATAAAGTATTTGATTTCGAAAAGGACAAAATAATATTTGATGTGGGTCATCAAAGTTATACCCATAAAATATTAACAGGGAGAGCTGGTAAATTTAATAATCTTAGAAAAATTAACGGAATATCTGGATTTCAAAGTTTAAATGAAAAAGATGATTACGAAGCAGGTCATTCATCTACAAGTATTTCAGCTGCCCTAGGTTTTGCAATAGCTAGGGATTATCAAAATGAAAACCACAATATTCTAGCAGTTATAGGAGATGCATCAATTAGTAATGGACTTGCTTATGAAGCGTTGTGTCATTTAGGTAGTATTAATACAAAACTAATTATTATATTAAATGATAATAATATGAGTATATCAAAAAATGTAGGGGCAATGCATAATATATTTGATAAAATAAGATCAAACTCAGGTTATGTAAAAATAAAAAAAGAAACCAAATTTATTTTTAATAAAATACCTATAATAGGTAATCTTAGTTTAAAAATGATACGTAAATTAAAAAAAACAATAAGAAGTATATATAATCATAATGGTGTTTTTTTTGAAGAACTTGGTATTAAATATTATGGCCCAATAAACGGTCATGATTTTAAAGAAATGGGAAAATATTTAAATATTGTTAAGAAAGTAAATAAACCTGTAATATTACATGTTATTACTGAAAAAGGTTCTGGATATGAATTTGCAAAAGATGATACAAGTGGAAGTTGGCATGGTGTTTGTCCTTTTGACAAGGAAACCGGAGTATTTAAAAAAAATTCAAATAAAGTTATATTTAGTACAGTAGTTAGTAACAAACTTTTAGAACTTTGTGAAAAAAATAAACGAATTGTAATAATAACTCCAGCAATGAAAAATGGCTCAAAGCTAACTAAGATAGCAAAAAAGTTTCCTAATCAATTTATCGATGTAGGTATAGCAGAGGAGCACGCACTGGTTCTTGCTAATTCACTTGCTCTAGGTGGTAGAAAACCTTTTGTTTCAATATATTCATCATTTTTACAAAGAGGGTATGATCAGCTTCTTCATGATATAGCAAAAATGAAAACAGGAGTTGTAATAGGTGTTGATAGATGTGGTATTATAGGTGAAGATGGTCCTTCTCATCAAGGATTATTTGATGTATCATTTTCTTTATCTATTCCTAATTTGATTATAACATCACCTAAAGATGCTAAAGAAGCAAATTCACTTTTAAAACTAGCTTTTAGTATGAATAAACCATTTATGATTAGATATTCAAAAAATGAAATAGTTGATTCTAAAGAAGAAGAAAAAATTGGATTTGCTACTTGGGAAATATTAAAAGAAGGAAAAGATGGTACTATAATAACATATGGAGATTTTGTAAATTTAGCTCTTAAAATATCAGAAAAATTAGCAAAGGAAAATATACATATAGAAGTTGTAAATGCTAGATTTATTAAGCCAATTGATATTGGAATGTATGGTAGAATACAAAATAAAAATAAACCAATATTTGTATACGAAGAAGTTTATAAAATAGGTGGCCTTGGAAGTTATCTTGCAAGTATTGATAATCAGTTTATAAAAATATTTGCTATTGAAGATAGATTTATTGAACAAGGTTCTAGAAATGAAATATTAAAAAAATTAAAATTGGATGAAGAAAATATCGTAAAAAAAATAAAAGATAATTTGTAAAAAATCATCTTTTTTTAATATTTCATAATATTTAAATCATAATATTCATCATAAGTAAGACCAGAATTAACTACATTTGTTGCTAAATCAGTACCTAGATATCTCAAATGCCACGGTTCTTCCATGTACCCAGTAATGTTTGTAGTACCTTCAGTATATCTAACAATGAAACCATATTTATGTGCATTTTCTAAAAGCCATTCATAACCTTCTGGTGAAACAGTTGAATAGCTATATTCAGGACTATTAATATCTACTGCAAGTCCAGTTTGATGTTCTGAATGGCCAGGTCTTGCAGAATAAGTATCAGCTGCCATAACCCCATCTCTTGACACATAATTATTATATAGTGTATTTTGATAATCATAAGATCTATAAGCAGAATATGGAGTAAAATTAAAGTTATCCACTAGAGCAGCTTTCATTAGAGTTAATAGTGCATCTGCGGCTACTCTTTGAAGTTTCAAATTACTATAACCATCAATTGAAACTAAATCATTAGGAACAAAATTTTCATCCAAATAATTATATTTATTTACTAAAACATTAATAGCACTGTTATCATTTATAGGAGTAGTGTTTTCATATCCTTTATAATCTAATCCAATATTTACAAGTGTCACAGCTTCCTCTACTGATAGTGTATTCTCGCTTAAATAACTAATATATCTTTCTGTGTTTGTTACATTATAGTTCTTAATATTTACAAATTCACTAAAATTAGTATATTCAAATGTAGAAAGTTTTGAAACATTTTCTGTACTAAGTGTGTATATTAAATTAATTTCTTCAGCTGAATATCCAATATCTAAAAATGTATTTAAATATTCTAAAAAATATTTATGATCAGAGTATTCAATTTCTAAATATTTGTTAAAGTATTTTTCTACAAAAGTATTACTTAATAATACCTCCTCCAAAGTTTTTGAGTATTTGCTATCTTCTAGTTTTGTTTCAATATTATTTTGCTTAGCAACAGTTATTGCATCACTACTATATTTGCTACTTTCAACACTAGTATTTTCATTTTTATTTAGCATTATATAAAGTATTCCTCCTAATATAATAATAATTAATATTAAGATAATAATTCTTTTTTTTCTTAATTTTCTTTTTTTCATATGTTCTCCTTTTACAATTATATCACTAAATATTTATAAAAACTATATTATATTTTATAAATTTATTGTATACTTATTAGTAGGTGATACAAATGAAAGTAATAGTAACAGCAGGAGGAACTGGTGGTCATATATACCCAGCATTAGCAATAATTGACAAGCTTTCAAGTGAAGAGAAAGATTTAGAAGTGCTGTATATTGGTACTCATAATAGAATGGAAAAAGAATTAATACCAGCAAAAGGAATTAATTATGAAGAATTAGAGATATATGGTTTAAGTAAAACTATGATTTTTAGAAATATAAAAAATTTATTTTTAATTTCTAAAGCTTATAAAAAATGCTTAAAACTAATTAATGATTTTAAACCAGATATAGTAATAGGAACAGGAGGTTATGTGACTTACCCAGTTTTTAAAGCAGCAAAAAAATTAGGAGTTAAAACTTTTTTACATGAGCAAAATAGCCTTCCAGGAAAAACAAATAGAATACTTGCGAATAACGCTGACTTAGTAGGAGTTTCTTTTAAAAATAGTGAAATATATTTTAAGACAGCGAAAAAAGTTTTTTACTCAGGAAATCCATGTGCATCAAAAGCTATACTTGAAAAAGAAATAAATAAAAAAGAGTTAGGTTTATCTGAAAACAAAAAACTTATATTAATAGTAGCAGGATCACTTGGAAGTGAAACATTTAATAATAAGATGAAAGTATTTTTGAATTTAGTAAAGGATGAAAAATTTGAAGTATTATTTATTACTGGCAAAAATCATTATAATGAAGTAATAAAAACAATAGACTCTAAAAATGTTATTATAAAACCATATGTAGATAACTTAACAGGAATAATGAAAAAATCAGATTTAATAATATCTAGAGCAGGAGCGTCTACGATAAGTGAAATACTTGCACTAAATATTCCTAGTATTTTGGTACCATCACCATTTGTTGCTAATAACCATCAATACTTTAATGCTGTAGATTTAGTTAATATGGGTGTATCTCAGTTAATTGAAGAAAAGTATCTTACAGCAGAAAAATTGTTTATCGCAGTAAATGAACTTATAAAGGATGGTGAAAAAAGAACTTTAATGCTGAAAAATTTAGAGAAAATTAATGAGCAGTCACCTGCAGATTTAATTTACAAAGAAATAAAGGAGGTTTTAAAATGATAAATATGGATTTATTTGAAAAAGATATAGATTTAAAAAGATATAATACTTTAAAAATTGGAGGAAAAGCCAAATATTTATTTAGTCCAGAAAACACAGAAAGTTTAATAAAAAATCTTAATTATTTTACTGAAAATAATATTAAATATTACATATTAGGACTTGGTTCAAATGTTATATTACCAGATGAAGATTTTGATGGAGTTATTATATCCTTAAAAAATTTTAATTACGTAAATATCGTAAATGATATTTGCACTGTAGGAGCTGGCGTTAGTTTACCTGTTTTAAACAATACACTTTTAAAAGAAAAATTTACTAATTTTGCATGGGCAGGGTCTATTCCAGGTAGTGTAGGTGGAAGTATTATGGGAAATGCAGAAGCTTATAAGAAGTCAATGTTTGATGATTTAATAAGTATCACAGTCGTTATAAATGGTGAAATAAAGGAACTGAAAAAAAATGAAATTGAACACGGATATAGGTTCACTTCTCTTAAAAATGAAATAATATTAGATGCTACATTTAAGTTAAGACAAGAAGATATAAATAAAACATTAGAAGATATAGAAAACTGGAAAAATTTTAGAGCTGAAAAACAACCATTAGATAAAAAGAATGCTGGCTCAACATTTAGAAATCCAGAAAAAGCTCCTGCTGGAAAACTTATTGAAGAAACAGGACTAAAAGGTTTTATGATAGGTGGTGCAATGGTAAGTACTAAGCATGCTAACTTTATAATAAATGAAAATAATGCAACTAGTAAAGATATTAAAGAGTTAATAAATATTATCAAATCTAAAGTTAAAGAAAAACATGGTGTTGATTTAATTTTAGAAAACAAAATTATTGAGTGGAATAATTTATGAAAAAACAAGAAGAAAAACCTAAAAAAAGAAAATTAAAAGTAAAAGTACTACTTCTTTTTTTGCTAATATTATTTATAATAACAAGTTCGGGAATATATGTATTTAATATGAAAATTGATGATGTATACATAACTGGAAACAGTTACGTAACAGATAATGAAATTATTGAGTTGACTAGCATAACTGATGAAACTAAATTTATTTTTATAAGTAAACAAAATTTAGAAAATAAAATTAAAACAAATCCTTTTATAAAAGAAGTAACAGTTCAAAAAAGTTTAACAGGTGATATAAGAATAAATATCATAGAAAATAGAGTTTTATTCTATGATTTAAGTCAAAACAAATATGTTTTAGATAATAAAGAAGTAGTTAGTACGTATGAAAATACACTAGGAGTTCCTAGACTTATTAATTATACGCCAAGTAATATTTTTGATGATTTAGTTATTAAACTAGCTGAAATAGATAATACATTAATTAGTAAAATTAGTGAAATAGAATATTCACCTAATATTAAAGATGGAATTACATTAGATGAAGAAAGATTTATATTCAAAATGAATGATACAAATACCGTTCATGTAAATTTAATAAATTTAGAAAAATTTTCTAATTATAATGAAATAATGGAAATACAAGATAGCAGAGGGACACTTTATTTAGATAGTGCTAATAAAGGTCATATATTTGCTGTTTATGGGGAGGATACAAATGAATTACCACTTACAGATGTTATAAATTATTTAAAAGATTATTTTAATATTACAATATATTATTATAATCCAAATATTGAGCCAGTAGAAGAATATGAAAAAAGAAAACAAGAACAAGTTAAATTAATAAGTAAAATTAATTCAAAAAATAAACTTGATATAATAGATGCAGATTACGAAAATGATTTATTTAGAAGTTTATCTAAATCGCTAGAAAATGAGCCTGAAGGTGGAAGTAGATGTTTGAACTGTATTAATTTAAGACTCAAAAAAACAGCAGAAAAAGCAAAAGAGTTAAATTATGATTATTTTGGGACAACTTTATCTGTTAGTCCGCATAAGAATAGT
>CAYJEI010000018.1:1716-5133 GCA_964369155.1 uncultured Muribaculaceae bacterium | reverse complement strand
TTATTTATATAGTGATTTTAAGAAAGAAGAAGGATATAAAAAAAGTATAGAATTTGCAAAAGAGTATAATTTATACCGTCAAGATTTTTGTGGATGTGAATTTTCTAAAAGAAAATAAAACAAAAAAATAACCGAGTGGTTATTTTTTTTGATCTAATGTGCTTTTTATAAATGAATCAAATAGCGGATGTGGTTTAGTAGGTCTACTTTTAAATTCTGGATGAAACTGACAAGCTATAAAATGTTTGTGGTTTTTAAGCTCTACAATTTCAACTAAATTACTTTGTTTATTAATTCCAGAAAAAATCATACCATGTTTTTCTAAAATTTCTTTATAAGCATTATTAAATTCATATCTATGTCTATGTCTTTCAAGTATTTCTTCATTATCATAAATTTTTCTGGCTAAGGAATTTTTTTCTAAATAACACTCATAATTTCCAAGTCTAAGAGTACCACCCATATTACTAATAGATTTTTGGTCACTCATTAAATCAATAATAGGTTCTTTAGCGTCATCAGTAAATTCAGTTGATGTAGCTCCTTCAAGTTTACAAACATTTTTAGCAAATTCAATAACTGATACTTGCATCCCAAGGCATATTCCAAGAAATGGTATGTTTTTTTCGCGAGCATATTTAACTGCTAATATTTTTCCTTTAATTCCGCGATTACCAAATCCTCCCGGAACAAGAATACCTTTAGTAGTTTTAAAAACTTTATCAAAATCACAATTATCAGTTTCTAAATCTTCTGAATTAACCCAATTAATTTTAATTTTTACATTATGCTTATATCCAGCATGTTTAAGAGATTCTTTAACAGAAAGATAAGCATCTTCTAAAGAAACATATTTTCCAACAAGTGCAATTTCAACTTCATCTTTTAAATTATCTACCGTTTTTACTAAATTTTGCCAGTAAGTAATTTCACTTTTATTATTTTTAAGTTTAAAAGAATTTAAAATAATTTCTTCAATATTTTGCTCATGAAAATTAATAGGTATTTGATATATATTGTTTACATCTACCGCTTCTATAATGTTTTCTTTTGGAACACTTCCAAATAAAGAAATTTTATTTTTAATATCTTCACCAATTTCAGATTGTGATCTAGTTACTATAATATCAGGTTGAATACCTAGTCTTCTAAGCTCTATAATACTATTTTGTGTTGGTTTAGTTTTATACTCATTAGAACCAAATAAATATGGTATTAAAGTCGTATGTACAAATAAAACAGATCCTTCTTCTTGTTCCATTTTAAATTGTCTCAAACTCTCCATCATTACTGATGATTCTATATCTCCAACAGTACCACCGATTTCAGTAATTACTATATCAGCTTTACTAGAAGTAGCAGCTTCATATACTTTATTTTTAATTTCATTAGAAATATGAGGAATTATTTGAATAGTAGCTCCAAGATAATCTCCGCGTCTTTCTTTTTCAATAACAGATGAATAAATTTTTCCGTTCGTTATATTAGAAGTATAGTTAAGTTCCTCATCAATAAATCTTTCATAATGCCCAAGATCTAAATCAGTCTCGCAACCATCCGCTGTTACAAAAACTTCACCATGTTGCATTGGATTCATAGTTCCAGGATCAACATTCATATATGGATCAAATTTTTGCATAAATACTTTATAACCTTTACCCTTTAAAAGTAGGGCAATAGAAGATGCTGTAATTCCTTTTCCAAGACCTGAACACACACCACCTGTAATAAATATAAATTTTGTCATCTTTACCTCCCATGTGACTACCTGAGAGTTTTGGCTCTTTTTAATTATAGCATTTAAATATTATATATGTACATTAAAAATAATCTATTTTACATTTTTTTTAAAATTATTACTACAAATAAGTAAAACAGGGCCAGTTAAAATAAGCAGGATGCCTAGTATAATAATTCCACTTTGAAAAAAAGTAGCTGTTGCACTATAGTATCTAGATAAAATACTAAATGCAGCTATAATAAAAGTTATTAAACATACAGGAATAACTATATCTTTTTTCTTAGTATGAAACATCTTTCTTGTTTTAGAAAGCGCCAAAGTTATTAAAATAAAAGCATCAAAATACCATATTATCGAAGCAAAATTTTCAACGTTTTCAATAAAATTCAATAATTTAATTCTTCTTAAAACCATATATTCAGGATAACTATAAGATTCAATTAAATATTCTCCTAAGACTCCTATAATAGAAAAGTTAATAATACTAATAATAACAAAAACTATAAAATAACTTTTAAGTTTAGTTTTAAGTGGAACTTTATATTCTAAAAGTAATATATTAGGTATACTAGAAAAAATAGCAAAAATTAAAGTACTTTGTAAAATGTTTACACTACTATGAGTGTAAATAGGTAAAAAATTAATTAGTTCAACAAAATTAATTAAAAAAATAGTATTTAATATATTAATTAGTAAACTAATTCCAAAAAGAATAATACTTAGTCTTAATATAGTATTTTCACTTTTTAAAGTAGTGTAATAAGCAACTGATAAAAGAAAGAATAAAGTTATATAGATTGGAGTTTCAAATAAATAATATACTTTAACATAATTCGTAAAAATAATACTTACATAAATAACTAAGTAGGAATATGTAAAAAGAAATATAAATTTAAATAATTGATTCATTAATTTTTTTTTACTCAAGAAATTATTCAAATTATAATTAATATTTTTAGCGGTTTTATCATATGCTAAAATAAACAAGTTTCCAACTAAATAACCTAAAATAATACTAATCCATGCATCAGTTCCAGAATATCTATACATAAACGAAAATCCTATCCCTAAAAACATTGCTCTTCCCAAAAAGAAATAAGTACTAAGATACTCTTTATTAGTGATTAACATTATAAATCATTCCTTTCCTTGAAATAGTTAAATCAGCAGTAATATTTACATTTGCTTTTGTCCAAAGATTATTATTATCACTTCTAGTATCTATATAATATAAATTACTAAAACCTAAAATATCACTGTCATTATTTTGAAGAATACTAATAAATTTATTAATGTTTTCCTTTAGTTCAATACTTAGTACATTAGCTAACTTTTCGTATGAATCATTATCTTCTAAATTGATACTTTCAGGACTTTTTTTAATTTCTACTATTGCCTTAACATCAATATAAATATCACTTGCAGTAACAGTTACATCTATATTTTCAAATTTCGTTGAAGCCTCTAAAATATCTTCATTATACATAGTACTAAGCATAATATTAGCCGAATTACTTAAAAATGAATTATATATATTTGAATCATTAATACTTAAATACTCAGTAATTTTATCCTCTTTAAAAGCTGCAAGACTATCAAGTACAATATTATTATCCTCAAGCTTTATACTAGACACAGCGGGATCTAATTTTTCTTCAGCTAAATTTTTACTAAAA
>CAYJEI010000018.1:0-1706 GCA_964369155.1 uncultured Muribaculaceae bacterium | reverse complement strand
GAGCTATATCTATTAGCTTCAATTAAACTAGTTAAATAAAATGATGCTGCGGGATTCTCGTCACTTGTAGCTTTGAAAATTTCTTTAGGTGTATTTTCACTTGTTACTAAAAATAAACATTCTTCATTAAACTGCGGGTTTCGCATAATATAATCAACAATATCTGTAAGTTTTTCATTGACTAAATTTTCTGTTAAAATCAAAACTTGTGTATGAGAAAAAAAGGCTTCGTTTCCAAGTTTATTAGTAGCATCTATTTGTGCTTCATAATTAGTTTTACCAGTTCCTTCAACTACAAATGTACTAATAGTAACTCCAGAACCTTCTTTTTTTGTATCCATTATTTCGTAGCTAACAATAAACTCTTCATCAACATAATCTATACCCATACCGGTAACATAAGATAATGTATTAAGCTCTTTGTAATCTACACAACCAGTAATTAAAAAAGTAGTAACTATTAAAATAAATATTTTTTTCACTTAATTCTCCCTTTTAAAATTTTCTTTTACAAGATTCTTACTTCTTGTTTTATCATTAAACTCATCAGCTTTCATAAATACTTTCTTAAAATAAGCTTTATCAAAAGGTGCTATAGGTGTAGTATATATTTTTCCTAATGAATAAGTACTTGCAAGTTTTACAAGTAAAATAAATAAAATCATAACCCAACCATACAATCCGAGGAATGCTGCTGCTGCTAAGAATAAAAACCTATAATATCTAGTAGCATTAATCATATCAATATCAGTAAATATTAAGCTAGATACATAAGTAAGTGCTACAACAATAATCATTATAGGTGATACTATTCCAGCAGAAACAGCAGCTTCCCCTAAAACGAGTGCTCCGAGTATTGAAATAGAAGATCCATACGACGAAGGAAATCTTAAATCACTTTCTCTTAATATTTCACTAAGTATTAAAATTATAAAAGCTTCAATAAAAGCAGGAAAGGGAAGTCCTTCTCTTTGAGCTACAAAATTAAGGAGTAAATTAGTCGGTATAGCTTCTAAGTTATAATTAACAATAGCAATATATAATCCAGGACCAAGTACAGTTAAAAAAAATGCAATCATTCTAATTATTTTTAAAAAATTTACATTGATACTTTTAGTATAAGTATCAGTATCTGGATGAAAAAAATCTATAAAAAAACAAGGAGTAACTAAAACAAATGTTGCATTATCAACAACAATAGCTATTTTACCTGCAAGTAGTGATTTTGAAACTGTATCAGGTCTTTCAACGTATTTTATAGTAGGAAATATATTTCTGGATTCACCATCTATTAAATGAGCTATTTGAGATGAATCAACTATTCCATCTATATCAATTTTACTAAGTTTTTCATAAACTTTTTTTACTAGTGACGTATCAGTTATGCCATCTATATATAATATTCCTACAAAAGTTTTAGTTTCTCTTCCAAGAACTAAGTTTTTTGTTTTTAAATCACTTGATTTAATTCTTCTTTTAATTAATCCAACATTCATTAAATAATTTTCAACAAAAGCATCTTTCGGACCATTAATAGAAGCTTGTACCATTGGTGTAGATACACTTCTAAATACCATAAGTCTTGCTTCAACACCAAATATTTCATTGCCCTCTATTATAAGAACATATCCATTTACTAAATAAAATTCCATATCATCCGGATTAGTAATTTTAACTGTATTAGAACCAGCAAGTAAATTTTCTAG
>CAYJEI010000017.1:0-17205 GCA_964369155.1 uncultured Muribaculaceae bacterium | reverse complement strand
TTTCCTTTTAGATCGAAAGATTTAGGTGGTTTTTTATAATAGTAGTTATAAAAATTTTGAATGGATTATAGTAGATGATGGATCTTTAGATAATACAAAAAATGTAATAGAAAACTATATAAATGAAAATAAGTTAAAAAATATCACATATATATATCAAGATAATAAAGATCAGTTAAATGCCATAATAAATGGTTTAAATTACATAACTGGTGATCTAGTTTATATACTGCATTCTGATGACTTGGTACCTAGTGATGATTTCTTTAGTAACGTAGTCAAAGAATTTGAAAAAGATAAAAATATAGATTCAGTTATTGGAGATTTATTAATTATAAATAATAATGACGAAATAACAGGTTGTTGGCCAGCTATGAAGTTTTCAACTCACAAAAACAGTCCAGCAAAATTAATATTAAATAAAGGTGCCAATATATATGGTGATGTAGGAGTTCATAACAAAAAATTTTATACAACAAAAGTAAAAAATAATTACCTTAGATGGAATACACCATTTTGGATAGATATGGAAAATCCATTAAGGTTACCAAATATAAAAAATGTAGATTATCCAGCGCTAAAATATAGACTAAATGATAGTAATTATACATCAAATGATATAGGTAAATTTTGTGCACTTAATGGAGAGTTAAGAACAGTGATCAGTCTATTAGATAAGTATCATGTAAAAAATTATACTACTCAAAAAAATATATTTAGATTTTTAAGAAAAAGGGGAATTAGAAAATTAAATTTATCAGGTAAAATAAAAATAAATGCATCTAGTGAAAAGACACCTAAAAGTGAAGTATATAAAATATTAAAAGATACGATAACTATTGATAATAAGTTATATAATAATATTTTAAGTTTTTACAAAAATTACTCTTCTAAAGAAATTTTGAAAATAGATAAAATAACAGATACTATATTCGAAGGAAAAGATATTAGAACTTTCGCAAAATTATTTTATGCTAGTAATATTCCAAAAATATATGATATAATTATAACAAGAATGGAAAACGGATTTGGAAGTATTGAAGTTACTAGTAAAGAAGATAGTGAAAAAATTTATAGTATTTTAAAATTTTTGTGTATTCATCCGTATGTAGAAATAAAAATTAGGAAAGAAGGTAAATTATGATAAAAGTTATGAGCGTTTTCGGTACAAGACCTGAAGCTATTAAAATGGCTCCACTTGTTAAGGAATTAGAAAAAAGAAATGAAATAGAAAGTATAGTATGTGTAACAGCTCAGCACAGAGAAATGTTGGACCAAGTTTTGGAAACATTCGAAATTACACCAGATCATGATCTAAATATTATGAAACAAGGACAAACTCTTGCAGATGTAACAACAAGAGCATTAAATGGTCTTGAAGGAGTAATTAAAGAAGTTAATCCAGATATAGTATTAGTTCATGGAGATACAACTACAACATTTGCAGGAGCAGTAGCAGCACTATATAATCAAGTAGCAGTTGGCCATGTTGAAGCGGGTTTAAGAACTTATGACAAATATAGTCCATTTCCCGAAGAAATGAATAGACAAATGGTAGGTTGTATAGCTGATATGCATTTTTCACCAACAGAAATGAGTAAACAAAATTTACTTAATGAAGGAAAAAAAGCAGAGACAATATACGTTACTGGAAATACTGCAATTGATGCAATGGCTACAACTGTTGATGAAAACTATAATCATGCAGAACTTGAATGGATTAAAGAAAATGAAAAATTAATATTACTAACAGCTCACAGAAGAGAAAATTTAGGTGAGCCAATGAGACATATTTTTACTGGTATCAAAAAAATTGTAGATGAATTTAAAGATGTAAAAGTTATATATCCAATACATTTAAATCCTAAAGTTAGAGAAGTTGCAAAAGAAATTTTTGGAGAATCTGATAGAGTTAAATTAATTGAACCACTTGAAGTATTTGATTTTCATAACTTTCAAAATAAATCATATATAATTTTAACTGATTCAGGAGGAATACAAGAGGAAGCTCCTAGTTTAGGCAAACCTGTGTTAGTTTTAAGAGATACAACAGAAAGACCAGAAGGAATTAAGGCAGGTACTTTAAAATTAGTTGGAACTGATGCAGAAGTAATATATAATGAAACAAAAAAATTATTGACTGATAAAGATTTGTACACAAGCATGAGTAAAGCTTCAAATCCTTATGGAGATGGAACAGCTAGTAAACAAATAGTTGATGCAATAATTAATAAATTTAATTGTTAAAGTGATGTAAAGTATCACTTTTTTCTTTGAAATTCGTTGCAAATTTTATTGAAATAAAGTAAAATGATTTAGCAAAGAGGTAATTAATGGATAAATCATCAAAAATAGTGTGTATCATTTTAATAAGTTTAGTTATAGTTGTTATCGCTACAATGTAAATATATATAGTGCTTAAAGGCACTTTTTATTTGTAAAATTGACAATATGTAGCAAATATGTTATAATTTTCCTATATCAGGGGGAATTGATATGTTAGAAAGCAATAGAAAAATTGTTTTCGAAAGTTTATTAGAAATAATTATTGCTATAACATTAATTATAATATCTATACCTATATGGAATAATATTGAAATGAATAACTATAGAGAAACAGCTGAATATTATAGTAGTAATGACTTCGGAAACAGTGCTGAATAAAAAACATACATAAAAGTATGTTTTTTTTTGAAAAATTGTAAAAAAAAATTGTTAAATTACCAAATATATGATAAGATTAATTTAAGAGTATGGTGATTTATATATATGGAAAAGCTTAAAACAGTAAAAAAAGATACATTAATTATAGCTTTGTGTGTTATGGTTTTAACATTAACTACAATTGGGGTATCTTACGCAACTATATTTGATGTTAGTAGTAACGTAGCAAATCAAGACATAGAAGTCGGTAATTTAATAATAAATTATTCAGATAGCCAAACAACATTAAATAATAATTATATAAAAAGATCTTCTGATGAAGTTGCTATAAATGGAAGTGCACAAAGTACAATATATATTCAAAATAACAGTTCCCTAAATAATAATTATAATATTTCAGTTGGCTATGATTATGATAATTTTATAAATGCTAATAATTATGAAGAAGGTGATAAATTAATACCACTTGAATACTTAAAGCTTGCTATATTTGAATTTGACACAGAAACAAAAAAATTAAATCAAATAAGTGATATCATATCACTAGATGATACGCCACTTAAATATGTTGATACAAGTAATAGTAACAATAATATGTATTCAGTATTTACTGATGAAATAGAAAAATCATCATCAGGAAATAACACAAAAACTTTAAGTATAAAAATATGGATAGATGAAAAAATACCAGAACAATATTTAAATGAAGAAATTATGTTAAAAATAAATGTTGCTGAAATAAAACCTGATCCAGTGACGGATATTATCGGTACGATAGATAACTTATCAAATGGAACTATAAATTTATTAAATGGTTCATATATAAGTCAAATAGATGAAACTGGTAAGTTTGAAATAAAAAATATAGTACCAGGAGTTTATACAGTTAATGTCTATGATGACTTAAACAATAATTATGAAACAACAATATTAGTAACAGCATCAAATACTGTATCATATGAGGCTTTCAATAATGAATATGTAGTAAAAGAAGACGATAATTTAGCGAAAATAGCGTACACTTATGCTACTACAATTGAAAATATAAAAGAATACAATAATTTTCAAGAAAGTTTTACATTAATAGAAAATCAAACAGTAAAATTACCACAATCGTATAAAGTTAATATAACTGAAAATGAAAACTTAGCATTGAGTTTGACAATTCAGGATGAAAGTTTAAGAATAAAATAGGAGAAGAAAAATGGAAAATAAAGTTGATAAAAAAATGGATAAGAAAATTGTTATAGCTATTATAATACTAATTATTGTATTACTAAGTACAATAACAGCAACATATGCATATTTTACTGCAATAGGAGATGGAAATTTATCGAAATTTAAATTAGAATCTGTAGAATTTGGTGTAGCTTACAGTGAAGCAGGTAGTAATATAAATTTATTAGTTGATGGACTAGCTATGGCAGATACTAGCATCAATGAAACAGTTCCAGCTGCTAGTGCAACAAATACGACACCAGTTAGAGTTATATTAGAAACAACTACAGATGGAGGTACACTATCATGTAATTATGATATAGTTTATGTTCCAACAGTACCATACATAAATAGTATAAGTAACTTAAGTGGTGCAAAAGAGTACACGATTCAAGGCGTATCAGATCAAAATGGAAAAACGCTAATAGAAACAGATTTAGGAAATGTAACAAATGAACTAGTTTTAATAGATAATTCAGAAATTAGTGTAACAGGGGTAAGTAAAAAATTAATTGAAAATTGGACGTTTACAGTTTCATACTATAACCAGTCATTTTCGCAAGATGATAATAGAAATAAAACATTTGGTGGTACAATACAACTTAAAAATATTGAGTGCGAAAATACTGTAAATAAAAATTAAAAAATACTTGAAAAAAATCATTTAATTTGATAATATGTATAATAGAGAGAGGAGAAAAAATTATGATGGATAAAAAAAATACTTTATTACTAACAGTAATAGCTATAGCAACACTATTGGTTGCAGTTGTGGGGGCAACGTTTGCATACTTTACAGCTTCATCCGGAGCATCAGAATTAAGTAATGTTTCTGTTCAAACAAGATCAGTAGATGTTACAAGCACAACTGCTACAGATGTAACAATGGTAGTACAATTATCTGATATGGTTGAAGGTAATGGTGCTAATGATTACTCTGCATATAAAAATGATACAAGTGCAACAATTAAACTAGATAATAGCGTAGGTGCTGCAGGTGGAACAAGAACTTGTTCTTATAATGTAGTATATACTCCAAAAGCAGATGGAGCTTATGTTACTACTCAAGCTGCTAGAGATTTAGGTTTAAATGAATTTACAATTCAAGCTACAGCAAATATTGTTGGTAGTGGTGTATCGTCATCAACTACAATATCTGAGTTCAATTTAGGTGATATTGCAGCTAGTACTTCAACAAATATTACTGCAACACCACTAACATTTGCAGTAACAGGTGCAGTTGATGGTAATGAAACTTCAAGTATAACTTGGACGTTTGATGTTAGATATTATAATTTAGCCATAGACCAAACTATAAACGCTGGTAAAACATTTGGTGGAACTTTAGAATTTGTTAAAACTGGTTCTGAACTTTGTACAACAGCATAATTAAAGACTTTAGGTCTTTTTTTTATGGAATATTAATGATATAATTTATATATAAAATTAAGGAGTATTAATATGAAAAAGATTTTAGTAACGGGTGCTGCAGGTAGTATTGGATATCATGCAATAAAGTTACTTTTAAGTGAAGGCAAATATGAAATTACTATTTTAGATTTAAAAAATAAAAAAGTTCATAATCTTTTAAAAAAGTATAAAAAAAGAGTTAATATTATATATGGTGATATTTGTGACAGAATATTAATGGAAGGACTAATTAAAAGTCATGATTATATATTACATCTAGCATCAATATTACCACCGCTAGGATCGCTTAAAAGAGAGTTAACGAAGCATATAGAATATGAAGCATTAGAAAATATTGTTAGATCTATAAATTATTATAATCCTAATTGTCATCTAGTATATGCATCATCAACTACTTTATATGGTAAGGATAACAAAAAAATCACTGTTAATAGTAATGTTGGTTATGAAAAAGGTGAATATTACTCTGAATATAAATTCAAAGCTGAAAAGCATATTAGAGAAAAACTTTCTAAATATACAATAGTGAGAGTTCCTCTTGTACTAGACTCAAGTACAAAAAATCATTTAGTATATAATATATCAAAAAATAGTTATATTAGCTGTATTACAAAAGAAGACGCAAGTTATGCATTTGTTAAAATACTAGATTACACTAAAAAATTTAATAAAAAAATTATTAACATTAGTGGAAATGAAGATTTTACTTTAGAATACAATACACTTTTAAGTAAAATTATAAATATAAAGGGAATAAATAAAGAATTAATACTAACAGACATGCTTATAGATAAAAACTATTATTCTCCAGTATGTATAGACACAAATAAGTTCCAAGAAATTTTGAATTATCAAAATGATACTTTCAATAATTATATTGATAGATTAAAAAATAAAAACAAAAACAAAATATTTAGTAAAATATTTGGAAAAGTATACTTATTTATAAGAGGAATTAAATGATCGGAATATCTTTAGAAGGTGGAGGAACTAAAGGTGCCTATCAAGTAGGAGTATTCAAAGCTTTTAAAGAATGTAATATAAAAATTGATGGGGCTACTGGAACTTCAATAGGTTCATTTAATGCAGCTATGATTATTAAAGATGATTATGCAGGTTTAGAAAAATTTTGGTTAACAGAAGATTTGAGTAGTATTATGGGATTTATTGAAGATATGAATTTTAAAAAAAATAATATTTTTGATGACATTAAAGAAAATTTAATACCAATTTTAAGTATAATTAAAAATGAAGGAATAGATGTAGAACCTTTAAGAGCATTAATTAATTCATATATTAATGAAAAAAAAATAAGAAATAGTAATAAAGATTATGGACTAACTACATATAAAATAAGTGAAGAAAAATCTATGAATTTATTTAAAGAGGATATACCTATAGGAAAGCTTGCTGACTACATTGTAGCAAGTTGTTTTTTGCCAGTATTTAAACCAATTAAATTAGATGATGATAGTTATTTTTTAGATGGAGGCTTTCATGATGTATCACCTTCGAATATGCTTGAAGAAAAGGGCTACAACAAAATATATGTAGTTGAGTTAAAAGCAATTGGTGTACAAAAGAAAAAGCATAATAAAGCAGAAATAATAAAAATTTCGCCTTCAAGGTCACTAGGTAGTATGTTAAATACAAATAGAGATAATTTTAAGAAAAATATAGAAATTGGTTATTATGATGCGATAAAAATTTTGAAAAATTTAGATGGTTCGAAATTTGTATTTGCAAAAAAACCTAAATGGGTTTATAATTTATTAACACGAAGAGTTTCTAAAAAAACTCTAAGAAGAATAAGAGCATTTTTTATGACATACAACAATAAAGATTTAATAATTAAATCTATTGAATATATATTAAGTAGAGAAAATGCAACTTATGCAAAAATATATAATCCTTATGAAGAAATAATAAGAATTAAAAAAACAAAAGAAAAACTACTAGTATACGAATTTATTAGAGAGTTAAAAATAATATAAATGGAGGTTTAATATGGGAAGAGCTTATGAAGTAAGAAAAGCAAGTATATTAAAAACAGGAGCAGCAAAAGGGAAGATTTATACAACTTATGCTAAAGAAATATATTTAGTTGCAAAAAAAGGAAATCCTGATCCTGAAACAAATGATGCACTTAGAAGGTTAATTGATAAAGCGAAAAAAGAGCAAGTTCCAAATGATATAATTGTTAGAGCGATTGATAAAGCAAAAGGTGCTGGTGGCGAAGAATACTCTGAAGTAGTATATGAAGGATTCGGTCCAGGTTCTTCAACTCTAATAATTAAAACTTTAACAGATAATGTAAATCGAACAGTTGGTATGGTTAGAGCAGCTTTTAATAAGTTAAATAAAAGCCTAGGTGTCACTAATTCAGTTTCATATAACTATGACTACTTAGCTATTGTATCTGTTAAAGAAGATGAAGAAGTTATATTTAATGCATTAATTGAAAATGAAATTGATCCAATAGATATGGAAGAAGAAAATGGAATAGTAACTATAAGTGTTCATCCAAGAGATTATGATAAACTAAAAAGTGCTTTAGAATCTATTAATAAAGAAGTTATCTATGAATATGATGAAGTAGGAATGTTTGCTAAAGAAGAAACAGTATTAGAAGGTGAAGATTTAGAAAATTTTCAAAAATTGTATAAACTACTTGATGAAATAGATGACGTAACAAATATTTATCACAATGTAAAAATAGATTAAGCTAAAAAGGCTTTTTTTATTTGCAAAAAGTAAAAAAATATAGTAAAATAATCCAATTAAGCGGGGTTATTATGAAGATTATTGAAGGAAACAAGTTAGATATTAATGCAGCTATTGGTTTAAACTATATAGACTTAATTGAAATATCAGATTATTTCTCTAAAATTTTTACAGAAGATAATAGAGAAAAAATAGATGTCGATTATTATACAAAAATGCTCAAAAAATTTCATGAAGCAAATTTAACTGTTGGAAGTGATGAATATATATGTGATATTACTACTATAAGAATGCTAGGTCTAATAAACGAAAAAGACTTTGAATTAACAAAAGAATTTTTAGGTTATATCCATGAATCCATATTTAAAGACATAATAGTAACAGCAGGAAAATTCAGAGATTTTAATGTATCATTTAAAGAAAAAATACTACATGGAGAATCAGTTAAATATGCTAATTATAATATGATTAATGATTCATTAGAATATGATTTGCTTTCAATAAAGTCACAAAAAATAGAGTTAAAAAACATTCAAGAAAAATTACAATCACTAGTAGCATTTAACTCTAATATATGGCAAGTTCACCCATTTAAAGATGGAAACACAAGAACAACTGCAATATTTATGATAAGATTAATGAAAAAGTATAAAATCAATATTGATAGTATGGCTTTTACAGATAATGCACAGTACTACAGAGATGCACTAGTTAGAAGTAATTACTATGATCAAGCAAATCAAATATCAAGCACAAGTGAGTATCTAACTCTATTTTATGAAAATTTATTATTAAGTAAAAATCATGAATTAAAATCTGCTAATCTTATGATTAGAAAATAGTTGCAATATTATATTAACAGTAGTATAGTATTTATACAGGAGAAAATGATGAACCCTAAAAAAATTAAAGATATTATTACTAAAAACAATTTAATTACTGCAGTTATGGCAGTAGAAGAAGGAAGAGTAGATTTTAAAATAATAAATGAACTACTTAATATGAATGCGGATAGCAATAACGCTTTGAATCTATTTCATAACTTGATTTATATTAAATCAGTAGATAATCAAAAAATCTATGAGCATTATAAAAAAAATCAGGCTAACAAAGAATATTTTAGATTATTTATGCTAAAAATATATAATCATACTAATATAAGTAAAGACAGTTTAAAATTAGAAAGATATATAAAAGATAGTTTACATTACTACAAATTAAACTTGCTGGATGAATTTGCATTTGTAATAGAAGATAGTGAAATTTTTAATGATAAGAAAACATTAAACATAATACTAAAAAATTTGCAAAAAATTTATGAAACAACGCTAGTTGATGAAGATGCAACAAAAAAAATTAAAATATTTTCTAAATTTTTAAAATTAGAGATATTTAAAGATGAAAATAATTATAAAGCATTAGAATACTTAAGTATGTGTAATTATACTAATATTCAATTTGAAAGTATTTATTATGCAATTAAAGAGCTTAGTGGTATTGATGATGAATTAGTTATCAACTTGATATATAACCCAATGGTTAACTTTAAAAGTTTATGTAGAATTATAACAAACAGTAAAAAATTAGGGTTTTATAATGTAGTTGAAAAGTATATTAATATGTACCCATCTGAAGAATTTTGTTTGTTTTTTAACAATGCTGAAATAGGTATTAAATGCTATAGAGATGAAATATTTGATTCCTTTATAAATAATGGCAACTTATTTGAAAAAACAATTAATTTTAATATAGAAAAGGATAATGAAGGAAAAATAAAAGTTCAGAATGTGGATTTCGAATTATTTTTCAGATTTATAACGTTTACAAAAGTTTTTAATAAAGATAGTACCTATATTGATAAAGTGAGCAAAATGAATGTTTTACAAAAAAGTTTATTAATCGCTATAATAAAAGCGCTATCAGATTTAGATATAAGCTTTAAGTATTTAAATCATGATGTTCTAGATAACCTTCTTGCTGACGATGCTTCAGCTATTAAGTATAGCGAAGAAATTATATACGTTATAAAAAGTAGTAAAGAACAATTAAGAAGTTTAAATAGTAATTTAGAAATTGAAGAAACAGAAATAATAAATGAAAATTCAGATCTAGAAGATTATAAAAAAATCATTGAACCATACAAAAAACATAGCATAGATTTATATCAATTAGTACGAAAAAAATAATTACTATTGCTAAAATAAGAAAAATTTTATATAATTATATTGTTAGTGATGAAGGAATTTACAACTCTGGAGCTAAATCGGTAAAAAAATCGTTAACATTTAAAGAGTATGATATAATCATAAATTAAGGTGGTACCGCGGATAATATATTCGTCCTTATCTTAGTTTATGATTTTTTTATTGAAAGGAATATATATGATAAAAAGAATAATATTTGATATTGATAACACTTTATTAGCATCCTATAAAGATACAAATGTTGCTTATAAAAAGTATATAAAGGATACAAATATATCAAAATCTCCAGAAGATATATATTATGTCCTAGAAAGTTATTTGAATAAAGATATACAACATAATTATGAAACTTTACTAGATTTTATAAAAGAAAATCTATTCAGTGAATTTACAAAAGAAAAATTATTAGAATTCATGAATTATTATAAATCTGAAAGCACACTAGAAGAAAAATGTGTCCCAGAAGTATTAGAATATTTGAGTGATAAATATGAATTAGTAGCATTAACGAATTGGTTTCAAAAAGAACAAATATATAGAATGAAATCACAAAATTTGGATAAATATTTTAGTGAGATAAATGGTTTTGATTCATTAGGAGCTAAACCTTTTGAAGAAACTTTTAAAAAAGCATGTTATCCATATAATTATGATGAATGCGTAATTATAGGAGATAGTATAGAAAATGATATAAAAGTACCACATAAACTCGGAATGAAATCAATATTATTATCTAAAGAATATAAAGAAGGAAAATATAAATCTATCAAGTCATTAAATGAATTAATGGATATTTTATAAGGAGGAAATATGAAATTATATGATGAATTAGTATGGAGAGGATTAATAAAAGATGTATCTTCACCAGAACTTGAAAAACAATTAAATGAGGGAAAAATAACATTTTACTGGGGTACAGACCCAACAGCTGATAGTTTACACATCGGACACTACTCTTCGCTTTTAACAGCAAAAAGATTAGCTAAACATGGCCATAATCCTATATTGCTAATTGGAGGAGCAACAGGTTTGATTGGTGATCCAAGACCATCAAGTGAAAGAACAATAATTTCTAAAGAAGATGTAGCAAAAAATTTAGAGGGATTAAAAAAGCAGGTTACAAAAATATTAGAAGGAAAAGCAGAAGTAGTAAATAATTACGACTGGTCAAAAGATATTAACTTCATAGATTTTTTAAGGGATTACGGTAAGTATTTTAGTGTAAATTACATGCTTGATAAAGATATTATTAAAAGAAGATTAGAAACTGGAATTACATACACTGAATTTTCTTATATGATAATGCAGGCATTAGATTTTGAATACTTATATAAGACTAAAAATTGTACGGTGCAAGCAGCAGGTTCTGACCAATGGGGAAATATTACTGCTGGTATAGAGTTAATAAGAAAAAAACTAGATAAAGAAGCTTTTGGTTTTACAATGCCTTTAATTCTAGATAAAAATGGTAATAAAATTGGAAAAAGTGAAGGAAATGCGATGTGGCTTGATAAAAATAAAACATCAAGCTATGAAATGTATCAGTATTTAATAAATTTTGATGATTCTATGATTATTAATTATTTAAAAGTTTATACTTTTCTAAGCAAAGAAGAAATAGAAAAAATAGAAGTGGAACATAATAAAACTCCAGAAAAAAGAATCGCTCAAAAAGAGCTTGCTAAAGCAGTAATAAGCGAAATTCATAGTAAAGAAGATTTTGAAGCAGCAAAAAAAATAAGTGAATGCTTATTTACTGAAAATATATTTATGCTTACAGCAGAAGAAATAGTAACTTCATTAAAAGGTGTTAAAAAAATACAAATAGATGAGCCACAATTAGTGATAAATGAATTACTAGTTAAGTACTCAGTATGTTCATCTAAAAGAGAAGCAAAAGAAATGATAGAAGCAGGTGCTATATCAATAAATAATAAAAAAATAACTACATATGATGAAATTATTGATCAAAAAAATTCAATTGATAATAAAGTAATTGTAATAAAAAAAGGTAAGAAAAATTTTTATTTAGGTATTTTTAACTAAGCCTAAATCCTTCTTTTCATATATTATATAAGAAAGGAGGATTTTTTTATGAATAATAAATATAATCCATATATTAATAATAGATATCAAAATAAAATAAGGTATGAAGAAGGAGATAGGTTCTTTCTAGCTGCACCATTTTTATTTGGAGCACTTGCAGGAGGTGCAGTAGCATCAGTAACAAGACCTAGACCTGTATATGTTTATCCACCTGCACAGCCATATCCACCTAGACCATATGGATATCAAAGCTATAGTTATTATTATCCAACGTATTAAATTGCTTTAAAATAAAAAGATATAAAAATAAAATAAATAATTAAACTAGAACCACCATAAGATAAAAGTGGAAGCGGAATACCCATAATTGGCAGTAGTCCAATATTCATCAAAATATTATAAAGTTGTTGAAAAATAAAAATAGATATAAAAACATAAGCAAGTAATTTATTATTTGCTTTTTTTGTGTTGTTAATTAAAAATAAATTAAATAGCAAATAAACAGTAGTAACAATTAAAAAACCCAATAAACCAAAGTTACCAATGTTATAAGCATATATAAAATCAGTTGGCGATTCAGGAACGTATAAAGATGTTTCATTTAGTCCACATCCAAATAAACCACTAGAACCTATTAAAATAAGAGCATTATCTATTTGATAGTTTGAATTAAAATTAATGATTCTATCTACTCTGTAAAAAAAAGTAGTGCCAATTAAGTCAATTAATAAATCTTTATTAAATAAATATAAACAGATAAAAAATATAGCAAATATTAATGATAAAATTAAAAAAATAATTATGTATTTCTTTTGTATCTTAGAATTAAATAAACAAACAAATAAAATTATTAAATAAAAAATAATAGCGCCAGTATCAGGTTCCATAAAAACTAAAATAGAAGGCACTAGTGTAAAAAAAGTAATTTTAAAAAAATATAAAAAATCATTTTTTTGTTTACTTTTATTGTAATTGTTAGTAATGTTTACAAGCAGAAGAGTTAGTGTAAGTTTAGTAAATTCACTAGGTTGAAAAGAAAAAAATTTCAAATCAAACCAAGCTCTAGCTCCATTAATTTCTTCGCCTAAAAATAATACTAATATTAGAAGTAAAATGCTAATTAAATAAAACCACAAACTATATTTTAATATATTATGAATATTAATTCTCGCGAATACAAAAAGAACTATAAAACCAAGTATATACCAAATAAACTGCTTAATAAAATGATGTTGATAAATATCATTAATTAAGGCTGCATTATACATATTAAGTAAACTAAATATAGCCAAAACAACAATTAAAAATAATATTTTTTTATTCTTTCTTAAAATCATATTATTAGTATGGTACAAAATCCCTAAAATTAACATATTTTATATTAAGGGTGATAAATATGAAGGATTTACCAAATGTCTATGTTAATCCAATAGATAAAGATTTCGACAATTTTCAAGTTGAGTACACTGCAAAAAACTATAATAGAAATGTTGATAAAAGAAATTTATCGATGAAAATAAGGGATATTTTTAATTCAAGCAACTACATATACAAGAAAAAAGTAAATATTATAAAAAATAATGAAAGTAGTGAAAAAATAATAGTGGGTAAGACACAAACTCATTTACTAACAATTGATGGAGAAAAAATAAAAATCATTGATATATTAGATATTGAATTATTATAAAAAAAATATATCTTAGATTAAATCTTCGATATATTTTTTTAATGATTTTGCTTTCTTATCAAAAATAATTTTTAGTTGATTATCTATCTCAACTACGCCTTTAGCTCCAAGTTTTTGAATAGCTTCTTTATCCGCTTTAGTAACGTCTTTTAAGATAACTTTTATTCTACTAACATTAACTTCAGCATTAACTATGTTATCTTTACCACCAAGATAAGTAATTAACTTGTTAGCTTCTATGTCAAAGTCTTTCTTATTAAGTTTTGATATAACCATTGTAATTATTATAAGTATAATAGCTATTATTATATATTGTAACCATATTTCCATCAATATCACCTAAAATAATTATACTACAAAAAGTTATAAAAAAAAACAAAAAAAATAAAATTATTAGTAAACATCTCACACTAATTGAAAAGAAACATAAATTACTAATGAAAACATGAAAGGGTGAAAAATATGAATGAATCAAAAAATTCAAATTGTATAACAGATATATTAAATGTTATTTTAGTACTTCAAGATAATGCTTGTCCAGAAAATTGTTTAGATACTTGTGATAGACCGTTATTAGGTGGAGGACCAAATTGCTTAATATGTAATACTAGACCAGTAATGCTCTATACATGCTGCGGAAATGGAACTCCATGGAGTATGCCAACAAGTAAAGATGCAACAACTAATTGTAGTGGACAATCAATAACAGATGACTGTTCTACTATATTTAGAGTAGAAAAAGTAGATTGTAACTGTGCAACATTTAGAGTATTAATTGAAAATCCAGATACAACAAGCTTAAATCCTTACATAGCAACAAACTCGTTCTTTACAATGGATACTAGTTGCTTATGTAGTTTAAGGTGTCTAAATGATACATATGTAGAATGTGTATGTTAAAAATTAGTGAAAACTAATTTTTTTTGCAAAACTATAAAAAAGATAAATTATATAAAGCTTGTAAAAAAATATAAATTAATGTATTATTATGTTGAGGATGAAAAATGAATAATAAAGGATTTACATTAATTGAACTTTTATCAGTTATATTAATTTTAGGCATAATTAGTAGTATAGCAGTAGTCTCATTTAGTAAAATTACTGATGATATAAAAAATACACAGCAAAATAATATAATTGAGACATTAAAAATTGATGCATCAAACTATGCATTTGAAAATGGCTCATCAAATATAACATATATTTCAGTAGATGACCTAATACAAAGTGGTTATACGAAAGCTGATGATGAAAGTGATTATATTTATGATATAAAAGATAATACAAAAAAAATAAATTGCACGATTTTTAAAGTAGAATATGTAAATGGAAACTATAATGTTGTTCTTGAAAACGATGAATTAATAAGTGTAGATATAAATGAAAATTGTGATTACGAATACAATGATTTAGAGGATATATCAATTTATTGTAATAACGAAAAATGTGAAAATGTAGTTGAAAATACGACTGAACTTAATTTGAAAATAAACAATTCTAAAATTAAAACAGAACTTGAAAATGCGACAGATATAAAAATAAAGTGGCAAAGTGATAATGGTTTTTACCGAAATTTTAATAATTTTGAAGAAGGTGAAACATTAGATTTAACAACATTAAATAATATCAATACAAACTATAGCGTGATATTAGAGTATACTATAAATAGTGATAGTTACCAGTATATTGCATCAGCATCAGTTATAAAAAAATAAAAGCACTTCAAAAAAAGTGTTTTTTATTTATAAAATTTTTTTACTTTGGTAAAAGCCATATCAGAAGTTGTAAAATCTTTGAAGTATTGTCTTAAAAAGTAAATTTTATCTAAATTATTTTTAAATATTAAATCAGCAAATTCTAATGCTTCTTTTATATTAATGTTGTTGTAAAGTTCAAAATTGATTTTTGATGATAATGCATTACATTTTTCATTAATAAAATCAGTTGCAAAATTATTGCTACAACAATAATCAATCAACTTTGCTAAAGTATTAATATTATTTTGCCATATTACACTTGAAAATGTTCCATTAGGGCATCTAAATTCAATTGTATTTTGCTGAGCTTTAGAATGAAAATCATTAACATATCTGAAACTAATAGCCTCATGTTTACGTCCGGGTAAAATATCTAAAATATCATCTATAGTTAAATCTTCAAAATAATTATATGATGATTTGAAATAATCACCTAAAGGCTCTGCATAATCATTAATATCTTTTCTTGTTCTATTAAACTCTCCATTAGTAAATCTAAATATTATACATTCATAAATACTCCAAATTTTTAAAAAATTTTTAAACCCAGTAGCATTATTATCAAAAATATGAGCTCCTACATGAATATGGCCTGAGCAGTTTGGGCCTACTTTAGCATATTTATTCATTAGAATGCATATTTCATTTAAAGTATTCCATGATTTACTATTATCATATAAAATATGCGAATTAATTTCGATACCATGAGAGTTTGGATTAATTCCATTAAGAGAATCATCACTTTTAAGTTTCCATCCATTACAGTTACTATTAAATATTTTTTTCCATTTGTAATCAAGCTTACTGCTAAAAATATCTTTTGTAATTCCTTCTCCCTCTATTTCTAATCCGAAAGAAAAGTCTTCTTGAATTCCAATAGTATTTCTAAGTTCAAGATTGTAATTTGCAAGCAAATTAAAAAAATCATTTAAATCAGATCCTTCAAAATATGAATAATATTCATTTTGCGTTGGTTTTAAATATTTAAAAATATCATTATTATTTAAATCTGCCATTGCTATTCTCACTTTTTTTAATTCTTTCGTAATTTAATTCAATTAAATCTAATTGTTCCCTATAGTCACAAATATTGAATCTTTCATATTTTTTACTAATATCAAGTAGGCTTTTATAAAGTTTATCATAATTTTTGGTATATATATTGTAGCTTATAAATACAGAACTGAACACCCATAAAAGAGTAGATATCCAGTTTAAAAGAACAGGCTCTTTAATTGTTCTGAAAATATTTTCAGATTTATCGTAATATAAAATTTCGATATATTCAGAGCTATTTAATGGTTTATTATTAGTTGTCTCTGTACTAGAAGTAGATAGTTCAAAATAATTTTCCAATTTAAATTCTATATTATTGTTAAATGAATCAATAAGTTTACTTATATCTTCTTCTGAAAAAGAGGAAGATATATATTTATAAACATTTCTTATGAACAAACCTTCGTTATTTTGACTA
>CAYJEI010000016.1:7095-18190 GCA_964369155.1 uncultured Muribaculaceae bacterium | reverse complement strand
AGTTATATTTTCATTATACAACTAATTTTCCAACTTTTGGAAGCCATTTCATTTTAAAATGGTGCAGGCAAAGGGACTTGAACCCCCACGGAGTAATCCACTAGATCCTAAGTCTAGCGCGTCTACCAATTTCGCCATGCCTGCGCATTTAATGGTGGTCCTCGTAGGACTCGAACCTACGACCGCCCGGTTATGAGCCGGATGCTCTAACCAACTGAGCTAGAGGACCACTTGCTTATATATTTTAACATATATTTTTTGTTGATGCAATATATATTTTACTTTATTTTAATAAAATGATATAATTACTATGAGGTTAGATATGAAAAAAATACTTGTTTTAATAATTTTATTATTATTTCCTACTGTAATATATGCAGTTGAAATTAATTCCCCCTACTACATATTATATAATTTGAATGACAATGATATTATAATGGAAGAAAACGCTGATGAAGTTACATACATCGCTAGCTTAACGAAAATTGCAACAGCAATAACAGCTATAGAAAATATCGAAAATTTAGATGAAGTAGTCACAATACCAAGCGAAGGTTTAGAGGGATTAATTGAAGCTAATGCATCTGTTGCCGGATTCAAACTTGGAGAATCAGTTACGTACCGAGATTTACTTTACGGATTAATGTTACCAAGCGGAGCTGATGCAGCACAAACTCTTGCTTATTATATAGCAGGATCTGAAGATGATTTTGTTGTTCTTATGAACGAATTAGCTAATAAATTAAATTTAGAGAACACCAATTTTGTAAATAATACTGGACTTCACCATGATATGCACTACTCAACCGTAAAAGAAATTAGTGAAATATTATTATACGCATTAGAAAATAGCGATTTTAAAGAAATATTTACTGCATCGAAATACTTAACAAGTAATAAAAATATAACTATGACTATAAGCTACCAAAGCATAATTAATAATTATGACCTTACAAATAATTATATAACAGGAGGAAAAACAGGGTTTACAGATCAATCAGGGTACTGTTTTGCATCAACAGCTTCATTTAATGATATTAATTTTTTATTAGTAACTGCTGGAGCAGATTCAAGCACTAGAACACCAAATCATATAATAGATGCTATTAATATTTATGATTATGTTCAAGCAAATTTTAAGTATAACTATATTTTTGAAAAAGGTGATATATTAGATTATATACCAACAAAATATAGTGATATAAACCAATATAATGTTTTAGCACCGTCTAGTTACCAATTCTATACTGATACAGATTTTGATAAAAAAGATTATGAATTTAATTTTGTTGGAATTGACTACTTAACTCCCTCTAGTAAAACTGGAGATATTGGAAAATTAGAAATTATATATAACGGAAGAGTTATAGATGAAATAGATATATCTTATGACGGGAGCTTAAAATATGATATTGAAGGATATATATTAAATTACTGGCAATATATTGCAGGAGCAATATTATTCATAATACTATTGCTAATAGGTTTAAGAAAAAGAAAAAAACGCTAATGCGTTTTTTATTTTTCTTGTAATCTATTAAGTAAATCAATCTTAAACATATCTTTTGTTGCATTAGACTTACTAATCATAATTCCTTTATAAGTTGTAAGTTCTGATCTATGCCCTTCAAGTAATATATGTTCAGGTGTAATCTTCTCTAATATAATTGTTCTTTGTTTCGGATGACTTGTATATACAAGTGTTACATCTCCATGAATTTGTGTAAAAGTTTTATCACTTGGTAATTTAAGTTCATAAGTTTCAGTACCAGCTTTCTTATTTTGCGATACTAATTCTCCTACTAAATCACCATTTCTTAAAGCCGGATAATAATCAAAATTTAATTTCTTAAATGCTAACATATTATACTTTTTAAGAGCCCTTTCTAACTTACGAAATTCATTTTCATCTATATAATCTAGAACGAATCCTTTCATTTTATACCCCCATACATATACATTATAACATATATGTTACATTATGTCAAATTATATTAAAAAAAAAATTAAAAAACCCTTTATTTAAAGGGCTTTAATTCAACAACTGTTTCTCCTACATTCCAATTATTTAAGGCATAATTTTGTACAAGATTATGTTTTTTTAATACTGAGTGTACCTCATTAGTAAGTATATTAGTACTTTTTCCGTGTATGACACAAATATATTTGTGTTGTTGCTTATATGAATCTTTTAAAAATTCATTTAATAAAGCATTGACAAGGGCTACTTCTTCCCCATGCAAATCTAATCTTGGTGTACTACTGGTTAATACCGGGATTAGGGTTTGTGGCCATTTGTTCCGTCTGATTTGGTTGTACGCTTGGGGTTGGTTGCATATTTGGCGGTGTTGTTTCATTTTGTACTCCTACTTTATTATTATAATATGTAATTACAGTATTTAAATTTGGTATTGATAATTTACCACCTACAATAGTACAAGAAAGTCCAGCAGCAATATTAGAATATGCAATTGCTTTTTCTATACTATAACTGTTTAAGATACAATATGCAAAAGCACCATGAAAAATATCTCCTGCAGCAGTTGTGTCTTTTACATCTACTTTAATTCCAGGCATAACTTTTATTTCATTATTAAATGAATATAATGCTCCATACTCTTCTAAAGTAATAATTACTTCACTTTTAGGATATCTTTCTTTTAATCTGTTGTACATAGTAAGTAATGTAGACGGATTATGTATTTCAGCTTTTGTACCAGAAACAGCTTCAGCAAAATCTTTCGAACAAACAATGTATTTACAAAGTTTACTAAGTTCAATTATTTCTGGTGTAGCTTTTCCAGCATCAATGATAGTTATTTTATCAGCATATTTGTTAAGTGCACTTAAACTTGCATGATATTCATACCCATCAACTAATACTAAATCAGGTTCAATAGGAAATTCTTCTTTTTTTAAATGTGGCGAAGATTTCTCATCTGATATATTAATAACTGTTCTAGAACCATTAGTTTTATTTATAATAACAAATGAAACTGAAGTATCTTTATCAAAAGAAGTTTCAATACAAGGATTTTTAACCCCAAACATTTCAAATTCTTTTTTTAATTTTTCTCCATATGAATCAGAACCAACAGAAGCAGCTAAATATGTATCTACTCCCCACTTAGCTAACATACAAGCTTCATTTGCTGCTTGTCCTCCACCTGTTTCTATTTTTTCAGTTACTGTAAATTTATGATTTTCATTAGGAAAATTATCCATCAAACAGCTTATATCATAAGACGCATGCCCTATACACAATATTTTCATATCAACACCTCTTTATCTAAATATAATTATAATATATATATTTAATTTTTTCCAGTCTTTTTTAAATTTTATTTTTATTGATTATAAATAATTGATTATTTTTATAAAAAGCATAAAAGACATTTTTAAGTTCTACTTTATTTTTTTTAATTTCTGCATAAAGCCAATTTTTATTTTTTTTAAGTCTTTTCAAAGTGTTTTCATCTATATTTCCATCAACTATAATAGGCATAGGATATGCAGTTTTAGTTTTATATCTTTCATATTTAAACACTGATAATTTACCATTAGTCTCCAAAAACGCATATTCTATATCCTCTAAAGTTTTTATATTTTGCTGTCTTATATTAAGCAGTAAATCATCCAAAGAATATCTTTGTTTAATCATTTCTTTATAATTTATTTTCCCATCATAAACAATTAAAGAAGGTTTTCCATCAATTGCAGTTTTTATTCTTCTTGATTTTATACTAATAAAAGCAATACTAATTTCCAGAAGAACTAAAACTATTATAGGAATAATAGTTTGAAAAATACTTTGATCTAAATTTTCAATTGATATCGCAACAAACTCTGCAATTAAAATTGTTACAATCAAATCTATAATACCTAATTGGCCTATTTCTCTTTTACCCATAATTCTATATAAAACCATTATTAAAATATAAAAAAACACAGTTCTAAAGACAATACTAAATAAAATCATATTAATCACCATCTATATTATGTTAGTATTCTACATTTTTTAATCATACATATATTTAATTAGGTGATTTAAATGAAAAAATATAATACACACATCAAGAATTTAAGCTTATTTCTAGTATTTGAGTTATTTATAGTATTTATATGTAGTTTACTCAATTTAGCAGGTATTAGTGAAAGTATAAGTACAATTATTTTATTTTTATTAAATTTATTTATCTTCATGCTTTATGGTTTTAAACATGGTAAATTAAGCAATAAAAAAGGTTATTTAACTGGAGCAGTAACAGGCTCTATACTACTATTTATTTTATATTTAATAAATATAGTTTTTTTTAAAGGAGACTTCAAAATTAATATGCTACTATATTATATAATACTATTATTATCAGCAACCTTCGGTGGTATGTATGGCAAATCCAAAAAATTAGAAACTGAAAAATAAAAAAAATAGAAGAAATTCTATTTTATTTCATTAAAAATATATTCGTTATCTACTTTTTCAATAAAGCTAGCCACATTTAAATATTCTCTAGTAACTGGATTTGTTTCTTTATCTAAATAATTTTTTTCATATAGTTCTTCCAATAGTATTTTATCACTAGTACAATTACCTTCTTTAATACATTTTATAGCACTCTCAACAACTCTCTTTTCCATAACAATTAAAAGTCTATCATTATGAATTTTATTAATATTAATTATAGTTGGAATAACTATTAATAATATAATTATCCCAGCAGTTATAATAATAATTATTTTATTAAGATTATTTTCCATAATAATCCTTTTTAAATTCATCTTTATATTCTAAAAGAGTACCACTTTCAATATGATCCCTTATTTTATCCATCAATCTTAACAAAAAGTTAATATTATGAATAGATAATAATCTTGCTCCAAATGTCTCATTAGCTACAATTAAATGTCTTATATAAGCTTTCGTATAATTCTTACAAGCATAACAATTACAAGTCTCATCAATAGGTGTAAAATCTTCTTTGTATTTATTATTCTTAATATTTATTTTTCCGTATTTACTATAAGCATGCCCATGACGTGCTAACCTAGTTGGTGCTACACAATCAAACATATCTATTCCTCTAATTACATTTTCTATTAAATCAATAGGGTCTCCTACACCCATTAAATATCTCATTTTATTTTCTGGTAAATGCTTAGTAGTATCTTCAACCATTTTATACATAGTTGGTTTGTCTTCACCAACTGCAGTACCACCTACTGAATAACCGTCAAAATTCATTTCAATTAATTTTTCAGCACAGTATTTTCTCAAATCCGGATAATCTCCGCCTTGAACTATTCCAAATAATAATTGTCCGTTTTTTTGAAATACATCCTTACCTCTTTTAGCCCACCTAAGTGTTCTATCAACACTGTTTTTTACGTATTCATATGTTGCTGGATAACCAATACATTCATCAAAACTCATTATAATATCAGCACCTAATTTTTGCTGAATATCAATGCTTTTTTCAGGAGTTAAAAGCAGCTTTTCTCCATTTATATGACTTTTAAATTTAACACCATCTTCACTAATATCTTTTGGTTTAGCCAAACTAAAAACTTGAAAGCCACCTGAATCTGTAAGCATTAGTCCGTCATAATTCATAAACTTATGTAATCCACCGGCTTTAGCAACAATATCTTCTCCAGGTCTAAGCCACAAATGATATGTGTTAGCAAGTATAATCCCACTACCTATTTCTTTAACTTCCTCAGGAGCTAAAGTTTTAATTGTTGCTTGAGTTCCTACTGGCATAAACATCGGAGTTTTATAACTTTTACCATTATGTACAATTGTACCTAATCTTGCCTTTGTATTTTTATCTGTATATTTTAATTTAAATTCTAACATCTTCTCACCACATTCCTATTATAACACTTTAAAATAAAAAAGAAAATCTATAATCTTCTTTATTTTTTTCTAATTCTCTGACTTTTTTCAGTTGCTAATTCCATTAAATCATCAATTGACATTACCTTTTCTGCTTCAAATGTTGATACTTGAAGTTCTATTTTATTTCCAGAAAAAATAGACTTGTTACTTTCAATTAATTTTTTTAACAAATAAGCTTGTTTTTCATTAAAATTCAAACTAGAAGGAAGCAAAATAATACCATACCCAGTATTAGATCTCATAACATAAGTATCTTTAATTTTTAGTCCAAAATATACAATATTATCATTTTCAACTAAGTATTTAGCACCTTCAATACTTTCATAATATCGAAAATCTTCTAAACTTTTTCCCTCGTAATGATTAATATAATCAGAAAATATAGAACTATGATCATCTTTATCTTCTACAACTATCAATTCTCCATTAACAGTAATAACATATCCAGCCACTAATGTATTTATATTTTCTACATCAGCACAATTGATCGCAAGATCACTACCGTTTTTAGCTTTCGCTTTCATCTAATTACCACCTTCATTTTTTATATACATAGCGTCTCCAAAAGAAAAAAATCTAAATTTGTTATTAATTGCATAGTTATATGCTCTTAATATATTCTCTTTACTAGATAGTGCACTTACTAGCATCAAAAGTGTACTTTTTGGTAAATGAAAATTCGTAATTAATCCATCTACTGCTTTAAAGTTATATCCAGGATAAATAAAGATTTCTGTATTTTCCTCGCATTCTTTAAATTCCCCATATTTAGTAGAAATTGCTTCTAAAGTTCTTAAACTAGTAGTTCCTACTGCAATGATATTCCTATTTTCTTTTTTTGCTTTGTTAAGTTCTAACGCAACTTCTTTCGACATTTTAAACCTTTCAGAATGCATTTTATGTTCTAGTATATTATCTACTTCAACAGGTCTAAATGTTCCTAATCCAACATGTAATGTAACATATAAAATTTTAACTCCTTTTTCTTCTAAATCCTTTAAAATAGAAGGAGTAAAATGCAAACCAGCAGTAGGCGCAGCAGCAGAACCAAGTTCTTTAGCATATACTGTTTGATACCTAGATTTATCATCCAATTTCTCATGAATATAAGGCGGAAGCGGCATTGTACCTAATTCCTCTAATATTTCTAAAAATATTTTTTTATAAATAAACTCTACAATTACTAAACCATCTTCTTTTTTAGAAATAACTTTCGCTTTTAAATCATCACTAAATTTAATAATAGTTCCAACTTTTAATCTTTTAGCAGGTTTTGCCAAGCATTCCCAAGAATTTTTTTCAATATTTTTAAGAAGCAAAAGCTCTATTACAGCTCCAGTTTCTTCCTTTATACCAATTATTCTAGCTGCTAATACCTTTGTATTATTTAAAACAAGACAATCACCACTTTTAAAATAGCTTACGATATTATTAAAAACATTTTCAGAAATAATACCACTTTTTTTCTCAAGAACTAATAATTTAGAATCCGATCTATTAATTAAAGGAGTTTGTGCAATTAATTCCTCTGGCAAATCATAATTATATTCATTTACATTCATTTTTTCACAACATTTCTAAGATTGTATTATACACTTCTTCATGAATTTCTTCAATAGTTTTTGCTTCATTATTCACAGCACATTCAATCACAGTAAATTTAAATTTTTTAGCCATTAAAAGATATGTATCTTCCGCTTTTTTTAAATGAGCTTCACTATTTTCGTGCTGATCAAGTTTTTCACTACGTTTTTTTCTAAGGGGTATAGCAGCCTCATAAGGCATATGTAAAAACAGTGTTATATCTGGTCTTGGCAGTTCAAGTAAATTATATTCTAATTCATCAAGCCAATCTATAATTTTAAGAGTATCTTTTTTTGTTTTACATTTACTTGCTTGATGCCCCATATTAGATGTTGTATATCTATCAATTAATACTACATCATTTTCTTTCAAAGCCTTTTTAATTCTATCAACATTATATAATCTATCAGCAGCATAATATAAACTTGCTACTTTTGGGTTAACATTAGCAGCTCCTTCTAAAAACCAACCTTCACAAATATAATCCTTGCCTAAATATGGACCACCTACAATTTTTCCTGTAGGAGTTTCATAATCTGGAAAAGAAAATTTAGCAACTTTTTTACCCGATTTTTCAAGTTTTTTCACCAATAAATTAGATTGTGTTTCTTTTCCTGAACAATCCGTTCCTTCTATAACTAATAATTTACCTAACATATGTTTCTACCTCTTTCTTTTTTACTAATAATCCAAGTAAAATATAAAATATCGTCGCTACTGAAACCACACTAATATTAAAAAAACTTTGTAGTATATAACTAGTTATAGCCAAAAACAATATTTTATCTATATACTCATGTTTATATTTAAGATGATCATATATAATATAACTATATAATACTATTAAAACAATTAATGCAAATATTCCCTGCGTTGACAGTACTTGCAAAAAATCATTATGAGCTTTATCAAATGGAGTTCCTAAATAAGTAATAGGTTCCCCATCATCTATAAAAGCAAAATTATCTACTCCAATTCCAGTTATTATATCATTTTGCATTAGTACAAAAGTTTCTTTCCAAACATATCCTCTAGTAGTACCAAGTTCATCAGATATTTCTAAAGTACTAGCAGTCTTTGTTGCTTCTTTGCCTGTATTAAATATGTCATGCAGTAAATCGTCTTCAACAAATACTGTATAAATAATAAATGTAGTTAACAATAAAGCTGCTATTATAATAATCTTTTTTTTATTTTTGGAAAACAATACCAAAAGACAAACTAAACCAAGACCTATTATACCGCTCATCGAATTTGCTGTATATAATGAAAAAGAAACAATAATTATACCAATAATATGAAAAATACATTTGGTATCCTTATACAAATATAATCCTATTAACAAACTAAGTACTATTAATAAATAACTAGAATAAAAATTAGCATTCCCAAAAATACTGCCTATATAAAGCAAATTTTGATATACATCTGGATGTCCAAATAATTGAAGAGTCCCAAATACTATCGGGATTACACTTGAAATTATTATAAAATAAATAATTTTTTCTTTATACTCTGCTATTACATTTTTACTGAGTAAAAATATTACATAATAAGAATAAAGTGATAATAAACCTTCATATCTATGTATATATCCATACAAAGCTGTTTTAGTATCATAAGCAAATATAGTAGAAATAAGTCCAAATAACGCCAATAAAATAATTAATATATCGGTTTTGTCTATTTTACTTATACCAAATGATAATGAAAATATATATAAAATCAATGCCATAATTCCAAATGCATAAATAACAAAAGGATAATGAATAAAATTAAATATTCCTAAAACAACTAAAGTTCTTGATATTAAGGAAATGAATACAAAAATAAGGAGAAAAAATAAAACAATTTTACTGTATATTTTTTCCATATTTCTAATAACCTAAAGGAAATTTACTAGTAAGTTTTATTACTCTTTCTTTTAATTCTTCTAATTTTTCTTTATTATCTTTATTTTGAAGCGCTTCGCTAATAATCGTTCCCACTAATTTAAATTCTTCCTTACCAAAACCTCTTGTTGTCATAGCCGCAGTCCCAATTCTAATTCCACTTGTTACTCTTGGACTTAAAGTTTCACTAGGTATTGTATTTTTATTTACTGTAATTTTAATACTATCTAGAATTTCTTCTGCTTCCTTACCTGTTAAATTAAAATTATCTTTTACATTTAGCAAAAACAGATGATTATCAGTTCCACCAGATACAATTTTAAATCCTTCTTCAATTAAAACATCACTAAGGACTTTAGAATTTTCAACAACTCTTTTAATGTAATCAGTAAACGAACTATCCAAAGCTTCTGCAAAACACTGTGCTTTAGCCGCTATAACATGCATTAGTGGTCCTCCTTGAATTCCAGGAAAAACAACTTTATTTATTTTTTTTATAATATCTTCATCATTTGTTAAAATTATTCCACCTCTAGGACCCCTAAGTGTCTTATGTGTCGTTGAAGTTATAACATCAGCATAAGGAATTGGTGACATATGACACCCAGCAGCAACTAAACCTGCTATGTGAGCCATATCTACCATCAAAATAGCACCAACTTTATCACAAATTTCTTTAAATTTCTTAAAGTCTATTTCTCTAGAATATGCAGAAGCTCCTGCTATTATCATCTTAGGATTAGTTTCTAATGCCATTTTTTCTATTTCATCATAATCAAGCATTTCTGTTTCTTTATTAATATCATAAGAGACTATTTCATAATCTTCTCCACTAAAAGATGCACTATGCCCATGAGTTAAATGTCCACCGTTTGACAAATTCATACCCATTACTTTATCTTTAGGATTTAATAAAGCCCTATAAACAGCCATATTAGCACTAGAACCAGAGTGTGGTTGAACATTTGCATATTTAGCTCCAAAAATTTTACATAAATATTCAATAGCCTTTTTTTCAGCAACATCAACATATTCACATCCTCCATAATATCTTTTATCAGGATATCCTTCAGCATATTTATTAGTAAGAACACTACCTTGAAGTTCTAAAACATCTTTTGACACAAAATTTTCTGATGCAATAAGCTCTATATTTTCTTCTTGTCTTTTTCTTTCATTATCAATAACTTCTCTTAATATTTTATCCATTTTAAACTCCTCTTTCTTTATTTAAATGTGATTCATATGTATTTTCCAATACCATTGCTATAGTCATTGGACCAACGCCACCTGGCACAGGTGAAATAAATTCACATTTTTCCTTAACATTTTCAAAATCTACATCTCCAGTTACTTTTCCATTAACTCTTGATATACCTACATCAACTATTATAACATTGTCTTTTACCATATCTTTAGTTACCAAACTATGTTTACCAGCTGCACTAATAATAATATCTGCATTACTGCACATCTTCCTTAAATCTTTAGTTTTACTATGACAAAGAGTAACAGTTGCCCCTAAATTAGCTAAAGCAATACTCAAAGGCTTGCCGACTAAAAAACCTTTACCTATTATAGTTATATCTTTTGCCATTACACTAATTTTATAATAATCTAATAATCTTATGATACCTTTAACTGTGCAAGGAAGAGTTGTTTTTTCATTTAAATAATTACTATAAACATTCTCCATACCAAGCCCATCTACGTCTTTATG
>CAYJEI010000016.1:0-6995 GCA_964369155.1 uncultured Muribaculaceae bacterium | reverse complement strand
TACCTTCAACTAAAGCAAAATCTCTAACTCTTTTAAATAATCTATTAGCAACTCTAGGAGTTTTTCTACTTCTTTTAGCTATTTCTAATGCAGCATCAGCTTCTATATTCATTTCAAAAACTTTACTAGTTCTCTTAATAATTTGACTAAGTTCATCATTTGTATAATATTCTAATTTATTTATTATTCCAAAACGATCTCTTAATGGCGAAGATAAATCCCCAGCTCTAGTTGTAGCACCTACTAAAGTAAAAGGAGGTAAATCTATTTTAATATTTCTACTTTTACCTTCAGTCGAAATAATAATATCTAGTTCAAAATCTTCCATTGCAGGATATAATATTTCTTCAATAAATGCTGGCATTCTATGAATTTCATCAATAAATAAAACATCGTTAGGTTCCAAATTAGATAAAATAGCAGCCAAATCACCAGATTTTTCAATTGATGGTCCACTAGCAGTTTTAATACTACTTCCCATCTCATTAGCTATAATATGAGCAAGTGTAGTTTTACCAAGACCAGGAGGTCCGTATAAAAGCACATGGTCAAGAGATTCATTTCTCATCATTGCAGCTTTAATAAAAACACTTAAATTTTCTTTAATTTCTTTTTGTCCAATATATTCTTTTAAAGATTCTGGTCTAATATTTTTTTCATAAACATCTTCTTCTTTAATTTCTGTATCTAATACTCTGTCCATAATAACCTGCTTTCTTTAAAAATAATTTCTAACTTTCATTTTCATTATAATAAATTTAACAACAATTGTAAATAATACACAATGTTTTTTTACATATTTTTAACCAAAAAAATAAAATGTAACATTTATGTACATTCTATTTTCAATCACACTCATTGTTATTAGAATTAATGCAACTATTAATTGTAACAAATTCAGTATAAATTCTGTTGTTTTTTATAAAAATCCTAATTATATCATCTTCCATAGATACACCAGTAATATCATTTAAAATACATTTTGACTTTTCACATTCATCGCTTCTATCTAAATAATCACTAGAAATTTCTTTAATACTTATCTCAATACATTTATTTCCGTCATCACAAATATCAATAATATCATTTATATTATCTTGTCCGTATAACTCGGCTCCTTTTAATATTATTTCTTTTTGAGCTTCAAATAAATTTTCGTTTATATCATCATTCAAAGATAAAACAGAAAAAGCTGCAATGCTTCCTACTATAGTAATTAAAACAATTACTGCCAAAAGCTCTGTAAGTGTAAAACCCTTATTATTCATATTCCCTCCTATTTCATAATTAACTTCAAAGCTTCTTTAACCTGATTTTCAATAGTTTTAGTTTTATCCACCATTCCTACTACTTTTTTAATTTCAACATTTTTATATCCTAAACTAGTCAAGACATCAATTAAGTCACTAGCGTCATCAGAAATAAGTCCATCAGTTTCAATATTGATTTTACCTTTTAAATCAAGAATAATTTGTTTAGCAAGCTTATCTCCAACTTTAGGAAATTTGGTTAAATAAAGTGTATTTTCTCTATTAATTGCATCTACGATACCTGCTATAGAACCAGTAGCAAAAAAAGGCATCGCAACTTTCGGACCTAAACCTTTAACACTAATAAGTTTTAGAAAAAGTTCCAATTCTTCATTAGTTTTAAATCCGTATAAACTATGTTCATCTTCTCTTATATGATTGTATAAAAACACTTTATAATCTTTATTAAGTTCATAACTAAATGGATTAGGCACAAATACTTTATAACCAATACTATTATTATCTACAACTATGTAATTAGCACCAACAATATTAATTACTCCGCTTATATAATAAAACATCTTATCACTCTTTTCATAAAATTATTATATCAAACAACAAATAAAAAAGAAAGTTTAACTTTCCTTTTCACAATTAGAACAAACTTCCTCATTATTTTTAATAACTAAATTAGTATTGCATTTATCACATTTATTAGTAGTAGGTTCATACCAAGAAGCAAAATCACATTTAGGATACTTATTACATCCCCAAAAAGTTTTTCCTTTTCTAGTTGTGCGCTCAATAATTTTACCATCACATTTAGGACAGTCCATAACTTCTTTAGCAGGTGCTTTTTCTTCTTTTTTTACATACTTACATTCAGGATAATTAGAGCATGCCACAAATTCTCCATATCTACCTTTACGAATAACAAGAGGCTTACCACATTCAGGGCACATCTCTCCAGTTTCTTCAGCTGGTTTTTTTTCCATTTCAGTAAAAGCTTTTTGAATTAAAGGTTCGAATTCATTATAAAATTCTGATAAAATTTTAATATTGTTTTCATTTCCATCAGCAATTAAATCTAAATCTGATTCCATTTTAGCAGTATAATCAACATTTATTATTGATGAGAAAAATTCTTGAAGTTTATCAGTTGTCTCAAATCCAACTTCAGTGGGAATAAATTTCTTATCTTCAAGAAGCACATAACCTCTTTCTTTAATCGTGTATATAATAGTTGCATACGTAGATGGTCTACCTATCCCTAAACTTTCTAATTCTTTAATTAAACTAGATTCATTAAATCGAGGAGCAGGTTTTGTAAAATGTTGTATTTTTTCAATATCCTCTGAGTTAAGCACAGGTGGATCATATTTACTAAAATCAGGTAAAACAACATCTTCTTGATCTTCATATTTAGAATAAACTTTTAAATATCCATCAAAAACTAAAACACTTCCAGTTGTTTTAAATTTATAATCGTTATTATCAAATACAATAGTAGTAGTTTTAAGTTTAGCATCAATCATTAAAGAAGCAAGTGTTCTATAATAGATAAGTGAATATAACTTGTACTCATCATCTGTTAAATATGATTTTAATGATGCAGGTGTTCTTGAAATACTAGTTGGCCTAATACCTTCATGAGCATCTTGCATATTTTCATTTTTCTTACCCTTTTTAACATAGCCTAAGTAATTTTCACCATACATATTCTTAATATAAGCAAAAGTTTCTGCAACAAACGAATCAGATAAACGAACACTGTCTGTACGCATATATGTAATAAGACCAGTAGTTTCATTACCAATATTCATACCTTCATAAAGTTTTTGAGCTATACTCATTGTTCTAGAAGGTGCAAGTGATAATTTTGATGCTGCAGTTTGCTGCAACGTAGATGTTTTAAAAGGTTCTCTAGAAGCCTTTCTTTTATCTTTTTCAGTTATTGATTCAATTTTAAATTCACTACTAAGTGCATTTAAAACTTTATCAGCTTCATCTTCAGTAGATATTTTTATATCTTCATTTTTATATTTATCTAATATAGCCTTAAACTCTTCAAACTTAGCTTCAATAGTCCAGTATTCTTCTGGAATAAAAGCAAGTATTTCTCTTTCTCTATCGACAATAAGTTTAAGAGCAACACTTTGAACTCTTCCTGCAGATTTGCCACTAGTTTTACTTTGCATAAGTTTAGATAATCTAAACCCAATAATACGATCTAAAAATCTTCTAGTCTCACCACTTTTAACAAGATTCATGTCAATTTTACCAGTATTATTCATAGCGTCTTCAACAACTTTTTTTGTTATTTCATTAAAAACAACTCTTTCATATTTATCTTCACTTACATCAAGTTCATCAAATAAATGCCAAGATATTGTTTCTCCTTCACGGTCAGGGTCAGTTGCTAAATATACTTTATCAGCTTCCTTAACACTTTTTTTAAGAGAAGTAACATCCTTCTTTTTCCCTTTTATAATTTCATAAGTAGGAGTAAACTCGTTTTCAACATCAATACCTAATCCGTATTTACCTTTAGTAGATAAATCCCTTATATGCCCTTTACTAGAAAGCACAGTAAAATCTTTACCTAAATATTTTTCAATAGTTTTACACTTAGCTGGTGATTCCACTATTACTAATTTCATATTATTCCTCTTCCTTTCCTTTTAAATAATTAAAATAATCATATTCGATTATTAATGAACTAATTTTTTTATCACTTGAAATTTTCAAGTTAATATTTTTTATTTCTTCTAAACTATACTCAAAACTACTATAATAAGTTATTTTACTAGTAACCGCATCATAAAATGCATATTCATTTTTCCAAGAACCATCAGTAAAAACACTTATCGAAGTATATTCATCATCTAGTGCATCAGTTCCAAAGTAATATTCACTTTTGTAATCTAAATCAAATAAATTAGCAACCGTAGGAAGCACATTTAAATAAGTAGTATAATCACTTACAATTTCAGAACTGATACTTGCATTATATATTATAAACGGAACTTTATCAACTTCATTTGCAAATTTTTCGTTGTTTGTCAATTCTTTTATATCATCATCACTAAGTCCATAAGGGTAATGATCAGCAAGCGCCACTATGACCGTATCTTCTAAAATACCCTCATCTTTTAAAGTTTCAAGTAAAACACCAAGCATATCATCAGTTACTTTGACTTTAGATAAATATCTTTTTACATCATTTGAATAGTCAGTATCTTCAAATAAATCAAAATATAAATCTCCAAACTCACTAGATTCATCATAAGGTGAGTGAGCAGTTACCGTAGTAAGCCAAAGCATAAATGGCTCATCACTATCAAAATCAGTAAGCTCCATAGCCTTCTCACCAAACTCAGAATCTGATACCCAATCAATATAATTATTTTCATAAGGTATTTCCAGTTCTTCAATTCCAAAATACTCACCAGCACCTAAATTAGGCATAGAGGTATGTCTTTCATAAAATGTATCATTATAATTATGCATTGATGTAGTAGTATACCCATCATCATTAAATAAATTAAAAAGTGAATAAGGATAAACGTTATCTACATATTCATTTACAGTGCAGTTATTAGTCATTACGTATAAACTAGTAAGTGCCGCAAACTCATTATTTCCAGTAGAACAGTTATTTCTAGGAGCATAATTATTTTCAAAATATATTCCATTATCCATTAAAGTACTAAAATTCGGATAATATTCATCCATAAGTATAGCCTCATTTATAGATTCCATAAAAACAAAAATAACATTTTTATCTTCAAAAATACCAGTATAATCATTATTTGAATTACTACTATTATTTTTAAGATAACTATGAATCAAGCTATAAGTTTCATTTTCTTCTGAAGTAATTAATTCATTCCAGTACTCTTCTCTTTCTTCATCGTAAAAAGCACTTTCATCCAAAATTTCAACTGTAACAGTTTTTGAAATTTCAAAAAACTTAGTTCTAAAATCTCTTACTCCATAAGTTAAAATACCAAAATTATTAACTGCACTATTAGATTCATCAGGATAATTATATAAATCAACTAAATTATTAACTTCATACTTACTAATAAAAGCATTTTCAACAAGAGTTTTATAAAAACAAAAATTAACAATTACAAGAAGCATTGTAGTACCTACTATTTTAATAACTGATTCTTTTAAATATTTATTAATTTTAATTTCTTTAATAGTAAGTTCATCTTTATATAAAAGTAATTTATAAAAAACAATACCAGCTATAAAAGGAATAAATAAAACATAATATATTTCATTTATAGATAAGACAAAATCACCTGCAAAAGACTCAACAGCGCTTAACTGAGAAACATTATTAAATGATGCATAAACACCAATATAATTTATAAAACCAAGCTGAAACACCGCATAAATAGAAGCTGCTAAAATAATAAAAGAACTTAAAAAAAATCTCATCCTTTTACCTACAAATGACATAATAAGAGACAAGAAAAGTGAATAACTTATAATACTAAGCAAAACTCTTATTGTGCCAATTTTAAATATATCTATATCACTAAGTACCATAAATATAACTTCTATAATAATTAAAAACAGCATAAAAAAGATAAAACTTTTAACCATTTTACTTTTAAAAATTCTACTAATCATCAGTTCTCACTTTCATATCCATAACAGGTTTATAAGTAAATCTATAAACATCTTTTATTACTCCATGCTCAGTTATCGCTTCAATATGTTTTTTTGTCGGATATCCCTTATGACTTTTAAAACCATACTCAGGATATTTAAGATCAAGTTCATACATAATTCTATCACGAGTAACTTTTGCAAGTACAGAAGCAGCTGCAATACTAAGACTTTTAGCGTCTCCTTTAATTATAGGTAAATTATTGTCTATCTTAAGCGGCATTGCATCACTTAGTACATACTCTGGAGTTACATCCATTAAACTTATTGCCTCAAGCATCGCATATCTAGATGCCTCATATATATTTATTTCATCAATTTTTTTAGGAGACACAACACTTATTCCAAAACTTATTGCATCCCTTTTTATAATATCAAAATATAAATCTCTTTTCTTTTCACTAAGTTTTTTAGAATCATTTAAACCTTCTAAAACATAGTTTTCAGGTAAAATTACCGCTGCAGCCACAACTGGCCCAGCAAGCGGACCTCTCCCTGCTTCATCAGTGCCCGCTACTAACTTAATTCCTTTTTCATATAATTCTTTTTCATATTTAAGTAAATCTATTTCCATATATCAAACGTAATACCCTTAATTTTACCACTAGCTAGGTCATTATAAACTTTTAAACTCACTTTATCATAATCAACTTCACCATTTCTTATTGCTCCCATATTCTTAGCGATATGTTCATACATATCAAGAAGCTCTAAGTTATTTTCCATATTATACTTTTCCTTTAAAACACTCGGATAATGATCTTTAAGTGTAAACAAAATATGATTCGCTATATCACTCATATCAAGTATATCACTTTTTATAGCAGTCATACTAGCTAAATTAAGTGCTACTGTCTCATTATCTATCTTAGGCCATAAAATACCTGGAGTATCTAATAAAAGTAAATTCGCATTAGTTTTAAGCCAGTTTATTTGTTTAGTAACCCCCGGTTTATTTCCTGTTGTAGCAACTTGTTTCCCAGCTAAGCTATTAATAAGTGTACTTTTACCTACGTTAGGCGCACCAATTACTAATGCTTTTATTTCTTTTTCTCTCAT
>CAYJEI010000015.1:0-18256 GCA_964369155.1 uncultured Muribaculaceae bacterium | reverse complement strand
AAAATTCAAATATAACATCAGTAGATAAATTAAGAACAGCTGCTCCTAAAGATACTAATGTAAGTGTTGGAATAATCGCCAGGACAAAAAAGTAAGCTAACTGTCCCGGCAATATCATCATTTCAGGTCTAGATATCACAGTCATAAAATTATTAATAAAATTTTTTACCCTTTTTTTTATTTTATTCATTTTTTTTCTTTGCCTTCATATCATTTGAAGCTTCATTTAAGCAATCTTCGATAGTTTTTAAATTATCTAGAATCATACTATAACCAAATTTTGCTCCATTATCAAATGGTAATTTTTCTACTTCTTTATTTAGTTTATGAATATAATTTGTAATTTGCTTTTGATTGTATCCAATTAAATATACTACAAATTCATTTCCATCAGTTCTCATTATCTCGCTATTATCAAGCTGAGTTTTAATTAAAGCATTAGCAAACATCTTTATCTGTCTATCACCTTCATTATATCCATGAATATCATTTAATTTTTGAATATCATTTAAGTCAACTACAATAAGAGATTGTGGATATATAGTATTATTATTCCACGATTCTAAACATTCGTTTAAATAGTTTCTATTTTTAAGTGAAGTTAACTGATCAATAAATTTCATTTTATCATCTTTTTTTATCTTCTTAGCAATTTTTATTTTCTTAGATTTTTTAATTAATATATAAGTCACAATAACTCCTAATATAACTAATACAATTACATATCTAGCTAAAGTGCTTAAAATATTACCAGTTTTAATAGTTTCATTATAATTATAGATTCCACGATTAACAACCTTATCACCATTATTCACCTTTAAATAATTATTTAAAAGTAGATACATTACATCGTTATTTTTAGTTGCATAAGTTAACTCCACTTCTGTTTCAGAAGTAAATCTACTCGAATAATTATTAAGTCCTAGTGATTTATAATAATTAAATGCATTACTGTCTATTATTATAAGAACATCTTCGTCATTTAATTTAAGTAATTCTTTTTCAGTTTCATATGTTTTAATACTAACATTATCAACTGCTGTTAATACATCATATAACTTAGAATTTTTTAATACATAAACCTCTTTACCACTAAGTGCATTAATTGAATTTATAACAATATCATTTTCCTTAGTAGCTACAATATTATAATTTAAATCTAAACCATTTATAGTATTGGTATAATCTGTTTTTTTATTATAATAATTAAAATACAATTCAACTGATTTATTATCTATAGCACTCATAAGCTCATCATAAGAACTATATTTTTCAAAAGAAAAGTCTATATCAGAAAAATCACTGAATTCTTTTAAAAGAACAGCAGATATACCACCAAATTCTCCAGAAGCTATTACATCATATGGTGCGTTACTTATAAAACCATAAGAATGAACAACACTTCTTAATTTATCAACTTCTGCCTCTGAAATATTTAAACTACTAGCAAATATATTAAATTCACTATTTTTAAAAGAATCATAAATATTTTCATGCCAATTTCCATTATAATATTTTTCCATAATGCTTGATATTATACTATCATCAGGTTGCATTACATAATAACCTATAATATCACTTAATTGAAGTGCAACATTATAATTATTCATTAGTATTTCATCTAAATATAAATTAAGCGGAACAATAATATATTCCATATCACCTTCAAAAGCAACTAATAATTCAGCTCGGCTATTAAAACTTTCATATATAATAGAATCATCAGCTAATCCATTTTGAATAATATCCTCATCACTACTCACAATACCGATAGTTTTTCCTGATAATTCAACATATGTTTCATACTGAATTTCCGCTTTACTTAAAAGAACATAGTTATCTTCGTAAAAGATAATATCGTCTTCACTTACATTAGTTTTATATATAAATGATAAACCACCAATAGCATTTTCATAACTACTAGTAATAGGATTAATTTCAAGTTCTGTATATGTTTCTTCAAAGTCATTTAAAAAATCATAAAAAACCCCCTCTCCAAAACTTGCCATTACATTAGCATCATTAACTACATTGATATTAACTACATTTCCAACATTATCATCAATCCAAGTTCTTTCTTCCACAGTAAGGGAATTTTCATTCATAAATATATTAAATAAATTTATCCCTATAATTATTACTACAATCAAAGAAATAACAACTATAATTATTTTTCTATATTTTTTAAAAAAATTTTTCATATTACTCACTCTCTTCAACAGGTGTATTATTATTCCAAACTATAATATCAGAATTAATATTTTTAGCACCCATAATTATAAAACCATCAGTATCTACTGTCTCATCACTACTAATTGTAAAGTTTAAATCATAAAATTCAAATAATTTATCATCAATATTTTCCAAAGAAGCTGTCATTACACTTTTAGATTCTTCTAAATCAGCACCAAAAACAAATTTAGCATCAATATAAATCACTTTTCCATGAACTTTAAAACCAACATCCTCTACAGTTTCATTTTCTTTAACAGCATCTATATAATCGTTTTCAGCGCTTGCAGATATTTTATAACTATCAGCACCTTCCAAACGATCACCATATACAGAGCTGTCCCCGCCTATAAAATATGTTCCTGCAATAAAACAAATTGCGATAAAACATATAATCAAAATAGCAACTAAAACAATAACAACCTTATTATTTTGCCACAATACTTTTAAATTTTTCATCTTTTCACCTAAACTAATTATACAACATAAAAGGAATTGTTTCAATAAAAAAAGTTTCTATTTAATTTAGAAACTATTATTTAATATAATTATCATGTTTATATCCTCTGGTACCATAAATACATAATAAATAGTATATAAACCCGCATACAATACTATAAGAGATGCAATAATCGTACAAATTAATTTACTATTTCCTTGTTTTATATTAAGAGAATTTTCACTATTACGAAGCAATGCTGGGTTTTCATAATCAACTTCATTTTTAAGTTGATTATTTTCCGTAATTTTCTCAACTTCTTCTTTTGTTAAAATTCTAATTGGTTCATTATTATTCATATTAGGCACCATCCTAAAATAATTTTAACATAAAGGTTATTATAATACAATAACAATTAACTCTTAGGCTTAAAAAATATTGCTAGTAAAAAAGCAAACACTATAGCACTAACTATTGCTGCTGAAGATTTTTCTAAAAGTCCAGAAAATATACCTATAAAACCTGCACTATTGTATCCTTCTACTCCACCCTGATACAGCATATTACCAAAATTAGATATTAAAATAGAAGCACCTGCACCACATATTTCTATTAGTTTAGGGTATATATCAAAAAAAGCTAAAAATGAACCTATAACAGTAAATAAAGATGTAATATGACCAGCAGATAATTTTGTGTTATCTAAAATTATTTGAGCTATACCACAAACTATTCCCGTACATAAAAATGCAAATAAATAATTCATTATAAAACCTCCAAACTAATTGCATGAGAAATTGCAGGAATAGTATTCTTTTGATTAACTAAACTAGGGGAATGCAGAGCGCCTGTTGCAAGTAATAATATTTTCTTATATTTATAATTATTTAAAATATTAGAAAATAAAATAAGAGGTAAACAAACAGGCCCACTTCCTCCTGCATATGTTTGACTACTATCTAAATAAATTTCACTACCAGCATCAATAATTTTTTTACATTTTAAATTATATTCATTCTTAATATACTCCTTAAAAATGCTTAAACCAATTTTTCCCAGATCTCCTGTTACAATTACATCGTAATGATTAATATCTCTATTTAAATTTAACAAATGCTTATTTAAAGTATGAGCTGCTGCCGGAGCCATCGCGGCTCCCATATGATTTACATCACTAACCCCTAAGTCAATAACATTTCCAATAGTAGCGCTTTCTACTTTAATATTAGTTTTTACACTTGTAAGGATAACACCTGCCGCACCTGTAGCAGTTGATGTAGCAGTATGAGGTCTAGTAGAACCATATTCAACAGGAAATCTATATTGCCTTTCGGCAGTTAAATTATGAGAACTAGTAATTGCTATTACATTTTTTAATTTATAACTATCAACAAAAACAGATCCTATTAGTAATTCTTCAGTAAAACTTGAGCATGCACTGTAAACACCTAAAAAAGGTACATTATAATCTCTAGCGGTATAATTTGATATAGAAATTTGATTAATTAAATCAGCACCTAAAACGAAATCAATACTACTAGAATATAAATTATTCATTACTAATTTTTGCATTTTAATCTCTGCTTGTTCAAAAGTTTTTTCTTCAAAATAATAATCATTTAATGATTTATTAAACTTTTTAAGTTTACTTTCTTTTTCAAGTGGTCCAACAACTAAGTAATTTTTGCCTAAATAAACATTTTTAAATATAAAGCTATCCATAAAACACAACCTTAATAATAACTAATATAAAAGAAGAAATTATACCATATAATATTACAGATCCTGCAAGTTTAAAAAAATTAGCTCCAAGACCAGTAATTAAACCATCCTTTTTATAATCAAGTGCACTAGAAGTTACTGAATGAGCGAAGCCAGTTGTAGGAATAATTAAACCACATTTTAATTTAGTAACCCAATTATCAAAAAATCCCAAAGCAGTAAAAAAGGAAGCAATAAATATCATAATAATAACTAAAATAGTAAATGACATTGTTTCAGAAATTGCAAATCCCTTCATAAGTAAATCAACAAATACTTCACTAAATAATCCTAAAAAACCTCCTATAATAAATGATATCAAAAAATTTTTTAACCTAGGTTCTTTAGGATTATATTTATTAACTAATTCTTTATATTCTGCTTTATTCAAAGTAATCACCACTAGTAGTATGAAAAAAAAAATAAAAGATTATACAGATACTTCCATATAATCTTTCATTTTGTTTAAACCCTTTTTCTCAAGCCTAGACACCATTACTTGTGTCATTTTGAGTTTTCTAGCAACATTTGCTTGTGTTTCATCTGCAAAGTATCGTTCTTTTAAAATAATTTTTTCATTTTCCGATAAATATTCAAAACCACTTTCTAAAAGAATTCTATCATCAACAGCAATATTACTGCTACTAGCAATTGTTTCATATAAACTTCTCTCGTTTTCGTTTTCAGCATCAAAATATAGCATACTTTGCATAGCATTCATAGCAAAATCTATCATTTCAATACTAATATTCATAATTTTTGAAAGTTCATAATTACTTGGAATATACCCTAAATTTTGTGCCTCTTCATATCTTCGTTTTTCAATGTGTTTATAAAGTTTTAAAGTATCTTTATTGACTTTTAAATTTTTCTTTGTAGCTGCAGCATACATTTCACCAAAAACTGATATATAAGCAAACGTACTAAATTTTGCTCCCTTTGTTTCATCAAAAGTTTTATAAGCTTTTAAAATACCAAGTTTTCCAGCCTGAATTAAATCGTCCTTCTCAGCACCATAAAACATAGTAGCAATCTTATAAATTATTTTGATATTTTCATTTACTAATTTATTTACTTCAGTTTCATTTTTCATAATCTTAAATTTCAATAAATCTTTTGGCACTTAACTCATCTTCTAAAACTTTAATTCTAAGCCTTTTAACAAAATTATCTAAGTACTTCGGAACATCACAAAGATAAATTTTTCCTTTATTAATTTTCATAACCCATTTAGTATTTAAAAGACAGTTAAAACCAGATTCATCTAGTGTTTTTAGCTCACTCAAATTAATTACAACAAACTTTATTTTATGCTTTAATAAAGTAGGTATTAAATAATTATTAATTTTATAAGAGCTCTTCCTTTCTAATTTTCCTTTAAGCCTAACATAAAGAGTTCCACTATTATACTCAAGATCCATTTTCAGCAATTATATCACCTTCCATTAGAGTATAAAACAAAATAATTTTTATTTAAACTACTTCGACAAAACAATATAAAATATTTAATCGACAAAAAAACTACTTAAAGTAGTTAATTTGTTTTATTAAGTTTACTAGCTTCAACGATAAACCATAGTTTATCGGCACTTAAGCCAATACTTTTAAAATGTTCAATTCTTAAATAAACATCTATATATTTAGCAAGCATATCTAAACCGTTAGTTTTTAGATTTTCTTCAGTTAAATTTATATTGTTAAGTCTATATTTATTGACAATCAATTTTGCTATATTATAATCACTAAATACAGGTATTGAAGTTATAACTACATTATTAGGGTTATTACAAAATTCATCAAACTTATTTCCCATATCAATTAAAGCATCGTATTTTTCTATTTTAAACGCTTCTCTTAATAAGACATATTTATAAAAATTGAAGCTACTAAATAAATTTAAAAATTCATTCATTGAAGAATATTCATTTAAAGAAGTTTTAAGTTTAGTGTAAAATTTAGTTTCATCTATTAGTTTATAAAGTTCTAATACCCTATCAGCATATTTGATTGAATCAGCTTCCATCTCTTTCAAAGATTTTTGAGGTTCATTAGATTCTTTAAATAAGTTAGAAAAACTAAACTTACCTTTCTTGGACATATCTTTTCCACCAAATATCGCTTCACTAATATCTCTTAATTTATCTTCTAAATCCTCAATCTCTGCTCCAACTTCATTAATTGGTCTGTCTTCTTTATATTCATTAAACTTTGCTTTAGCTATTTCTATAAAAGGAATAAATTCATTATAACCTTTAAACTCTAAAATAATATTTTTAAGCTTCTTTAATTCACTAGCTACTTTTATTTTATCTAAATTATCTTGCTCTATAAATAAAGATGAATACGCAGTTTTCACCAAGTTACTATCATCAAAATAGTCATCAAATGATATTTTACCATCCTTAGCATAACTTATCATTTCAGTAACACTTTCAGATTCTAAATTAATAATCTCTAATTTTAAAGACTCTAGTTTCTTTAAGTAATTATCATAACTATCCACACCAGTTTTATTAACAGCTTCATCTCTTATCTTAGACGCATACTCTTCAAACTTGTCTTTGTTTTTTCTTATCAATCTTCTAAAATTAAGTTCAATATGACCTACTAAATTTGGATTAACCCAATAAATTTTTTCAAAAACTGATTCAACATTACTAAATGAATTATCAGAACTTTCAAAATATGCCGCCATATATTCATTAACATATGTATTTATTAAAAAATTATCTTTAGTAAGTTTAACATTAATTAAATCAAATTTACTAATAAATTCTTTTATTATATTATTCATTGTACTAAAATCAAAATCAGCATATCTAGATAGCTTATATAATAAACTATCAAATCCTAATTTTTCATAATAAGTATTAAGCGGATTTATTAAAACTTTTAAAGATTGTAACTCATTAAGTTCTTTAATTAAATTTTCTCTTTTTTGTTTATCCACTAAAGCATCACCATCTTTTATAGATATAGCTCCAGCCTTAACATCAATATATTTTTTTACACTATCTTTATATCCAGAATATCTAGATTCAAAAGTCTCAAGTTTGCTTACCAAATTATTAATATTAGTCTTAGTTCTATCAGGCATAGAAGAAAGTGCACTAGTTTTTAGTTCAATATCATCTTTGATATACTCTAAAAAATTACTCATTTTCTTCCTCCTTAATATCATACTTAGATTTTTGGTTTTTTACATTATCTAAAAAATTATTAATTTTTTCATACAATTCGATTAATTCTTTATACGTAAGTAATGACAAATCAAAATCAGTTGTTTTCTCCTTTTTATCCATTTTATTCTCCCTTTTATTTATAAATCATATCCAGCCAAATCTTTGTAAAAATTTAATGACGCTATTATAGTGCCACCTTCTTTAGTATAAGCTTCAATACTATCTAAATCTTGACCTTCTAGCCACATATATACTCTAATTTTAGTAATTCCATGAGGTAACTCAAAAAGACTTTCATTTAAATCTGTATAAGTATTTTGCTCTGCAAAATGCACAGTATCTAGTGGAGTATTTCCATGACCACTATCATGATTAAGGCCATCTCCTTCTGCTATAATAGCATAGGTAGGCATATATGTATTATTTGTAATATTTATATTCATATTCGCTAATTTTTGTATTGAATAATCTGTATGAACAGTACTATTAGGTTCATATATGTATGACGAACAATCATTATTACATTCAATCGCTTGAACTTCCTCAGCAGTAGCGTTTTTATCTGAAGTATGCCCTATTCTTACTATTCCTACTCTTAATGAGTTAAATAACCCATTAATTTCATCATTATAATCCCCCGCTAAGTAAAAATCAGTACCTTCATGCAAATATAAATTATCAGGCTTAGGCGAATTACTAATATTTTTCAAATATAAATCAAATGCTAAATAATATTGCTTCTTATTAGTTTCTTGATTATATAATGAAACATCCAAAAATCTACGATATTCAGTTATACTTTGGTACTCTAATTGAGTACTGATATAAAAATCAAAATAACCATTATTTGTAGAAGATATTCCATTACTAGAAATAGGTATTAAGTCATTTACAGGCCACGTATTAGTATGACCAGGATAACTACTATTTAGTTCACTTGTAATAGCTTGTTCATCTATTGTAAATTCATTAGAATACTCTACTCCATCAAGAGATGCATAAAGTCCAGTCTCTCTACTAACTGTTAATTTAACAAAATCTACTGTTGCATTAAGCGAAGAAGAAAACCATGCATATGTAACAACAATTAAAACTAATCCGACACAAAAAGCAAAAATTAATAATAAATTAAAATTAATTCTTCTCCTGTTTATGTCTGATTTTTTCTTGACATTTTTAGTAGTAACTTTTAATATATTTTTCATATGTACCTCTTATATAAATTAAGATTAAAGGGTAACCCATTAGGTTACCCCTTTCATCCTAATATTTAAAATCTATTATGGTGTTAAAAAGTCAGCTTGAGTAAGTTGTTGTTTACTAAATCCGAAATTAACTTGAATTTGGTTACCAGCAGCAGCTAGATCCATATTATCTAAATCATTTCCTTCAAGGTAAACATAAATTCTTACTTTAGTGATACTGTTTGGCGCAAGTGTCATAAACTCAGGACGAGTTAAACCAGTAACATTTTTCTCACCATCAGTGAATGTATCAACATCTGTTACTTTTAAGAATGCAGCTTGGGCTTCATCACTTAATGTAGGATCAAGTGCTAGAGCAGCATCAAGTGCAGCTTGGAAAGGCACTAATGTATTATGTCCATCATAAATATCAAATGCATCAGCAGAAGTGATTTCACTATTTACAGCGTAAGTAGGAAGTTCATCTCCATCATCAAATGTTGTACATGCAGCAGTTGTATATGATCCATCAGCATTTCTATTTTGGCAATAAGTATCAAACCATTCTTTAGCGTTAGCTTCATGAGCAGTTTCATTTGGTTCCCAAATAGTAGCAGGTCTACAAATACCAGTTACATCTCCAAGAACTGTACCAATAGCACCGTTACAAGAAATTGCTCCGATAGCAGCAGAAGTTGCAGCATCATCAGCAGCAGTATAATCAGCATCGATACGTCCGATTTGCCCGAAAGCTACACGAACTGAGTTTTCAATACCATTACCAGCAAATCCACCTTGTTCACTTGGCGTAGCAGAATTTGAGTTTCCAGCAGGTGCTACTGTAACAACTGAATCAGTTAATAAATATATTTTTTCTTCATCAGCAATATTATAATCACTTAAATATTGATCTCCACCAGCATTTTTAATAAATAAATCAAATGCTACGTATCCATCAGTTTCATCAGATAATTGTCCACCAGCATTGTTTTCAAGTTGATCAGCAACTAATCTAAATCCTCCATCAGTATGAGTATAACTTCCTCTTTCAAATAATTGCATTGTAGAAGTTAATGGGTCAATGTTACCTACTGATGAAACAGGCATTAAACCATTTCCCCATGAGTTTGTATGATTAGCATACGATTTACTAGCATCATCAGTACCAACTTCCCAAGTTCCCTCAGAAATTGATACGCTTTCAGCCCATGCAACTCCGTTTAAAGATACAAGTAAGTTATCAGTTGAAGCGATATTTATTTCAAATTCGTTAACTTTAACTTCTTGTAATCCGATAAACCATGCATAAGTTGATACTATTAATATGATTGCACTAAATCCACCAAAAACTAAAATTCCTTTTATTTTTTTAGTAGAATTATTTTTATTATTTTTCATATAATTCTCTCCTTATTTCGTTTTATTATGGTGCAGTTCTATAGATTTGTTTAGTGAATCCGAACTCAACAGCGATTTGTTTACCGTCAATAGCCCAGTCATAGTTATCTATATCTTGACCTTCTAAATAAATATATACTCTTACTTTTGTAATACTGTTTGGAGCAAGAGTCATTAATTCTGGTCTATCTCCATCAGTTAATAATTTTTCAGTATCTGTAAATGTATCTACAGCAACTAAAGTAGCTTCACCAGCGTTAGCATTAGCGTCTCCATCAGCGTTTGTAACAGGTACACTAATTACAGGTTGTCCATTATATCCACCATCATAAATATTTACATTAGCATCAGAACCAAAGTATGTATTTACAGCGTATGTTGGAACAAATTCATTATCTGCTACAGTTTCACAACCATTAGTATTAGCAACAGCTACATTAGCAGCATCTCCTCTAAGTGAACAGTTCATATTATAATAATCTACAGCACCTTTTGCATGAGCAGTATCATTTGGTTCCCAGATTGTAGCAGTTCTACAAATTCCAGTTACAGCAGATGCAGCATCATCAGTACAAGTAATTCCTGTGATATCAGCAACATCAGCAACTCCTGTAGTAGCTTCTACTCTTCCGATTTGTGCAAAAGCAACACGAACAGAGTTTTCAATACCTGAAGCTTGTCTTAATGCTTCTTCAGTAGCATCAGCAGCACCAGTTAAACTTACATCAACGTTTGATGAATCTAATAAATAAATTGCTTCTTCATCAGCTTCATTTACAGTTTGTATGTATTGAGCCCCAGTATAGTTTTTAACAAATAAGTCAAAAGCTATATAACCAGCAACTTCCTCAGCTCCTGTATTTTCTACTTGACTTGCTAGTAATCTAATACCATATTGATCAGTTGTTAAACTTGCTTTTTCATACATCATCATTCTTGATGATGTTGTATCCATTTCTCCAACAGATGACATTGGGATTAATCCTACAACATTTCCATCTTCATCTAAGCCTGTCCATGAATTTGTATTTCCTGTATAAATACTTTCGATAGTTGTTGGATTGATATCTATTTCATCTGTCCAATTAGCACCATCTAGTGATAATTCTAAACTATCAGTAGCCGCTATAGTAACGGTAAAGTTTTCAACTTTTACTTCGTCTAAACCAATAAACCATGCATAAGTTGAAACAATTAAGATAATCGCAGTTAATGTTGTTACTGCCGCTAAATTTCTTACATTTCTTTTTTGTTTTGCATTTTTTTGCATAACTTTTTCTCCTCCTATTTTTCGACTAATTCTGAATTGAATTTCATCTGCATTTTGATTTCACCACCGATGATGTTGTTAGTGCATTCTGGGTCTGTTCCTTCAAGCCATATCACCACCGTGTATTTCAACGTGTCATCTGGACCGAAGTCTTCAACATGATCAGATGCAACTAGTTTATCAGATTCAAAAGCTACTGTTCCTTCTTCAGGCTCTCCAGAAGCAGATGCTTTTGCGTATGTAATATACTCTCCATCTTTATAAACTCTAATTCTCACAGCTTCGTCAACGTTCTTTATAACATCATCAATAACAATTTCTGTGTAATAATCTGCAACTTTATCCCCAATGTTCTCTACATAAAATGTATATGCCATATAGTTTTCACCATTATGACTACCACCTAAATGACTTCCTAAATCATCAGCAAGCCAAGCTTCAGATATGTTGTCAAACATTTCAGGAGTTTCAGCTATTAACTCAGATCTGTACGTCTTATAATGAATATCATCAGTAATAATGATTTTCTTATCGTAGTACAAATTATCATCGAGTGTTATAGTGAAATTTCCGCTATTATAAACAAAACCTATGACCAAATACGAAAAGATTAAAAATAAAATAATTAACACAATAACCAATTTAACAATCTTTATATTGCGTTTATCTTTTCTTATCTTATCCGCATCAATTGTAAATTTACCTTCATCCATCACATCAAACCTCATTTGATACCAACAAATACCTAAGTAAAGTTACCCTTTTGGACATTGATATCTTATCTATAATACAACTTAATTATATCACAAAAATATAGCTAGTCAATAACTTTGTAGAAATTTGTCGAATAAACATTACTTATACATTAACTATACACTATACTAACAAAATTATAAATGTAAAATTTTACATATTAAAAACTAAATTTACACAAATAATATTGTCAATCAATATACTACATTATATAATATAGATAAGAAGGAAGGGATAATATGAAAAAGAAAATGAGATTATTACTACTGTTTGTATCTCTAACATTAACTCTAAGTATGGTAAGTAATACATATTCAAAATACGTTACTGGATCTACCGGAGACTTAGAGATGTCCCTATCAAAATGGCAAATACTAGTAAATAGAGATGATATTGTAAACAATAGTTCTTCAGATATAAATTTTACACCAATTATAACTCCTAACGAAAATATATTAGAAAACACACTAGCACCTACATCAACAGGATACTTCGATATTGAAATTGATCCTAGTAATGTAGATTTATCATTTAGATATGCAATAACACTAAATAGTGTATCTACGGAAATACCAGATTTAATAATTAATAAATATGAAATACTTGATTATGACACTCCAGTTAGTAATCCATTAAATATAATTGAAATAAACGGAAGCACAATAGAAAACACTTTAATATATAATTCTGCTGATCCAGTGTTTAAACATAATCCTTTTATTATAAGAATTTACTTTGAATGGTTCGATGGAGCAACTGAAAGCTCTGATGATGAAGCAGATACAATAATAGGAACAACACAAGATATGTCAGTTACAATAGATGCAAACGTAAGCTTTGAACAAATTTTATAAGAGTTTAAAAACTCTTTTTTTATGCAAAAAAAAATGCTTAAATAAGCACTAAAATCTATTTTTATTTACCATAATTACCGGAACAATTTTACACTGAGTAGTATCTAAAGTACTTTCTATAGTTGACACATCATTATCACCTATATTTAAAGCATAAGTAGATGAAACATCAAACTCAGTTACAGTCCAAACGCAACTATTAGGTTGTAATATCGGAAAACTATCATTTAAAAATTCATAATTTCCACCATATATAATGGTATCTTGGATTAAAGTATCCAACCTATTTCCATAACTTAAATTACCAATAACAATATCAGAATACAACTCTTTAGTTATATAAGAATTTTCGATATCTGTTGATATCAAAGGCAATAAATCATTAAGCTCCAAAGCTCTTCTTGCTACTGACCATCCTGATGTAACTGTTCCTATAGAAGAATTATAATCAGCTAATGACGCACTTCCGAAACTTCCATTAACACTAGGAAGTAAAGTTACTGTAGCATCGGTTACTTTATTACTAGTATCAAGCACTACTGTAGATAAACAAGTTGCACTAACTGCAGTACAAGGTCTATTAGTAACAACATCATACATAACCGTTTCACCTAAGGTAAATCTTTCATCAAGTTTATTTTCATTTGATTCAAAATCCTGTTCAGCTTTAACACTAAGCATAATTTCTATTGCATCTAATATTTCGTAAGTAGGATCAAGAGCAAGTTTAGCTTCTTCAGCTGCAGCAAAATTATAAGCATTAACTCCCCAAATAGTGTCCTCTACATCGTTATCAGCATTAAAAGGCCATGTTATAGTTATTTTAAATATACTTTTACCAGTTTCTGCTGGAAGTAATGTATCACTTAAAGCAACGTTTACATGAAAAGGATAATCATGTGCAAGCTTATCAATTAATTCTTCATTTGTAAATCCAGAAGTATTATCATAATATTCTGTATCAAATAATCTTATAGAATCTACAACAGTATTTAAAACAGCGTTAGTATCACCATAATTATTAATTTCTATTTCTTTTACAACCGGTTCCATACCAGGATATATCTCACTAGAAACAACTTTAATTGAATTAGTTATCACTTCGCTTCCATCAGTAAATTCCACTCTCCAAGCTTTAACTTTAACATCAAAATCTGCAGTAGCACTATTTCCATAAGTAAACCATGCATAAGAAATTGATATTAATGAAACTACTATAAAAAACAATATTAACAAATGCAGTGTTAAACTTCTTTTTTTCTTATTTTCAACCACTTACTATCACCTCTCTAAAAATCTCTTGTATTTCGTTTAACTGTTTCCTTTTCAATCATCCTGGAAACAATTTCGTATCCAACAATTCCAAGTATAGGAAGTATTATAAATAAGTACATTCCTGTAGGAGTACTTACAATACCATAAACTGTAGAAAGAATTACAGATTTACGAGAAACTACACCATAAACTTGATCTTCATTTATAATTGGGTCAATTTCTTCATTAGCAACACCTTTAGTTACAAATGAAATTGTACCATCATCATTATTTATTATTTCAATAACATCATGAGTAACAACTTTACCATTAAAGTCACCCTCTTTTCCTAAATAACTAACAGAATCTCCTACTTCAATATCTTCAGGATCAATTTCCTTACTAATCAGTATATCACCTACATTATATTTTGGTATCATACTACCAGTTAAAACACTGAAAATTCTGTAATTAAAGAAAGAAAATTCATTATTACTAAATCTTTGTAAAAACACAGATAAAATAAAAGCAATTAAAATAACAAAAAGAAAAATTTTAAATATCAAACCAAATATTTTAACTAGTTTTATTTTCTTCATGCATCACCTTACAAATAATCTTGTATCCTTTCTAAATAACTACCCATTGATTCTTTAAATTTATTTTTAATGTCATCTTTAGCTATAGATGATTTACTTCCACTTTCTTTACTATAAGCCATTTGTTCAGCTATTAAATCAAGTATCTCATCATCAGTAATTTTAAATCCACATTTCCTTAAAAGTTCAATAATTCTTTTAAGCTCATCTTTTATCAAAGCAAGTGCTACTTCACTTATTTTTTCCTTACTGTCTTTTTTTGTTTTACAAACAGAATCCATTACATAATAGTTAACTAAATATGCATGATCAAGTAAACTAATTAAGATATCATTACCATCACTATCAAGACCATCTTTATTATCTCCAGACTTTTCTTCATAATTATATAAGAAGGTCCAAAGTTTCACAGCTTCTTGAAAATTTGGATTTTTTAGTATAATATTAGTTTTTTTAATCGGAGGATTTACAAGTTTTATTTTAGCCTTTTCTAAAGCTCTAATAAGTTCACTTCTTTGCCATCCAGATATATAATCTTTAACTCTTCTTATCCTAGTTCTAATTTTCTCAATTTCTTCTAAAAGTTTCTTATCAGGACTTAACCTAGATGAATCTTCAGCTTTGATTTGCATTTTAATTTCAACATTTTCTTTTCCTATTTTAGTTCTACCAGCATACTCCATTTTTCTATTACGATCAATTAACAATTCATCTAATTCTTTTTCTTTCTTAAGAACAAATCTAGTTAACAGAAAAATAGTAGTATAAAGAAACCTATTTTCATATATATTATAAGTTTCTTCACTCCTAATATTTAATATTTTATTTGGTCTAACATCTCCATTTTTATCTATATCATTAATATTATATGTATGTATAGCTAAGTCTCTTATACTTTCTACATTTATTTTCTTAGCCTTCTCAATCAGCTCAACTTCAGCCTCATTTACAAGAATAAGTTTAGGATTTCTAACAACATTATCAATATAAGGACACGCATTTTCAACGACGTCTAACCACTCAAAATCTATGGCATCTCCTTTGATATTAGATTTAAAATGCATATCAGAATTAAGACGAGCAAAAAAATCTTTACTAATATTTTGTACATTTTCGTCTACTTCTTTTCCTATTATATCTGCCATAACCAAACTCCTTTTTATTTACTAAATTGATTTTTTAATATATTCTATGTATTCAATACACTCTTTCATTACACCTTTACCGCACTCTTTATTTAAAAACGATATAAACGGATCAAGTTCATCACGAATAAACGCAATATTTAATTGTTCAAATTTTCTTAAAATCTTTCTAGCGATAAAATAATCAATACCAGCCATTTCATCTCCACCACATGATACATATACTGGAATATAAGTTTTAAGTTGTTTCATAATACGATTACCAAACGCAATTCTAAAATGATTAATTACATAATCATCAATTTTAGCAAGTTTATTTAATGCATCATCAGTAACCTGTACATTTTTTTGCGCTTCTAAAAATAAACTTTCTAAATATGTTGAATTAAGTTTAATAGCTTCCTGATGACGAGATTCAAATGGACTACATTTTTTATTAATATCAATAGGAACTGCTCTATCATAAACTTTATCCGTAACCATATAAGTTGAATCATCATTATTAATAGTTCCTATATACCAAAGATTTCCCGGAAGTAATATTTTACCATTATCCATTTTAACCGGATCATGTGTCCATCCACTAGTAACAAGTTCTACAACCCATTCGTCTCTTGCGGGAATTTCAAGAACTGACAACATCTCTGCAAAGTAATATTCTACTCTTGCTATATTCATTTCATCTAAGATAATTGTATGAACATTATCATCGTAATTAGCTGCGTAAATTTCACCTAGCGCTTCTGTTTCAGTAAATTTTTTGGTAAATTCATTAAAATATCCTAAAAATTCTGTTTTATCTTTCCAAGAAGGTTGCACCGACGCTACTACTGCATCATTTGATACAAATTTACCCCATGCATAAGCAAGACTTGTTTTACCTGTTCCAGATATACCTTGAAGTATTATTAATCTACTTGAAGCAAGTCCAGAGATAAAAGTATAAATTAAACTTGGTTCATAATACAATTTTAATTCACTAGCAGCAAAAGCTCTTAAATTATCAGCAAGTTCCTTTAGTGTAAAATTATTATTATAATTTTCTGGAGAATATCCAGCGAATTGTTCATCAATAAGCTCAAGTTTAGGAAATCTATGAGCTGTTTCTTTAGTTTCCTCATCAACTTCTTCCTCAGGGTTTACTTCACCATCTTCATCAGGGTTAAGACCTAATTGAGAAACTTTCATAGCCATAAGCTCGTCTTTTTCTTTCATCAATTTTCTTACTTGTTCATTTAATTTACCTATTTCATCTAATAAAGAATCATTGCTAAGTTTACCATTTTTATTACGTATAAACTTTTTGATATACAAATAGATTAAAAAACCTATAAGTCCCACAAATGCAAGTAATATAACAATAGCAATTACAACAAATAACCATTCAGGCCCATCGAAACTTTCACTATAATTATTAATAATGTCTATATAATTACTAAAGTTAAATAACTGAAGCAACCCTTCAAACATTGTCGCAATACCATCAACAAATATTGCAAAAAATTCATATACAAATCTTAATAATGTATCCATAAACTACTCTTCTCCTAACATTTCTAATTTTGAATAAATATCTTCTTTTACTATTCGATCTTTAAAGTTATCAAATATAACCTTTTCAAGTTCATTGATACTTCTTGTACTTCTATCTATAAATATATATTCTGCAAGCGCTATACTAGTTTTGCTTTTACTTGTAAATTTAGTATAAGCATTAGTAATTACAGAAATACGATAACCATTTTTTCTTAAATTTTTAATTACAACTGAATGCCTCATAAATTCATCATAATCAATTAGATATAATATATTCTTTTTAGCATACTCTTCATTATTTTGTTTAAAAAATCTTTCAAGTTTACTTTCCTTTTTACAAAGAGATATAGGTAACACAACCAAATATTCATTACCAAATTCACTATTTAACATATCACTTGCAAGTTTTGCCTGTAAAAGTGCAAGTTGTACATTTAATTTTTCCTCTGCAATAATGCCTTCTTTATATGTCTTCTCTATAATTTCATCTTTATAAACACTGCTAAACACTAAATTATGATTAAGGTCAACTAAATATTTAGTTTTATCTGTTTTCAATTGATAATATACTATATCATACATTTAAGTATTCATTCTCTCAATAAACTGTTTTCCAGCATTTCTATGTATTCTTTGTGTTTGAATTAAT
>CAYJEI010000014.1:0-20717 GCA_964369155.1 uncultured Muribaculaceae bacterium | reverse complement strand
TATATTTAATTGCAAGTTTATCTATATTATAACGATTACAATAAAAGTCAGTTAACACACCAATTTCTACTTTATTAAGTTTTTTGTTTTCACATATTTCATTTAAGTCAACAATTGGCATTCCTCTATAGGGAACATTGTTATTTTTATGGATAAATTTACTAGCTATATATGATAATAGTATTCCTAATATTATTGGTATTGCAAGTGTGATATTAACATTTAATGAAAATTTACTTAATACGAAAAATGTTATATTAGAAACAAAGAAACATAAAATAAATGATTTGAAGTGGAATGCTCCAAAAGTCTTTTTTGAAATCATAAATGCTGTCATTATAAAAATGCATTCTATAATATAATTATTCAAGTTCGCTATAAAAAATATCAAGAAAAGATTTATAAGTTCATGAATACAAAAGAATATAATATATAATATTATAACTATTTTTTCTGATTTGTGTTCATTTTTAAAATGACTGTAATAATTTGAAAACTTTGTTACTAATTGGTTTAAACTTTTTTTGTCAGGTATTTTATCTAGAAATTCATATATTTTAAAATTCAAAAATATATTATTGCAATGTTTTGTATTTTTAAATTTTTTTGTTAAGAATATATAGTATGTAACCATTAATAAAATTATATAATCTATATTTAATAAAAAATTATATATTATAATGTAACTATTATTATATGTGATGTTGTGTATGAATAGTAAGAAAAATTGATAAAAAAATATGGTAAATGATACTATTGTAGTCAGTTTTAATTTTTTTAGAATATTGTAAATACAATTGTTTTTATTTATTAATTTGTAATCAATAGCGAGAGTTCCTAAAAAAATTATTGTGAATGAATTAGTAAAATATAATATATTAGAAATTGTTGTATTTTTTATAAAAATATATTCATATATATACAATTGTGATACCATATTTATTAGTACAGCTATTATAGAAATTATATAGTAACTTTTATTTTTAGTGCTATTACTTATTACTCGATAAATTATGTACATTTGCAAATATATTAGAATAATATTAATTATATCAATATATATATTTGATTTTGGATTTTCTAAAAAAGCGGAGATGCTTTTTAAAACCTTTGTTTCTATTTCTATGTCGAATAAATTAAATCCTAAAAGTTTAATTCCTACACTTATAAATGTCATGATAAAAGTAATTTTAAGAATGAGTTTTGCAATCAAAACCTTGTCATTATCTTTTATCTTCATAATACCACCCAAAGCTTTCAAAATTTGAGATTATTATACACTATAAAAATAATTAAACAATAAAAAAATGAAAAAAAATGAAAAAAAAAAAGCTTAATCTAAGCATTTTAATTTTGTTTTGTTCAAAATGTATTTTTTGTTCATGTATATAAATTCATGATAATTTACAATAGGTATATTTATATTTGATCTTTTTGATAATGTAATTTCAATATCATCTTTATTGAAGGACGTTAAGTTTGCTATTGTTTCTACAAAGCAATTATATATTAATTTATTATCGTTTGTCATTATTACCTAACTTGTTCTCTTTTTTTGATAATTGTTGTTTTGATAGATGCTTTCACATTGTTTTAAAAAAGCTAATTTTTCTATTTCGTGATCAAAAATAAGATTTGCTAGTTTTATTGCATCGTTGTAACTATACATTTTATAATAGTCTTTTTTAGTTTGATTTAGTTTATAATTTATATACTCAATATCAAAATTTTTATTTGTACTGTATTGAACTAATTTTGAATAAAAGCTTATAGCATTTTGTAAAATAATTGGATTAAATGTTCCATTCATAGATCTGAATTCTAAAAAGTTTGTGTTTTTTTTAATGTTGTAGAAATCTAGTTTTCCGAACTCTTTTAAATCAACACTTCTACCAAGTGATTTATATAGTTGATATTCTAGTTCTTTGTTTGTTATCTCTTTATCAAAATATAATTCTTTAATTTGTTGATAATAACTAGCATTATTTAAATTTATTCCTGTATGACTATGTTTAGTGACGTATTTTATGAATAGTAGTAAATTTATTTTGCTGTTTCCAGTTAGAAATGATGTACGATGTCTGCTTGATGATAGTGGAGGAGCAAAAAAGTCTGCGTATTTTCTTATTGTATTTTTATCTGCACATGAAAATTTATATATAACATTTTCGTAAGCTAACCATAATCTTAGAAAGTTATCCCAGTTTTTAATATTTGTTCCTAAAATATGACTTCCTATATTAATATGAGCACTGGTGTGGTTACTAGCAATTGCAGAATTTTGTTTTAAAAAATTGCAAACGTGCTTTATTTGTAAATAAGAATTTTTTTCGTCAGTAAAAACAGGACTATGAAATTCTCCGCCATATTCTTTATTATTATAGGTCATTGTAACTGAACTATCTTTATTACATTTCCAGTGTTTTAATATTAAATCAGTATTGGCTTTATTTTTTGCAATGTTAAATTCTAGATTATCAAATTCTAGTTCTATTCCGAAAGTTGTGTTTTTATCTAAATCTAGTTTGTCTCTTAATGGTATTTTTATATTATTTAATTCATTTATTGTTATCATTGATATCTCCTTGCTGATGCAAGAAATATTTTAGCATTTTCTTGCTTTTATTTCAATATTTTGACTTGAATTAATTTATACTTCTAAAAACAGTATTTTTATGATAAAATATTTGGTAATGAAGGGATGATGTATAATGAAAGAATTTACAGAACAAGAATTAGTTAGAAGAGAAAAACTAAATCATTTAGTGGAGAAAGGAATTGATCCATTTGGTAGTAAGTTTAATATTGATGCAAATACTAAAGAATTAAAAGAAAAATATGAAATAAATACAAAAGAAGAATTACATGATATAAATGTTACTGTTAATGTAGCTGGTAGAATAATGACTAAAAGAGGAAAAGGGAAAGCTGGATTTTTTCATATTCAAGATAAATTTGGTCAAATTCAAATATATATTAAATCTGATGTAGTTACTGAAGATGAATATAGTATATTCGAATCATCTGATTTAGGTGATATTGTTGGTATCGAAGGTACTGTTATGAAAACTAATATGGGTGAGTTATCTATTAAAGCTCATAAATTTACTCATTTAACAAAAGCTTTAAAACCTCTTCCAGATAAATATCATGGGATAGCTGATCCAGAAATCAAACTAAGAAAAAGATATTTAGATATGATAATGGATCCTGAAGTTATGGATATTTTTAGAAAGAAACAAGTTTTTTGGGCAACTGTAAGAAATTATTTGATGGAAAATGAGTTTTTAGAAGTAGAAACACCAATACTTGAAAATAGTGCAGGTGGAGCAGCTGCGACTCCTTTTGCTACTCATCATAATGCTCTTGATTTAGATGTTTTTTTAAGAATATCTATGGGAGAGTTATGGCAAAAAAAATTATTGGTTGCTGGTTATGAAAAAACTTTTGAAATAGGAAGACAATTTAGAAATGAAGGAATGAGCCCTGAACATTTACAAGATTATACGCAAATGGAATTCTACTGGGCTTATGCAGATTATAAAGATGGTATGCCTTTTATAAAAGAGTTATACCGCAAAATAGTGAAAAATGTTTTAGGTACTAGCAAATTTACTTCAAAAGGTTTTGATATCGATATGGATTCAGAATGGGAAATATATGATTTTGAAACTATTATTGAAGAGAAGACTGGTATAAATATTTATAATACTACTAAAGAAGATGTAATAAAAAAACTTGAAGAAGAAAAAGTTGAGTTTGACCCAAGTATTCCTTATTGGAGACTTGTAGATACACTTTGGAAAGTTGTTAGAAAAAATTTAGCAGGACCTGGTTTCTTAGTTGGACAACCAGTTCAGCTTAATCCACTTCCTAAAAAACTTAAAGAAGATCCTAGAAAAGTTGCTCAGTTCCAAGTTATACTTGCTGGTTCTGAAATGGGTAATGGATACTCAGAACTTAATGATGCTCAAGACTTAGAAGATAGATTTTTAGAACAAAGGGAAATGGCTGAAGCTGGTGATGAAGATGCTCATGCTCATGATGCTGAATTTATTGAAGCTTTAGAGTATGGTATGCCTCCTGCATTTGGTTTTGGAGTATCTGAAAGGTTATTTTCAACAATTTTAGATAGACCAATAAGAGAATGTGTAATGTTTCCACTTATGAGACCATTACATGTTAAAATGGAAGAAACTAATTAATATTAGTTTTTTTTATGATTTAGTATTTCCATATAATTCAATTATTAACTTGTACATTTCTTCTTTAATATATTTTACTTCTTCTTCCAATGTTTCTTTTTGAATTTCTGGTCTAACTTTAGAGTTTTTCTTTGGAGTTTGTGAAATTGTTATACTTTGGGCATTAATAGTTTGTAGAACTTGTCCGATTAAAGAAAAAAAGTTACCTAAAGAATTTTGTTGATTTATTGTTAAATTAGCTCCAAAAAGATAACCGATTGCAGTGCCTATTAATGTGAATTCATATGCATTTAAAGAAAATAACCAACTTGAAAAATTATTATAATCTTGATTTATAAATTCTTGAAATTCTTTATTATTCATGTTAAATAGTATGATTTTTTTATAGAAATAATATTGTATAAATAATTATTGCTTATAATAATTGAAAAAATACACAACATATTATTGAAAGAATAGTTCTTACATGATAGAATGGGAAAGGCGAAGGGAAATAAGTAGTATGAAAAAAACAAAAATAATATGCAGTATTGGACCTGCTAGCTCATCAGTTGATGTGATGAGTAAGATGGTTGATGCTGGAATGAATGTTGCGAGAATTAATTTTTCTCATGCAACTATGGAAGAAAGAGTGACAGTAGTAAATTCTGTTAAAAAAGTAAGAGAAATAACAGGTGCAAATGTAGCTATTTTATATGATACAAAAGGGCCAGAGTTTAGAAATGGGATGCTTGAAGGAGATGAAATTACTCTTGTAGCTGGAAAAACTATAAGAGTGGTTAAAGAAGAAGTTTTAGGTAACACTGAAAGATTTTCAGTTAATCATCCATCTGCAATCGATGTACTTAGCATTGGTAGTGTAATTTTACTTGAAAATGGATTAATGAAAATTGTTGTGAAGTCTATTGAAGATGATGGAGTTACTTGTGATATTGTAATTGGTGGTATTTTAGGTAATAAAAAAAGTTTAAGTGCTCCTGGACTTGATCTTAATATTCCATTTGTAAGTGAAACAGATAAAAATGATATAATCTATGCTGGAACTCATGATGGAGATTTTTTAGCACTTTCATTTGTATCTAAAAAATCTGATGTATTAGAGGTTAAAGAAATATTAAAAGAAAATAATTGTGAAGATATTAAAATTATTTCTAAAATAGAAAGTCAAACTGGTATTGATAATTTAGAAGAAATTTTAGAAGTATCTGATGGAATAATGGTTGCAAGAGGAGATTTAGGTGTAGAAATACCAATGTATGAACTTCCGTTTGCTCAAAAAAATATGATTAAAAGAGCTAGAGCTCATGGTAAAGTGGTTATTGTGGCAACGGAAATGCTTGAATCTATGAAGAAAAATGCGAGACCTACTAGAGCGGAAATTAGTGATGTAACTGAAGCTGTTTTAGATGGCACTGATGCTGTAATGTTATCAGGTGAGACAACAGTAGGAAAATATCCAATTGAAACTGTTAGCTTTATGTCAAATATATGTGAGTATGCTGAATCGGAACTTGATTATAAAAGTGTTGATGTTAAAAGTGATAGTATTACTAGAAAAGCTATATGTACAAGTGCTGTAGAAGCAGCTAAAATACTTGATGCTAAATTAATTGTGACAGCATCTCTTAAAGGTTCATCAGCAATAATGGTTAGTAATTTAAAACCTATATGTCCTGTACTTGCTAATGTAAGGGATGAAAAAGTTGCAAGAAGTCTTGCAGCATCATACGGAGTTTATCCAGTTGTTGTTAAAGATTTAGAATCTACAGATGAAGTTGTTGAAGTAGCTATTACTGAAGCAAAAAGATTTATGGAACTTCAGAAAAACGATGTATTAATAATTACAGGTGGTTTTCCAAATAATGTTCCAACAAAACATACGAATTTTATGAAAATAGAAGTTTTATAAGCTAGCTAATCGCTAGTTTTTTTGTTTCAAAGTGCTAAAAAAGAATAGACACATATATATTTTTATGATATATTTATTATAGAGGGAGTATATATTATGACACAGGAAAAAATAGAAAATATTAGAAGGAACTCAAAAAAGAAAAGAATAACACCTTTAAAAGCATTTGTTAGTATATTAATTGATAAAGTAAATGCTAAAAAAATAGTAGAAGGATCAGCGATAGTTATTTCTACGATAGCTGCTGTAGCACTTATAAGTAGTACTGCAGGTCAAATACAAGATAATGCGGATTTGAATGATTATTTAGCATTTGAAAATAATATAATTCAGGATAATACTTTCAGACAAGGGAGTAAGTATGGATACGATCATACAGGATTAGCATATGATATGGTAAATAATTTTGAAAAAGGTAAGGAAGCAGAAGGTGTTGTTAAAGCTTATATACTTTTGAACGATGAAAAAGTTTATAATGAGGATTATAGAATAATTGATTTAATAATTAAGACATGTAATGAGAAAAATAATACGAATTTGACGTTAGAAAGTGCAATTTATGAATATGCAAGAGAGATTTTAGAACCAGAAGAAGTTAGTTATGATAAATCCATAAATGATATATTGGCTTCAGTTGAAGAAAAATTAATTGAAGAGCAACGTGAAATAAATGAATCTAAAGAAGAAAGTGTAAGAGGTATGTAATGGATACAGTAAATATTGAAACAATTAAACTTGATGGTAAAACGTATGGATTAACTGATATAATTGAAAATTATTATTATTTGGTTAATATTGATGATCAAGAAGATTTATTTATTAACAAAAAAGATGGAGATAATATAGTGAATTTAGATACTGATGCAGAGTTTGATGAAGCATTAAAATTGTATATGAAAAAACATAGTAAATAACAATAATAAGATTTACTATGTTTTTTTAAAAATTATATAATAATATAAAATATAATTTTTACTAGTTTTTTAAATAATAATGTGATATAATTGATTTATGAAATTTAAGTGGGCACCGAAGGTTCCCGCTTTTGTTTATAATTGGAGGGAAAATGGATAAGGCTATAAGTGAGCTTAAAGAGTTATTGAATACTCCTCTTAGTAAAGAGGATATAGTGGTTGATGAAATATCTTTTTATGAAAAAGATAAAAATAAATTTCTAACTGTTGTACTAGATAAAACAGGTGGTATTGATCTTGATACTATTGTTAAAGCTAGTAAAATTGTTAGTGAAATAATTGATGAAATGGATTTTCCAAGTGATGAATTTGTTTTAGATGTTACTAGTAAGGAAAGAGGTTAATATGGATAGTAAAAAATTAATTAAAGCTATTGATGCACTTGTTTTAGAAAAAGGTATAGAGCCAGACTTTATATATGATTCTTTAGAACTTGCGCTTCAAACTGCTTATAAGAAAAATTTTGATTCAAAAACAAATGTAAAAGTTTATATCAATAGAGATAACGGTACTATTAAAGTATTTAGTTATATGATTGTTGTTGAAGATTACGATGATGGAGAAGATGGAGAAGATGAAGAAGGGAATTTCATAATTATTCCACCAGAGATAAATAGAGATGCTCAAATACTTTTAGAAGAAGCTTTAGAATATAAAAAAGATGCTAAAATTGGTGATGAGATTGAAGTTGAAGTTACTCCTAAAGATTTTGGTAGAGTAGCTGCTGGTACTGCTAAACAAGTAGTAGTTCAAAAAATTAGGGAAGCTGAAAAAAATATTATTATTAGTGAATTCGAAGACAAACTTGGTGAGCTTATGCTTGGTATGGTTGCTATGGAAGATGCTAGAAGTTTCTATGTTGATTTAGGAAAAGCTAGAGGAATACTTCCGAAAGAGGAAATTATACCTGGTGAAGAAATTGAAATGGGATCTAATATTAAAGTTTATGTAACTAAAATTGATCAAAATAATAAAGGACCTTTAATAATGCTTTCAAGAAAACATTACGGTTTTGTTAAAAGATTATTTGAACATGAGATACCTGAAATGATAAATGGTGATGTTATTCTTGCTTCTTGTGTTAGAGAGCCAGGAGTTAGAAGTAAAGTTTCAGTTTATTCAAATAATTCAAAAATTGATCCTATTGGAGCTTGTATTGGTGAGCGTGGTATAAGAATTGCTAATATATTAAAGGAACTAGGTAAAGAGAGAATTGATATTATAGAGCATAGTGATAATCCTGAAACATTTATTAAAAATGCAATGTCACCAGCTAAAGATGTTATTGTTAATATTACTGATGAAGAAAACAAAGAAGCTTTAATAATTGTTAATAGTGATAATTTAAGTTTAGCTATTGGTAAAAAAGGAAGTAATATTAAGCTTGCTAGTAAACTTAGTAGATATAAACTTACTATTAAAACATTAGAAGAAATACAAGAGGCTGGAAATAAATAATGAAAGAAAGAAAAATTCCAATGAGAACTTGCGCTGTTACTAGAGAAAAATTTCCTAAGAAAGAGCTTTTAAGAGTAGTAAGAACTCCTGAAGGAGAATTTCTAGTAGATTTGATAGGTAAACAAAATGGAAGAGGTGTTTATTTAAAAAAAGATAAAGACGTCTTTGAAAAAGCGAAACAAAAAAAAGTTTTTAATAAGGTATTTGAAACTGAGGTTCCAGATACGTTATATGAAGAGTTATTAAAATTAGAATTATAAAATAAAAACAAGAAAGGGTGAGGATAATGACAGTAAAAGAATATGCACTTGATGTTAATTTATCAGTGGCAGAAGTTTTAAATGAATGTAAATTATTAGATATTAAAGTAAATAGTGGAGAGGATCTGCTTGAAAATGATGATATCAGTATGCTTGATAGTGCTATTAATTTGATAAGTACTGAAAACGAAATAACATATGATGAAGATGAGGAAATTGAAGAAAAAGTAGATGAAATCATTATTAAAAATAATATTAATAAAACAATTAATCCTACTGTTACTAAACAAAAATTGAAGAAAAAAGATGTTTCTAAAGAAGAATTTAAAAATCTTAAAAAAGAAATGTATAAAAACAAAAGTAAACTAAAAACAAATGCAGAAGAGGAAAATGTTGTAATTTATAAAGAGGGAATGACTCTTTATAATTTAGCTGAAGGAATGCAAGTTAATCCTGCAGAATTAATAAAAAAATTAATTGTTTTAGGACTTATGATAGGTATTAATGATAGTGTTGATTATGACGTTGCAGAAATGCTTGCTAGTGAATACAAAAAAGTTTTAAAAACTGAAGATACGAGAGATGTATCTAATTTTGAAACTTATGAAATTATTGATAACGAAGCAGATTTGGTTAAAAGACCTCCGATTGTTACGATAATGGGTCATGTTGATCATGGTAAAACAAGTTTATTAGATTATATAAGAAAAGCAAACGTAGTATCTGGAGAGGCTGGAGGAATTACTCAAGCTATAGGAGCATATCAAGCGGTTCATAATGGTGAAAAAATCACATTTATTGATACTCCTGGACATGCTGCATTTACTGCAATGAGAGCTAGAGGGGCTAGTGTTACAGATATAGTTATAATAATTGTGGCAGCTGATGATGGTGTTATGCCTCAAACTAAAGAAGCTATTGAGCATGCAAAAAGTGCTGAGGTACCTTTAATAGTGGCTATAAACAAAATCGATAAGCCAGATGCTAACCCTGATAGAGTTATGACTGAGCTTGCTGAAATTAATATTACTCCAGAAGCTTGGGGTGGTGAATATCCATTTATAAATGTATCTGCTCATACTGGAGAAGGTATTGAGTTACTTCTTGAAACTATTTTAACAATAGCAGAAGTAAATGAATATAAAGCAAATCCTGATAGATATGCAGTTGGAGCTGTTATTGAGTCTAGACATGATAAACATGTTGGTGGTGTAGGATCGTTATTAATACAAAACGGAACACTTAGAATTGGAGATCCAGTTGTTATAGGTACAAGTTATGCTAAAATTAGATCAATAAAAAATGATAAAGGTGAAAGTATTACAACTGCTGGTCCTTCTGAACCTGTAGAAATAACTGGTTTATCAAGTAATCCAAGTGCTGGAGATAAATTTATGGCATTTGAAACTGAAGTGCAAGCGAAAAAAATAGCCCATCAAAGAGTAGCTGCTAAGAAAAATAGTGAAAGAGCACCAAAAAAAGTAACTTTAGATGATTTATTTGAAGGAATTAAGGCTGGAGCTAAAGAAATTAATGTAGTATTAAAAGCTGATGTTAGAGGTTCTGAAGAAGCAGTAAAAAGTGCACTTGAAAAAATTAATGTTGGTGATGTAACTGTTAAAGTTATTAGATCAGGTGTAGGAGCAATAACTGAAAATGATGTTGTTCTTGCAAGTGCATCAGGGGCAATTATCCTTGGGTTTAATGTAATTGAAACTAAAGGAGTAAAGGAAATTGCTAAGGATTATAATATTGATATAAAACTTTATACAATTATTTATAAACTTGTTGAAGATATAGAAGCTTCAATGAAGGGAATGCTTGAACCGGTATTTGAAGAAAAAACTTTAGGAGAAGCTGAAATTAGAAAAATATTTACTTTTTCAAAAGTAGGGAAAATTGCTGGAAGTTATATTACAACAGGGCTTGTTAAAAATAATGCATCTGTTAGAGTTATTCGTGATGGTATTATCATTAATGAAACTAAAATATCTTCTATACAAAGAGAAAAAGATTCTGTTAGAGAAGTTAAAAAAGGTTATGAATGCGGTATTACTCTTGAAGATAATAATGATATAAAAGAAAGGGATGTTCTTTTAGTATATGAAATGGTTGAGGTGAAAAACTAATGGCTAATCATAAAATAGAAAGAATAGCATCTGAAATTAGTAGGCATATATCAGATATACTTTTAACTGAAGCAAGAGATGAACTTTTGAGAAGTGTTACTATTACTGGGTGCACTGTTACAAAAGATTTAGGTCATGCTACTATATATTTTACTAGTATGTTAGATAAAGATGCAGTTAATATGGAAAAAGAAATGAATGAAGCATCTCATTTTATAAGAGGTAAAGTATCATCAAGAATTGATTTAAGACATACTCCTGAATTAAAATTTATATATGATAATTCAGTTGAATATGGTAATAATATTGAGAGACTAATCAATGAAATTCATAACTAGGTGGATTTATGAATAAAGTTATAGTAGTAGATAAAGCTAAAGATATGACTAGTAGAGATGTGGTTAATAAACTTAACCGCATTTTTAATACAAAGAAAGTTGGCCATACTGGAACACTTGATCCTCTTGCAACAGGTGTTTTGGTAGTTTGTTTTGGTAAATATACTAAATTAGTTGATAAAATAACGGCGCTTAATAAAACTTATATCGCAACTGTTAAATTGGGTGTTAAAACTGATACTTTAGATGTTACTGGAATAATTATCGAAGAAAGAAATTTTGAAGTCAATGAAAGTAGAATAAAAGAAGTTTTAGAAACTTTTAAGGGTAAATCTATACAAGAAGTTCCGCTATATTCCTCAGTTAAAATAAACGGAAAAAAATTATATGAATATGCTAGAAATGGTGAAAAAATAGATCTTCCTAAAAGAGAAATAGAGGTTTTTGATATCAAACTTTTAGAAATATTAAATGATGGTTTTGTTTTTGAAACTAGTGTCAGTAAAGGAACTTACATAAGATCTTTAATTAATGATATAGCTAATCAGCTTGGAACTGTAGGAGTTATGAAAGAACTAAGAAGAACTAGTCAAGGTATTTTTACAATAGATAATAGTAATACTTTAGAAGAAATAGAAAATGGTAATTATAAAAGCCATTCTTTAGAAGATATTTTTAATTATAAAGTTATTGATATGAATGATGAAATATATTTTAAAGTAAAAAATGGTGCTAAAATAAATATTTTGTTAGAAAATGGAAATTATATAATGAAATATTTGGGTAGTGAGATTGCAATATATAGTTTTTATGATAATTTAGGTAAAATTGAAGTAATGGTATAAAATCGTTACTTTTTTTGTGTCTAGGTGATAAACTACTTGCCAAAAAGTATTGTTATAGGTTATAATTAATATTAGGAAAAATAGGAGTGGAGATATGCGCAAAATTATTGCAAGCTTAGACATCGGTAGTTTTTATATAAAACTTGTTGTTGGTGAAATATTTAAAGGTAAACTTAATATTTTAGCTTGCGTAGACACTCCTTCCAGAGGAATAAAAAATGGTTATGTAGTTAATTTAGAAAGTGCTACTGAGTCGATAAGAGAAACTTTTGATAAAGTTAATAATTTGCTTGGGCTCAAAGTAGATAAAGTTGTTGTAAATGTTCCTAGTCTTGGTGCAAGTACATTTATGTCGACTGGGTCAACTGTAATTAATTCATCAGATAAAACTATAACTCACAGAGATATTAGTAAAGCTATGAGTAAAGCAGTGGGTAATAATATTGCTTCCAACGAAGAGTTAGTTAGTATTATGCCAACAGGTTTTATTGTAAATGATGTAGATAAAGTTGCATCACCGCTGAAAATGATTGGTGAGAAACTTACAGTTAAGGCAGTAGGTATAAAGGTTCCTAAGAAAAATATTACTACTATTGCAAGGTGTTTAGAAAATTTAAATATATCTATTGTTGATATTGCAATAGGATCACTTGGGGATTATTATGAATTTAAAACTAAAGATACTGCTAATAGTGTAGGGGCAGTTATAAATATTGGAGCGCATAAAACTGAAATATCCGTATTTAATCATGGAATTTTAACTGCGGTTGAAACTCTTGATGTCGGCGGTAACAATTTAGATATTGATTTTGCCTTTAATTATAAATTAAATCGTAAGGACTCAATGTATATAAAAGAACATTTGAGTTTAGCTCACAAAAGTATGGCTAGGGCAAATGAATCTATAACGTTTCATAATAAAAATAATGATTTAATTAAAGTGAATCAATATGATGCAACAGAAATTGCTATAAATAGGCTTACTGAAATGTTGAATTTAATAAAAAAACAAATAAATCTCTTAACAAAAAAGGAAATTAGTTATATAATGGTTACAGGGGGAACTACTGAGTATAAAGATTTGGACATTTTGTTATCAGAAATATTTGGTAGAAAAGTAAAAGTTTGTAATGTCAGCGAAATTGGAGTCAGAAATAATAAATACTCTGTTGGAGCTGGTTTAATAAAATATTATTATAGTAGATTGAAACTAAAAAATGTAGACTATTCAATTTTTAGTTTAGAAGAACAAGAAGAGTTAAGTGCAATGCATAAGAAAGTAAATATATCGGACAATTCTGTATTAGGAAAATTGTTTGGGTATTTTTTTGATAGTTAGGGAGGATATATAATGAACGGACTTGAAATGGATCAAATCGCAAAGATAAAAGTAATTGGTGTAGGAGGCGGAGGCTGTAATGCTGTAAACCGAATGATTGAAGAAGGAGTTAAGAGTGTTGAGTTTTATGTTGTAAATACTGATTTACAAGTTTTAAATTCATCTCTTGCAACTAATAAAATTCAAATTGGAAAATCTATTACTGGTGGAAGAGGAGCTGGAGCAAATCCTGAAGTAGGAAGAGCTGCGGCACTTGAGTCAAAAGCTGAACTAGAGGATGCACTAAAAGGCGCAGATATGGTTTTTATTGCTTGCGGTCTTGGAGGTGGAACTGGGACAGGAGCTGCTCCAGTTATTGCTGAAATAGCACAAGAATTAGGTGCCTTAACTGTTGGTATAGTTACAAAACCTTTTAGATTTGAAGGTAAAGGTAGAATGGAAAAAGCTCTTATTGGACTTGAAGAGCTTAAAAAAAATGTAGATACATTAATTATTATACCTAACGATAGACTTCGTGATATCATTGACAAAACAACAACGTTTGAAGATGCGTTTAAAGAAGTTGATAATGTACTTCATAGAGGTGTTCAATCTATATCTGATCTTATAGCTGTTACTGGTATTATAAATCTTGATTTTGCTGATGTTAAAACAGTAATGGAAAAAAGTGGAACAGCAATTATCGGTATTGGTTGTAACGCTGGAGAAAATAGAGCTATCGAAGCTGCTAGACAAGCTGTTGCAAACTCACTTCTTGAAGCTACAATTGATGGTGCAACTAATGCTATTGTTAATGTAACTGGTGGAAAGAATTTAACTTTATTTGAAATTGAAGATGCTGTTGAAACAGTTAGAGAAGCTGCTAATGCTGATGTAAATATTATATTTGGTGCGATTAAAAATGAAAATTTATCAGAAGAAGTTATTGTTACAGTAATTGCTACTGGATTTGATGAAGATTCAAATGCTGAAGCATTATTTACAAATGAAATGCCTAAGAAAAGGGTTCAAAAAGAAGTAGATGATTTTGATATTCCTCCATTTTTGAGAGATAATGATTTTTAAGAAGAGAATTTACTCTTCTTTTTTCATGATGTGACAAATTATTTAATTACGCTATTATATAATTAATTTGGTGATGGTATGATATATATTGATTTGTTAATTCTTTATAATATTTTTTATGACTATTTACTTTTACTTACTGTTGGAACTGTGCTTAAAAGAAAAATCAATCATAAAAGATTAATTTTAGCATCTATATTTGGTTGCATTAGTATTATACTGATTTTTTTTGATATTAATAAATTATTAGAAATTATACTCAAAAATATACTAGGATTACCTATGCTTAGTATTGCGTATGGATTTAAGAACTTTATATATACATTTCATAACATGATATATTTATATATGTCTAGTATTATACTTGCTGGATTTCTTTATTATTTAACAGACGAATTAGGTATAGCATCATCAAATATTAACTATATTGCTTTAGTTATATTAGCACCTTTAGTGCTTGGTGTTTACGTATATCAAACAAAAAAATTGAAACAAAAGCAAAATTTATCTTATAGAGTAAAGGTGGTTTTTAAAAATAATAAAGAATTATTATTGGATGGCTTTATAGATTCAGGAAATAAACTCAAAGATCCCTTTACTAATAAATATATAATAATTGTTGATGAAAGTATTTATAAAAGTACTAATCCAATTTATGTACCATTTAAGGGGGTGAACAAAACTGGTTTAATTAAATGCTTTTCTTTAGATCATATTGAGATAAATAATCGAATATTTAAAAATTATTTACTCGGAGTAAGTGATGAGAAAATAAATTTAGATGGTAGTAATTGTCTTTTGAACTATAAATTATTGGAGGAAATAAATGTTTAAAAAATTGTTAATTTTTTTAAAATTGAAGTATAATGAATTGTTTTTTGTTGGTGCAACAGATAAATTGCCACCGCCTCTTTCTAAAGAAGATGAGCTTGCTCATTTAATAAAAGCTAAAGCTGGTGATGAAAATTCTCGAAATATTCTTATTGAACATAATTTAAGATTAGTTGTATTTTTAGCAAAAAAATTTGAAACTAAAATTTATGATATAGAAGATTTGGTTTCGATAGGCTCTATTGGTTTAATTAAAGGGATAAATACTTATAAAATAGATAAAAATATTAGGCTTGCTACTTATGCATCTAGGTGTATATCCAATGAAATTCTTATGTTTTTACGTAAAAATAAAAAAAGAAGAGCGGATATGAGTTTAGATGAAGCATTAAATTATGATGCTGAAGGCAATGAGCTTCATCTTGAGGATATACTTGGTACTGATAATAATTTAGTTCCAGATGAATATCAGAAGAAACTTGATAGAGAAATTCTTGCAAATGAAGTTTTAGAGCTTAAAGATAGAGATAAAGAAATAATGACTTTAAGATATCGACTTAATAATACTAAAGAATATACTCAAAAGGAGGTAGCGAAAATGTTGGGTATTAGTCAGTCATATATATCTAGAATTGAAAAAAAAGTTATAAAAAAACTAAAACTTACAATGAATATTTAACTGTAAATATTCATTTTTTTATTAATAAATATATATTCTTATAGGTAAGTATGGTATAATTATGTTGGTGATTAAGGTGAGGAAATTATATATATGTGTATTTTTAATTATAAGTTTACTATTTGCTTTTCCAAATAATATAAAAGCTGAAGAAACTATTCTTGATTCAATGAAATTTATCGACGATCCTGATTCTAACAGTATTTTTGCTGTTGTATGTGAATATACTTCAACCAAAACTGCAGGTTATAAATTTACTTTGGTTACTACTAATGATAATGGTTATAAGTTAATCAAGACAACAGAAAATGTAGTCCATTCTGTTACTAGTTATGGAGCTAGCTTTTATAGTTTGCCGAATAGTAAAGAAGGTGAAAATATATATTTACAACAGAGTGATATGGATAATTTTGAATGTCCGTCATTGTTATATAGAGACATAGGCGGATTGCAAGGTGAATTTTGTATGACTGATGATTTTAGTTTTTGTAAAAGTAAAGAAGGAGTTGGGACTAATTTTGATCAAGAGTTTTCTTTGACTTATAATTTTGAATCATATTTAGTTAAAGTTAAAGATTATGTTGTTGATCATCTGGCAGAAGAAGAAGAAACAATATATAATAATCTTGTTGCAGGTAATTCAGAAGCAAATGAAGCTATTTATAAGAGAATGTTAAATAATGTTGTTACTTTTTTAGGGTTTTATGCTGATGGTGATGATATGTTACCTTTTGTAGAAAATAATGAATTGTATGTTCAAATATACACTAGTTTAAATAAAGCATTCGATGATTCTTATGCTGATGTAAAAAATCAAATACAGAATGATGAAAATTTATCTGAAGAGCAAAAAGATGCTGCTCTTGAATCGTTAGAAGAACTTAGTGTTAATACAAATGCAGCATTTAACTCTACTATTCAAGATTTAACAGGTAATAAATCAACATTTGTAGCACCTGCTAACTGTGAAAGTTTGCTTGGAGATGTGAGTGATGATGGGTCTACTGCTTATTATTTGCAAATGATACTTGACGTAATGAGATATGTTGCTATTGCAGCTGTAATTGTTTTAACGATTGTAGATTATTTAAAAGCACTGGCGTCTAATGATAGTGATGCTGTTAAAAAAACCTCTAGCAAAACTTTAAAAAGAATAGTTTTAGCAGTTATTATATTTTTAATACCAGTATTACTAAATTATGTATTTGAATTAGTAGGAATAACTAGTGATTGCGGAATTGAATAAAATTAATAAAATCTTTTCAATATAATTTGAAAGGATTTTTTTATGAAAAATTATAAAGTAGATATAAGTGGTGTTAATACAAGTGATATTAAAGTTCTTAAAAATAAAGAAACTATTAAATTATTTGAGGAGCTTAAAAATGGTGATGTAAGTGCTAAAGAAAAATTAATAAATGGTAATTTGAAGCTTGTTTTAAGTATTTTGAAAAGATTTAATAAAAGTTCTGCTTCCGCTGATGATTTATTTCAAGTGGGTGTTGTGGGCTTAATAAAAGCAATTGATAATTTTGATTTAACTTATGGTTTACAACTTAGTACATATGCTGTGCCCCTAATTATAGGAGAGATTAAACGATATATTAGGGATAATACTAGTCTCAGAGTTAGTAGAAGTATAAAGGATTTAGCTTATGAAGCTATTAAATATAGTGATGAATATCAGGGTATAAATGGATTTTATCCAAGTGCTTATGAAATTGCGGTTTATTTAAATGTAAGTGAATTTCAAATATCTTATGCACTTGATTCATTAAAAGACCCTGTGTCTATTTTTGAACCTATCTATAATGATGGTGGGGATACTATTTATTTACAAGATAAAATAGCTGATATAAAGGAAACAAGTAACAATAGAGACGTTATTATTTCCCTTAATAATGCATTGCAAGAAATAAATAATAGAGAAAAAGATATATTAGTAGGTAGATATATTATAGGGAAAACTCAATCTGAGCTTGCAACTGAATTGAATATAAGTCAAGCTCAAATATCAAGAATCGAAAAAAATGCCATAAAGAATGTTAAAAATTTAATGAAATAAATATAATTCAATAGGAGAATTAAATGAATTTAAGTGATATGCAAAAAAAAGATATTATAAATATGGAAACTGGTGATAATTTGGGAAGAATAATAGATGCAGAGATTAATGATAGTGGAGTGGTTATTCGTTTTTTTATTGAACCTAGAAAATTTTTGAAAAAAGCATTTAGAAGAGAAGAATCAACAATAGATTTTTCTTCTATAGTTAAAATAGGACAAGATGTAATTCTAGTTAAATAAGTGTAGCTTTTTTGCTGTTTTTTTGATAAAATATATACATGAAAAGGAAAATTTTTATTATAAGTACTATGATTTTAATAATAGATCAAGTAATAAAGTTTGTGGTTGAAAATAATTTAGTAAATCAAATAGAATTGATACCTAATTTTTTTTATTTAGCCAAGGTATATAATAAAGGTGCTGCTTTTAGTATTTTTACTGGTATGGTTCCAATGCTTATAATTATAAATATATTAATTTTAATGTTATTATTAAAATATATGGATAATTTTAAAAATAATTATCGTAAATTATTAGGTTTTGGTTTTGTTATTGGTGGGCTTTTTGGTAATTTAATCGATAGAATAGTTCATGGTCATGTAATTGATTATGTTAAATTAGTTTTTGGTAGTTATAATTATCCAGTGTTTAATATAGCAGATATGGCTGTTGTAATAGGTGTTATACTTTTAAGTATAGCTGTTTTAAAAAAGGAAGATGTAAATGAGAATAATAGTTAGTGAAAAAGATATTAGATTAGATAAGTATATTGCTGATAATACGGAAATATCTAGAAGTTTAGCAACAAAGATGATAGATGACAAAGTAGTTTTTGTAAATAATGAAAATAAAAAAAGTTCATATAAAGTTTCTGAAGGTGATGTTATTGAATTTGATGAAAATTATCAAAAAGAAGTTGAACTTGAAAAAAATGAAATGTCACTTGATATAGTTTTTGAAGATGAGTATTTAATGGTTATTAATAAAGCTAGTGGACTTGTTGTGCACCCTGGTAGTGGTAATAAAAATAATACATTAGTTAATGGTTTATTACATTATACAAATGATTTATCTGATGAAGGTGGTGCTGCTAGAGCAGGTATTGTTCATAGGTTAGATAAAGACACTTCTGGATTGATGTTAGTAGCGAAAACTAATAAAGTTCATGAGATTTTGTCGGAGTATTTTAAAAACAAAGATGTTAATAGAGAATATTTAGCTATTATTAAAGGAGTTTTTCCAAGTGAAAAAGCTAAAATTAATGCTCCTATAGGTAAAAGTAGTAAAAATTTTAGATTACAAGAAGTAAAAGATGGTGGAAAAAACGCTGTTACTAATTTAACTGTTGAAAAGCGATTTGGTGAATATAGTTTAGTTAGACTTAGTTTAGAAACTGGTAGAACTCATCAGATTAGAGTTCATTTAAATTATATAGGATATCCCGTAGTTAATGATCCAGTTTATGGAATTGGAAAGAGTGATTCGTTTGGCCAATATTTGCATTCTGCTAAATTATCATTTGTTCATCCTATAACTGGAAAAGAGTTGTCTTTTGAAAAGGATATACCAAAAGAAATGAAAAATTTCATTAAAGAAAATACAGTAGTATAATTAGGTAGGATATCATATAAAAACTATATAATATATACGGTATTGTGAAAATTAAATTATTATAGTTTTTTTTAGCTATCATATATGATAGCTTTATGATAAAAGATAAATTAATTATATTTAATATTGTTGCTAGAGTAATATTGTGGTAGTGATAATATAATATAAATGTAGTAAATAAAAATAAATTACTAGATATATAATAAAATAGAATGTTATTTTTATAATAATTATTTTCTGTGAGATAAATAAATATTTTATATGAGAATAACAAAAAAGAAAATAAGTAAAATATAAAATATATAAGCATATTATCACCTTTACTAATTATATGCTTTATAGTAAAATGTATGATGGAGGTAATATGCAAAATATAGTAATTAGTAATAAAGATCAAATAATTATGAGTTTAGTTCATTATTTTGTGACTGAGGAAAATTATACACCTATAGTAGTTCAAGGTACTAAGGATGAAATATGGTTGGAAAATATGGCAAGTAATTATAAAATTATTAGAATTAATTCAAAATATATTCATAATAATGAACAATATGATTATGATTTGATGAGAATAAGGCATGTTTTGAAACAAATAAAAAAGAAAACATTAAGTTTTAAAGTAAACGCTTTAAATATTTGTTTGGATGTTGCTGAGAGAGTTGATTTTGATAATGAAAAAAATATTTTTAATTTAAAGATATCTGATTTTAAGGATATTAATAATAATGAATTATTAAAAGAAAGTTTTCCATCATTGGAATTTAAGGAAGATAACAAAGTTAATAATTTAGATTTTTTAATTAATATAACTGAAGATATTAATAGGAAAACAGAGAAAGATAATAAAATTTTTGAACAAATTTTTAGTAGAAAGAAAATAGTAGTTACTTATATAATAATGGCGATTTGTATTATTATGTTTTTGATAACATGTATATATGGTAATGGTTCTGCTACTGACGTAATGGCTCTTTTATATCTTGGTGCTAATAATTTGGAGTTTGTTA
>CAYJEI010000013.1:0-20807 GCA_964369155.1 uncultured Muribaculaceae bacterium | reverse complement strand
AATAAATTTTTTTAAGTCTTCTTTTAAATCACTATATGTTTCTCCTGGTACAGCATACATTAAATCTATATTTATATTATTAAAGCCCATATTTTTACACAAATTAATTTTATATTTAGCATCTTTAAAGTCTGCTTCTCTTTCTAAAACATTTAGTTTATTTTCATTAAATGACTGAATACCGATTGATAAACGGTTTACACCATTTTCTTTTAGTATTTCTAAAAGTTCTATTCTTAAATCATCTAAATTAATTTCGAAAGTAAATTCTAAATCTTCAGTTACATTAAAAAGTTTAATAATATTAAATAATTTTTTTAAGTTACCCACTGTTAAAGCTGATGGAGTTCCTCCACCAATATAAAGTGTTTTAATTTTTTCTTTTTCATACCTAGTAGTTATTTCTTTTTCAAGTGCCATTAAATAAGTTAAAGCAAAATCATCATTATATATTAATTTGCAAAAATCACAATATGAACAAATTTTTTTACAAAATGGCACGTGAATGTACACACTTGTAACTTCATTATTCATTTTTAAGAACCTCTAAAAATACTTCTGACGGAACTTCTACACTACCAACCATTTTCATTTTCTTTTTACCTTCTTTTTGTTTTTCTAAAAGTTTTCTCTTACGAGAAATATCTCCACCGTAACACTTAGCAAGTACATTTTTTCTCATAGCTGAAATATTTTCTCTTGCAATAACTTTTGACCCTATACTTGCTTGTATCGGTATTTGAAACATTTGTCTTGGAATTAACTTTTGAAGTTTCTGAGTAATAACTCTTCCTTTTGAATAAGCCTGCTCTTTATGTATAATTACTGATAAAGCATCAACGACTTCTCCATTTAAAAGTATATCCATTTTTACTAAATCACTTTCTTTATAACCACATAAATCATAATCAAATGAAGCATAACCTTTTGTATAGCTTTTAAGCTTATCATAAAAATCATATACTATTTCAGATAATGGAACTTCATAATGAATATTTACTCTTTCTGCATCTATATAATCAGTATTTTTAAATATCCCCCTTTTTTCTTGGCATAACTCCATTATTGAACCTATAAATGATACTGGAGATATTATATTTGTATAAATATATGGTTCTTTTATATAATCAATTTTTTGTTTATCTGGCATTTTATTTGGAGAATCAACAAATTCTAATGTTCCATCATCTTTATATACCTCATATATAACTGAAGGACTAGTTGCTATAACATTTAAATTAAACTCTCTCTCTAATCTCGTCATAATTATATCCATATGTAAAAGACCTAAAAATCCCATTCTAAATCCAAATCCTAATGCTTCACTAGTTTCAGGTTCATACGTAAGTGATGAATCTGATAATTTTAATTTTTCTAAAGCTTCTTTTAAATCATCATATTTATTAAGCTCTGTTGGAAATATTCCAGAAAAAACCATTGGTTTCATTTCTTTATAACCAGGTAAAGCCTCTATTGCTTCATTTTTCTTAACAGTAACAGTATCTCCTACTGAAACCTCTGAAATATCTTTAATAGCAGCACATATATACCCTACAGCACCACTTTCTAAAGTATTTACTTTCACGTCCTTTGGAGTTCTATAACCAAGTTCTGTAACTAAAAACTCACTTTTCATATTTATAAGTTTTATAGTATCTCCAACATTAATACTTCCATCTTCTATTTTAACAAGAAGAATTACACCTCTATACGGATCAAAATAACTATCAAAAATAAGAGCTCTAGTTTTTCCTTCATTATTAATCTTTGGTGCTGGAATTCTTTCTACTACAGCTTCTAAAAGTTTATCAACACCTACACCTGTTTTACCACTTACCAAAAGAATTTCTTCTTCTTTAAATCCCAAAACTGTTACTAGTTCATTAATAACTTTTTCAGGATTAGCATTAGGAAGATCAATTTTATTAATTACAGGAATTAATGTTAAATCATTTTCCATTGCTAAATAAAGATTAGCTAAAGTTTGAGCTTCTATACCCTGTGAAGCATCCACGACTAAAATAGCTCCATCACAAGCTGCTAAACTTCTAGAAACCTCATACGTAAAATCAACATGTCCTGGAGTATCTATTAAATTAAGAGTATAATCTTCATTATTATATTTATAATTTAGTCTAACTGCATTTAATTTAATAGTAATCCCACGTTCACGTTCTAAATCCATACTATCTAAAAGCTGAGATTTCATTTCTCTTTCTTCTACTGCATGAGTCATTTCAAGTATTCTATCCGCTAAAGTACTTTTTCCATGATCAATATGTGCAATAATCGAAAAATTTCTATAATTTTTTTGTTTCATAATTAACACCAAACTTATTGTATCAAATATCAGTAAATTGAGCAATAAAAAAAGACATTATATACGTCTTCTTTCATCGGGTTTATCATTCTTTTTATTATAGAAAATATTTATTCTTAAATATTTCCTATCAAGTGATTCTTTAGCATTAATTTCTATATTCTGCGTATCAATATAATTTATTGAATCATTTAATCTAAGTTCTTCTAATCTAGTTTTTAATACATATCTAACAATAATATTAACCTCATCTTCAATAAATGAACTTTCATCACATTTACTTAAGTAAAAACAATCAGGATTAACTGCCTTTACCATATTTACAAATAAATCATTAATAACTATTAATTTCCCTTCATATGAAGCCACATCGAATGGTAAATACATAGGCCTAATTAAAGTTTTATGCATTATCATACTAGCATAATCTACCATATAATTTCTATATTTTTTTATTACATCAAAGTCATGCTGATTATTATTCCCTTTTTTATTACTAATTTGTAATAACACAATAAATCCAGCTAGTAATTCTTTCACAGATTGTTTTTCTAAAAAATTTATATCTAAAATATATTTAAAATCATTAACTATATTCCATACACTATCATTATCGATGACAATAAAATCATCATATTCAGTTCCTCTTGGAACTTCAAAAATAAAATCTTCATTAAAAAAAGAAATTAAATCTAAATCTTTTTTTTGTAAAAAAACTTTATTATCACTATCACTTAAATATTTCATAATCTATCCTTTTTTTTAAAATGGAAATTTCATATTACCATTAGCCATCATTTGCATCATTTTTTTCATTTCATCAAATTGTTTCAAAAGTCTATTAACTTCTTCAACGCTAGTACCAGACCCTTTAGCTACTCTTTGTTTTCTAGTTGCTTTTAATATCACAGGATTCTTTCTTTCTTCTTTTGTCATCGAGTAAATTATTGCTTCTATTCTAGCCATTTGTTTAGGATCTATATTCACGTTGTTAAGCCCCATTTTTCTAGCTCCCGGAAGCATTTTTAAAATATTTTCCAGTGGTCCTAATTTTTTTATTTGATTTAAACTAGTCAAAAAATCTTCTAAATCAAACTTACCACTTTTCATTTTTTTTGCTTGATCTTTTGCATCTTCTTCACTAATTACATCTTCAACTTTACTAGCTATAGCCCAAATATCACCCATGTCAAGGATACGTTCAGCCATTCTTTCAGGATAAAATTCTGATAACCCATCTAATTTTTCTGAATTACCCGCAAATTTTATAGGTACATTAGTTAAATGTCTAACAGATAAAGCTACACCACCTTTTGTATCTCCATCAAGTTTAGTAATTATAGCACCAGTTAAATTTAATTTTTCATTAAATCCACTTATAACATTTATAGCATCTTGTCCCATCATTGCGTCTATAACTAACAATTTCTCATGTGGTTTAGCAAAATCTTCAATTTCTTTAAGTTCATCCATCAAACTTTCATCAATTTGAAGTCTACCAGCTGTATCTATAATAATATAATTACATTTATTTTCTTTAGCAAACTCTAACCCGTTTTTTACAATATCTACAACGCTTTTATTATCACGTTCTAAATATACGGGAATATCTAATTGCTTCCCAATTGTTACAAGTTGATCTATAGCAGCAGGCCTATATATATCACCCGCTATAAACATCGGTTTCTTATTATATTTTTTACGAACATAGTTTGCAAGTTTACCTGATGTTGTAGTTTTACCACTTCCCTGAAGACCTACCATTAAAAGAATAGTTGGATATTTTTCAGTTTCAAGAGGAGTATAATCACCTCCAAGAAGGCTAATAAGCTCATCTTTTATAAGTTTAATAAAAACCTCATCCGGCTTTAAAGATTTATTAATTTCAAGTCCAAGCGCTTTTTCTTTAATACTTTGAATAAATTCTTTAACTACTATATAATTAACATCAGCTTCTAAAAGAGCAATTCTGATTTCCCTAATAGCTTCATTAATATTTTCTTCTGTTATCTTTCCCATGCCTTTAATATTTTTAATTGCACTAGATAATCTATCTCCTATAAATTCAAACATTTTCAATCACCTTAATTTAGTTTATCACATATTTAGTAAGTAAGCCAAGAAAAAAGAATATTTTTAATCAAATACCCTTTAAATCCATCTAGAAATATAAATAACTCTAGTTGTATATTCATTATAATTTAAGAAAAAATCAATTATTTTATGAATTAAAACTTTAATAACATCTTTTGTATCTCTTGTTACTTTTAAACTAGTAACACAAACTTGCATATCTTTTCTAAAAAGATAATCATCAATATATCTTTTCATAGCTTTATCTAAATTTCTTGTTTCTTCAATTCGCTCAGGAGTTAATTCCTCTTCTTTAAATATATATTCTCGATAAAGATTAATCATTTTAGGAGTAAAAGTATCTCCTTCAAGAGGTTCGAAGTTAATTATTTCATAAAAATTCGTACATACTTTAATTATTTCTTTCGTATTCATATTACCTACCCTAATAAAATGATAATATATTTTTAATTATTTGTCAAAAGTTTTTTAAAGTGATATAATAATTTTAGGTGATAAGATGACTAAAAAATTAAAACTAAAAAGAAAATTTAAAGTAATAATCATACTAATTATATTTTTAATAATTTGTAGTGCTTATGGATACAATGAATACCAAAATTATAAATATGAGCAAACTACAAAATTTAAACTTTTAGAAACTGGTTACACAGAAGATGAAATAAAAATTCTCCAAAACAATTTTAATGATGACTTTGTAGAAAATTTAATTGATAAAGAAAAAAACGAAGTAATATTTGAATTATTAGAAGGAAAATATTATATTGCTGAAAATTATGAAAAATATGCTCTTTATCTTGATGAAAATCCTAAAACTGAAATTAACGATTTAATACAAATAATCAATACTAATTTAGATGAAAGATTTTATGAGAAAATATTTGAAGCTGATTTAAACCAAGAAAATTTAGTTTTAGTTAATAAATATTATCAATTATCTGAAGATTATGTTCCTGAAAATTTAGTTATTATTGGTACAAAATATTCTTGGGGAGAAGAAGGATCTCAAAAATGTACAGAAGAAACATTTGATGCTTTTATAAATATGCATACCGCCATATTTGATGAACTAGGAATATATTTAATGGTAAGTAGTTCATATAGATCTTATAGTGATCAATTTGAAGTATACGAAGATTATAAACTAGACCGTGGAGAAAGATATGCTGATAGTATCGCTGCAAGACCAGGCCACTCAGAACATCAAACTGGACTAGCACTAGATATCTTCTCCACTGCTTCATCCAATCGAGAAGAATTTGTAAATTCACAGGCTTACACATGGTTAAAAAATAATGCACACCTATTTGGTTTTATTTTAAGATACCCAGAAAACAAAACTGAAATAACTGGATATGAATTTGAATCTTGGCACTACAGATATGTCGGAACTGATGTTGCAGCTTATATTTTTGAAAACGATATAACCTATGATGAATATTACGCATACTATGTAAATAAGTAAGAAATTACTATTTTTTATAGAAAAAAATTAAATTTCATGATATTATTTACCATGTAGAAAGAAGTGTGATTTTAATGGATAATAATCCAAATACGGGTACTACTCCCGATAATAATATATCTAGTACAATTCCTACCGGGAATTCATCTGGACCTGTTATTTCAAGTAGTAATACAAAAAAGTTTAAGTTTGACTTTAAAAACAAAAAACATTTAATTAGTCTTATTGGTGGTGTTGCAGCAATCGGTGCTGCTGGTTATTTTGGCTATATGACTTATTTTGTAAATTCACAAAAAATTTATGAAGAAGCTATAGAAAAAATGTTTAGTTCAATTACAACTAATGTCGAACTGTTAGAAGCAAATGTAGTAAGTGATACAAGTAAATTAAAAAATTTTACATATAATGGAGATTTTGAATTTACAACAAATATGGATGAATTAGAATCAATAGATGGAACAAAAATAGAATATTCTGGAGGTTTTAACGAAAGTGAAAACACAATGATTTTAGATACAACTATTAATAATGATTTTAGTGGTCTATTTGGAATAATTGATGGAAATGTTTACATTGATTCAAAAGATATTTTCGATGATATTTTATATATTGCAGGCGATGAAACAACAAGTTTAGAAATCCCAGAAGTTGAAATGAATTTTGAAGATATTTATACGGTAATGGATTTATTAAAAATCAGTTTACAAGAAAACATTAAAGATTTTGATATAACTACAGAAAATGAAAAAATCGAAATAGATGGTAAAGATATTGATGTAAAAGCACATATTATGACACTAGATGAAAAAGATTTTAAGGAACTAACTGAAAATATAGCTAACGATTTAAAAAATGATGATAAATATATTGAAGCAATTGCAAATCTTACATCAATGAGTGAAAGTGAAATAAAAGATAATTTAGAAAATGCAGCAGATAATGCTAATTTTGCTGAAACAGAAGTTGAGTTTATTATTTATACAAGTGGAATTTTAAAAACATTTAGTGGATATGATATAAACACTGATGGTGAAGAAATACTTAACTATAGAACAGCAGATGGAAGAGGGAAATTAACAATACCTGCACTTGGAGATGCCTTTGAAATGGGTATAGAAGAAAATTCATTAGATATAAAATTTGATATGAATGATGTCAAAATAGACTTAGAAATTTCTAAGAAAGGAAATACTGAATTTTCATTAGATGGTACTATTGCAAGTGGAACTGACAGCATTGATTTTAATGGAAATTTTACTAACAAAGTTAATAGTGATAGTATTGAAAGTACATTCAATCTTACTGCTGATTTAAATATCAGTGGTGAATCTTATGAATTTGGTTTTAATGGATCAAATATGACAGATTTTGATGGAAACGTTGAATCTATAGACATAGATGATGCAACTAATATAGAAAATTTAACAAATTCTGAACTAAATGAATTAGAAGATAACTTAATGGAAAATACAATTTTCGGTACAATATGGGAAAACTATAGTGATACAATCAATGATGCAATTAACAATAACACTGATGATTATGATTATGACTACGACTACGACTATGATTATAATACAGACACAAGTTTATTTGCTGATAATGCTAATGTAATAATTTCTACATTCGAAAATTTAATTATAATTGATTCAGATACTGAATGTTACACAATTGATGAACTTAGTGATGCTGGATATATAATTAATTTACCTTCGACATATAAAGGAATTGTATATTTAGGCAGTGATGGTGACACATATATAGAGCTTGAGGATACTGCAACAGGATATACTACTAATACATATTATTATGTACTAGATTCAGATGTTAATACTTACGAAAATATAAGTACTACTTGTCCAGCTAATTAAATTAAAAAAACTCGAACAAATCGAGTTTTTATTTTTGACAATTTTTACAATAGTAACTAGATCTACCATCTAGTTTTTCTTTTATAATTTTTTCATCACAGTTAACACATTTTTCATTTTCTTTTCCATGTACACGTAAATAATTTTGATAATTACCAATTACTCCGAGACTAGATGTATAACTTTTAATTGTTGATCCACCCTCCTCTATTGCTTTTTTTATAATACTACTACTTGCTACAATTATATTTTCTATTTCATTATCGTTTAAATCAGCACCTTTTTTGTATGGATTAACTTTTGCTCTGAACAAAACTTCATTTGCATATATATTTCCTAAACCTGCTATTATACTTTGATCAAGTAAAAGAGTTTTAATATTTTTTTTGCTTCTAGACAATTTTGGTTTTAAATAAGTCAACGAAACTTCATTAGGTTCTTTACCCAATTTACTAAAATATGTTGAAATTTCATCTTTATTTATTAACTGCATCCTTCCAAATTTCCTTGTATCATGATAACAAAGTGTCGTATCATCTTCAAATATAAATATAATATGTTCATGTTTCGTTATATCATTAGTAATATTTTTAATAAAATATTTACCTTCCATCCGTAAATGAGATATTAAAAAATTATCTTTTGTTTCGAAAATTAAATATTTGCCTTTTCTATCTAAATTTATAAACTCTTTATTTATTAAACGCTTTACAAAGTCATCAACATCATTTTCTATAATTTTAGAATATATAATTTTAATATCTTTAATTTTTTTATTTAAAATGTTTTTTTTAAGAGCCCTTCTTACTGTTTCAACTTCCGCTAATTCAGGCATAACTATACCTCATACCAATTATTAGCTACATTAATTTGAGCTATTAATGGGACAGATAATTTTATAACTGATTCCATATTTTTAACTACTATATCTTTTACTATTTCAAGTTCATCTTTTACTACATCTAAAATAAGTTCGTCGTGTACTTGAAGTATTATTTTGCTTTTAAGATTTTTAGAATTTAATTCCTTAAATATATTTATCATTGCCACTTTAATAATATCAGCACTAGTTCCCTGGATTGGAGTATTTAGAGCCATTCTTTCGCCCATAGCCGCTACCATATAATTACTTGATTTAATTTCTTCTATTATTCTTCTACGATTATAAATTGTTGTAACTACTCCAGTTTCCTTAGTTTTAGCAATTATATTATCCATATAAATTTTAATTTTAGGATACAATTCATAATATTTATTAATAAACTTATCTGCATCTTTTTTCGTTATATTAAGGTTTCCACCTAAACCAAATCCACTTATTCCATAAACAATTCCAAAAATTACTGCTTTAGCGGTTTTTCTTTCATCTTTAGTTATTTCGTCCTCAGGTTTACCATACATATCTGATGCCACTTTTTTATGTATATCAGCACCATCATTAAACGCCTTGATAAGTGTTTCGTCCCCTGAAATATGAGCAAGTATTCTAAGTTCAATTTGAGAATAGTCCGCTGCTACTAATAAATCATTTTTCGGAACAAAAGCCTTTCTTATTTGTCTACCTAATTCTTCTCTAACAGGAATATTTTGAAGATTTGGTTCTGAACATGAAAGCCTTCCTGTTCTTGCAAGCGTTTGATTAAAGATAGGATTAATTAATCCTTTTTCGCTAATATAATGTTCTAACCCTTCCAAATATGTCGAATATAATTTTGAAAGCATTCGATAATTTAAAATTTTCTCAATAATTGGATGAGTATTAATTAATTTTTCTAGAACAGATGCATCAGTTTTATAACCTGTTTTATTTTTCTTCCCCTTTGCTATTTCAAGTTTATCAAATAATATTTCTCCAAGCTGTTTAGGTGATGATATATTAAATTCTTCACCAGCCAGTTCATGTATTTCTATAGTCAACTGATCTATCGCAACTTTAATTGAAGTTTTAAGTTCTTCTAACGTCTCTTTTTTACAAGCAACTCCTTCTCTTTCCATACTTGATAAAACATAAGAAAGAGGTATTTCAATTTTAGTATAAAGTTCATATAACTCATGATTTTTCATATCAATTATATCTTTAATCATATTATCATATATAAATTTACACTTTGTAGCTACTCCTAAATAAAGCTTATCTAAATCGAACTTTTCTTTTTTAAGTTGATCATACGTAATAACTGTTTCGCCTTTTTCAAGCATAATCGAAGCTATATCATCTTTAACAACTTTTCCAAGTAAAAAACTACTTATCATCAAATCATTTATATATTTTATCTTACTATGATATAAATGTTTTTTTATATCATACGTCATAATATTTTTAGAAGTTAATGTTTCTAACACTTCATTTATTAAATTATCTGGTATAACATATATTCCATTTTTATCACAAATACTAAGAACTAATGGCTTTGCATGATGATAATTTTCTTTATCATACTCCATATATACTGCAATATCTTCTTCCAATATCAATTCACTTTTATTATTGATTACTTTAAATTTAGTTTCTTTTACAGGTTCATTATTATCAAGCTTTTTAAGAAAAGATGTAAATCCAAGTTCTTTGTAAATATCTTTTAACTCATCATTAGGACCAGTATATAGTAAATCATCCCACGTAAGATCAAGTGGTACATCTTTATATATTGTTGCTATTTTCTTGCTTATAAAAGCATTTTCTTTATCATTTTCAAGTTTAGTTTTTACAGCGCCTTTAATATTTTCTAAATTTTCATAAACACCTTCTAATGAGCCGTAATCCACTAATAGTTTTAATGCAGTTTTTTCTCCTATACCTTTAACTCCAGGAATATTATCAGATGCATCACCCGACAAAGCTTTCAAATCAATCATCTTTATTGGATCTATTCCATATTCTTCAAAAAAAACTTTTTCATCCATCCTTATAAATGAATCTCTTTTCAAAAGTTTAACATCAGTTTCAAAATTAATTAATTGTAATAAATCTTTATCACTTGATATGATAGTTGAATCAAAATCTTTATCCTCTTCAGCTTTTTTCACAAGGGTGCCAATAATGTCATCAGCTTCATAGGGTTCTAATGCTAGATATTTCATTCCCATCGCAGTAAGTAATTTTTCTGCATATGGCATTTGCATTTTAAGCTCTTCCGGAGTAGCACTTCTTCCAGCTTTATAAAAATCATATTCTACTTTTCTAAAATTTTTCCCAACGTCAAACGCTACTGCTATGTATTCTGGTTTTTCTTCTTCAACTATTTTATTTAACATTGTTACTAGACCATATAATGCATTAGTTGGAAAACCTTCACTATTTCTCATAATATTTCCACTATAACTTGTTGCATAAAATGATCTAAACATCAAATTATTTCCATCTATTAATATTACTTTTTTCATTTTTTACCTCATATATCTCTTTTTTATTATTATACCATGATAACAAAATAAAAAACTATTATTTTTAAATAGTTTCTTCTTTCCTTACTCTTTGCATTTGATTTTTATAGTTAAAAAAATCATCTATTATCAAATTGATATCTTTAATACTAATAGGTCTTGTCATATTTCCAATTTGTTTTTCATTAACCAAATATTTTGTTATTTGAACAATTTCGTCGTAATATGGAAAAAGTGTACTAATTTTTGCATAATCTGTTACACCATCAGAATTTAAATTAATATTTAGATCAGGTATAATTTGGCTTATATTAATATTTTGACTTTTAGATAAAGTGTCTACTTCTCTACTTAATAATATAACAGAGCCATTTTCTATGGCTTCATTTTGTGATTCTTTAGTCTTCAATAAGTCAAAATCTTTTTCTCTATATATAATTTTTGTTCGATAATCTACTACACTAAGCATTCCAGAAATATCATAAATAGTTGATACTTTATAATTATCAGCACTTATTATATTTAAATACTTAGTTATAATTAATGCATATAATTTACTATTAATAAAAAAACAATCATTTCTACAAAATCTTTTTAAAGATGATGCTTCTAGTGATGTATAATTTTTTAAATATTCGATATATTCTTCATTTTTATCCTTTCTTTCTTTTTCTTTTCGCTTTATTTCTTCATCTAATACTGCTAAATCAGTTTTCATTTCTAAAAGTTTGTATTTGTATTCTTCTTTTTTTGTTATGCTATCTTCTTTTATTATATTTAGATTTTTTTCAAATTCGTACATATTATTTACCTTCCGTTCCTAGCTTAATAAAGACATCATAGTTATCATCATTTGCTAATATGTTTTTTCTAATTGATCCACATTTTTCACATTTATAAATGATTTTAAATGTATCTTTATATTTTTCATAGTCTGTTGGTACTAATACTCCTTTGCAATCACTTGCTCTATCTCCTGGGTTTATATCAACATGTAGTGCATATAAACAATTAGGGCAGTGATCTCTAGATGTGTAACCTAAAGGCTCTACATCATATCCACAATTAATACATTTAAATGCTACATCTATTTCCTTAAATTTTTTCATTACTTTTCTTCTTTCTTTCTACATTAATAAATCTAGACATATAATCTTTTATTTTATCTTCATATTTTAACTCATAAAATACCAAATACCACTATTCTTGATACATATAAATTGTTAACTAATTCATCTGATTGCAAATCATAATATTTATATTCTTTCATAAGTCACCTAAATCTATTTTATCAATCATTTTATTAAATATCAATAATATACTTTATTAGGTGATTAAATGACATTTCTTATAGAGCTATTTAAAAGTTTATTTTTCTTTACAGGGAGCTATTCAAATGAGGTATTTCCAGAACCACTTTCTGAAGCAGAAGAAAAAAAATACATTGAAGATATGTTTACTGGAGATAAAGACGCTAGATGTAAGCTTGTTGAACATAATCTCAGATTAGTTGCTCATATTGTAAAAAAATTCGATACAAAAAATGAAAATAATGATGATCTTATTTCCATAGGTACTATTGGACTAATAAAAGGTATAGATACTTACAATAAAGAGCAAAAAACTAAGATTACAACCTACGCTGCTAGATGTATCCAAAACGAAATTTTAATGCATTTTCGCTCAAACAAAAAAATAAATTTAAACGTTTCCTTAAACGATTCTATTGGTTTTGACAAAGAAGGAAATGAAATAAATTTAATTGATGTCCTTAAAGATGATGTAACTGATTTTGTAGAAAAAATTAATTTACAAGACAACATTCATAGACTTGAAAAATATTTAAATTTACTTAATGCACGTGAAAAAGACATTATTATAAAAAGGTATGGTCTTTATAATACTAAAGACTTGACACAAAAAGAAATAGCAAAAAACATGAAGATATCAAGAAGTTATGTTTCAAGAATAGAAAAAAGAGCTTTAACTAAAATACTTCGAGAATTTTTAAAAAGTAAAAATGACATATAAAAAGCAAGACTAATTCTTGCTTAAAATGAATCTACATTTATTTTAACTTTAGGATTCCCATCGATATAATTTTTTGCTTGAATTAAAGTTCGAATAGCATTTATAGTAGAACCACCTCTACCTATAACAGCTCCTTTATCTTCTTCATGAACAATGATTTCTAACATAGAACCATCCTCCATTTCAAATAACTCAACTTTAATCATATCAGGTTTGCTACATATACTTTTTACTAAAAATTCAGTATATTCCACTACATTCATAATTATTTTCCTTCTTTTAAAGTTGCTTTAGTTATACCTTCTTTTTTAAGAATAGTTTTAACTGTATCTGTAGGTTGAGCACCATTTTTAAGCCATTTAATAGCTTTTTCTTTATCTAATACTACTGGAGCATCAGTTTTAATTGGATCATAAGTTCCCACTGTTTCAATAAATCTTCCGTCTCTTGGACTTTTAGCATCAGCTGCTACGATTCTGTAAAAAGGTTTCTTTTTAGATCCCATTTTTTTAAGTCTTAATTTAACTGCCATGATATTTTTCCTTTCTTTATTACAAATATATTATCATATTAAAAGTTATCTGTCAACTATTTTTGGTTAACACAAAAAAAGAAAGATTACTCTTTCCATTTAAATTCAGTAACTTCTGGAATATCTTTACCATATTCTCTGATGTACATATAGTGTTTATCTAACATTTCAGCACAGTAATATTCAAGTTTTTTATTTTTCTTTTTAGTATATTTCAGCACATCTAATACTAAATTATATCTATCCATTTTATTAAGAACTCTCATGTCAAACGGTGTTGTAATACAACCTTCTTCACAATAACCTCTTACATGCATATTTCTGTTTTCTCTTTTATAAGTAAGACTTTCAATTAATTTCGGATGGCCATGAAAAGCAAATATAATTGGTTTTTTCTTTGTAAAAATATCATTATACTCAGCATCTGTTAAACCATTTGGATGTCTATCACAAGACTCTAGTTTAAATAAATCAATAACATTTACTACTTTAAAACTTAAATCTGGCATAAATTCTTTTAATATAGATGCCGCTGCTAAAACTTCAAGAGTTGGTGTATCACCAGCACAAGCAAGAATAACTTCTGCATCGTCATCTTCATCAGTCGAAGCAAAATCCCATCTACTAATTCCAACTTTAAAATGTTTCGCAGTTTCTTTCATCGTAAGCCATTGGAGTCTTGGATGTTTACTAGCAACTACCGCATTTATACAATTTTTAGTTCTTAATATATAATCAACTGTACATATTAATGAATTAGCATCATAAGGTAAATATATTCTGGCAATATCAGATTTTTTTTCTGCTAAATGTGTTAAAAATCCAGGATCCTGATGAGTATACCCATTATGATCTTGCTGCCATGTATGACTCGATAAAATTATATTTAAAGATGATATATCTTTTCTCCAAGATAATTCTTTAGTAACTTTAAGCCACTTAGCATGCTGAGTAACCATTGAGTCAATAACTCTAATAAATGCTTCATACGAATGAATTAATCCATGTCTTCCTGTAAGCAGATAAGCCTCTAGTGCTCCTTGACATACATGTTCAGATAACATACAATCAAATACTCTTCCGCTTTTATCAAGCATTTCCTCTTTTTTATTTATTTTAAGTCCCCATGTTTTATTTTCAAATTCAAATATATGATTAAACCTATTACTCATTGCTTCATCTGGACCAAAAATTCTAAAGTTTTTATTTACTTTATTAAGCATAAAAACTTCTTTTAAATATCTTCCAAGTTCCATCATATCAGAAGCTTCAGTATTACCTCTTTTTCTAAAATCAAGTCCAAATGATTTATAATTTGGTAAAAGTAAATCTTTTCTTAATAAACCGCCATTAGTAACTGGATTACTTCCCATTCTTTTTTTAGCATGAGGATTTAATAATTTCAAATCACTTCTTAATCTTCCTTTTTCATCAAATATTTGATCAGGTTTATAACTTTTAAGCCATTTTTCAAGTCTTTTAACATCTTCATCTGTTCTTATTTGAAATGGTACTTGATGAGCTTTATAAGATCCAACAACATCTTTTGGACCAGTAATTCCTTTAGGAGTTTCTAAAATAATCATTGGCCAGTATATTTTTTTAAGTTTTTTATGATTAGCTTTAATATATTTGATATCTTCTACAGAGTCATCCATAGCCCTTGCCAAATCTTTATGCAGTTTAGTACTATCTTTTCCTGATACTAAATATGGTTTGTACCCCATTCCAACAAAGTAACTCTCTAAATCCTCTTTACTAATTCTAGATAAAATAGTTGGATTATTTATTTTAAAACCATTTAAATTAAGTATGGGAAGTATACTACCATCTTTATCTGGATTTATAAATTTATTTACAAACCATGATGCTGCAAGTGGACCTGTTTCAGCTTCTCCATCCCCTACTACTACACTAGCTATTAAACTAGGATTATCTAAAACAGCTCCAAAACCATGTGCTATAGAATAACCTAATTCTCCTCCCTCATGAATAGATCCTGGAGTTTCAGGAGCAGCATGACTTGATATACCACCTGGATATGAAAACTGTTTAAATAATTTTTTCATACCATTTTCATCTTGTGATATATCAGGGTATATATTAGAATAACTACCCTCTAAATAAGTACCAGCTACTGGAGCATTACCACCATGTCCAGGTCCAGATAAATAAATCATATTAAGTCCGTATTCCACTATAATTCTATTTAAATGGGTATATATTAAATTTTGACCTGGACAAGTTCCCCAGTGTCCAATTATTTTATCTTTACAATCACTTTTTTCAAGTTTTCTTTTTAAAAGAGGATTATCAAGTAAATATAACTGTCCTACTGCTAAGTAATTAAGTGCACTCCAATAATCATTTAACCTCTTTATTTCATCTCTTTTTATAGCCACTTTTTATTCTCCTTATCATATATAAATTATATAATAATTTGTAGGTTATTTCAACAACTTTTCTTAAAACACTTGCTTTTTTGTCATTTTTTTGTTATTATTTTACTTGTCATGGCGGTCTTGGTGAAGTGGTTAACACGCCAGATTGTGGCTCTGGTATTCGCGGGTTCGATTCCCGTAGATCGCCCCATTAAGAAAATAAAAGTTGATAGATTAATTTCTATCAACTTTTTTAATTTATTTTTTATTTTTTCTCATTAACATTCCTCCTAATAAAAAAGAACTATTAATTTCTTAATAATTCTTAAATTATTTATTTTCTTTCGATTTTAATCAAATTTATTTGTAGTGGATAACTTTCCATAATACTTCCATCATAAGTAATAACTACTTCATCATTAACTTTAAAGTTATCACTCGAAATATTAACTTTAACTTTGTCTCCTGATGATAAAATATATTGCTCGTCACCATTTGGAATTACAATAGCAGTACCATTTTCAATAGAATCTATTTTACCTTCAAATTTTACTTCATATATTTTTTCTATATTATTATCATCAATAATATCTTCATTGATTTTTTCATATTTTACTGAAATAATATCATTAACATTGTAATCATCATTATTATTTAATTTTACTGAAACAACGTTTTTGTTTATTTTACTTGTATTAAGTGGCATAACTTCTAAATTACCATTTTTTACTTCTGTTATTACTCCATCAAATGATTTATCAAATTTTAAATTTTCTTCTTTATTACTTCCTATAATAGCATAAGTTCCTAATACAATTGCTGCAACTACTAATCCCCCAATTAACATGTTTTTTTTCATATTTAATTCCTTTCAATTTTACACAATTTGTTTATTGATATTTTTCCTGAGTGTTTCCACATTACTACAAATAATATAAAAACAATTATAAACGATAGTGTTAAACATATTATTACTTTATCATTTACTATTACCTCAAATAAAGGTAGTTGTTCTAAATTTTCAGGTATACTTTCAAGTTCACTCTCTGGAAATGGGTTTACATTTAAATTATTTATATTATAAACTCTATAAGATATTGTCCCTATAATAAATAATATAAACGATAACATTGCAAGATATATTGTTTTAAGCTTTTTTATTGAAGTATTATGTATCCATTGTATTGTACCTATTGGCTTATTCAGAGTTTCAGCTATTTCTTTATGACTTAAACCACCAATAATTTTTAATGTTACTACTTCTCTTTGTTTATCATCAAGATTTTTAATTAATGAATTATAATGATCCATCTCTATAAAATCTGCTATATTTTTATCAATACAAGGCACCTCTATATTGTCCTTTAATTCCAATACGTTTTTTTCTTTTCTTATGTACATTAGCGCTTCATTTTTTATTACTGTATATAGCCAAGTCATTTCACCCTTATTAGGAAATTTATCTTTTGACATAGTAAATAATTTATAAAATACATTTTGGAGTACATCTTTAGCATTGTCCTCATTTTTAGTTATAGAAAATGCAGTACCAATTATAAATCTATAATGGTCTTTATATAATAATTCAATGCCATAATTATCTTTATTTTTAATTAAGTCAAATATAGATTTAAGTTCAACACCATTCATTTTACACCTCCATTTCTTGCTTACATATATTAGATGCATCAACTAATACATTTTGTTGGTAAATTTTATAATATTATATCATATTAACAATTTATGCAAAATAAAACTTGATACAATAATACCAAGTTTACAATGGATACTTATTTTGTTTTATTGTTATAATACTTATTTACTACTATAAGCTTTAATACTGCTTTTTTCAGATAGATACATCTATTTATATTGCACTAAGTATTATTTTGAGTTATACTCTATTTAAAGGAAGTTAGCAACTTCAACTAAAACTGCCCCATTAAGATAATAAAAGTTGATAGATTAGTTTCTATCAACTTTTTTATTTTATATTATTTTTTTTATTTACTTTTATCTCTATCTAAATTTCTTATATTAAAATAATATTCTTCTGAATGATGAGTCTCATGACTATTTAACTCTTTTATCATTTTAGTAAAATTATTTTCATCTTTTAAATATTTATAGACATTAACTAATTCTTCATTATATCGTTTAATACAGCATTTTCAGGAGATAACTCTAATAGCATTTCTCCACCACCAATAAAAGGTTCATAATATGTATTATACTCATAAGGAATATATTTTTTTAGTTCATTTAATATTTGTCTTTTTCCGCCAGCCCATTTTACAAATGGTTTTCCTTTCAACATATTTTTACCTCCTAAATTTAATACATCTAGTATATCATCTATTTGCGAAAAAAGTAATAATATGATAGAATATTTCTTAATTTAAAGGAGGATTTATGACAAAAAAATTACCATCAAGATATTATGATGGAAATAACTCTGATTTAAGTTTTCAGCTTTCTTTTATTGGTATTAAAAAAAAGAAATTGAAAATAACTAATCAAATTAAAAAAATAGAAATTAACGATTATTTGATTTTCGATAATCCTAAATCTTTTTATAACAAAAGAATTAAAAACTATACACAAATGATATCTGATTTCACAAAGTTCAACATTAATAGCTTTTTAAATGTTAAATATTTGTCACCTATTATTATTTCAAAAGATAAACACAATTTAGTTGTTCATGTAAAAGTCGATGAACTATTAGGTTTTAGATTTATTAAATTTAACTTTGTTACCTTATCAAATGAAATATGTTTCCATAATTATAAAGGAGATGATTTATTTTATATAACCAACGAAATAACAAAAAATAATGGATATACTTTTTATATAAATAATAAAAAAATAAATAAAAAAAATTTGAATGATGTAATAAATTTCTATTTAAAGAAAAATAATATTAAAGAAACTATATACAAAACAGATCACACTATTACCCTTACAGATAATTTAGATGATATAGTAAAAAAATATCTTAATAGACCTTACTTAGGAAAAAATCTCTATATTAGAAATCATGAAAACAATATACAAAATTTATATGGAGTTTTCTTGTCTAGGTATGACAATTTTCTTTTTATTATTCAGAATTGCAACAATTTTGCGAAATCATATGAAGAAATTGTACCTACAATAGAAAATTCATATGACTTGTTAAACCAATATATATTACTGAACAATTATTTAATCAGCTACTTTTCAAATTTCAATTCTAGTATAATAAAAATGAAGGATTTGAAGTTATCATATGAAAATATTATAATATTTAAAACTTTTAGAGAAAATCTTTTGAAAAAAAGTTTTGGAACTGTTAGCTTTATTTTAAAGGAATATGAAAAGAATACTACTAATGATTTGTTTACAAAAAAAATAAATAAGCTACAAAAAAACATTGAAGATGAATTTAAGAACAGAAAATTTAATTATACTGATTTCGCTACAGACTTAATATCTAAATCCACTGCTGAGTTATATGGGAAGCTAAATAATAATTAAGGTACATTATGAAAAGTTTAATTGTATTATCTAAACCAATAACCATAGAAGATTTACCTAACATTAATGACTCAGATTTGAAAATTATAAATAATCTAATGAATATAAGTGATTTTGCAGAAAAAAACAGAAATTTATTTCAATGTTTTTATATGAATTTATGCATTTTTAAAAGTACATATAATTTAAATTATAACGACGAAATAACAAAAGCAAAAACAGTTACACATACATTCGAGGATATAGTTGCGCTAAATACTTTATTATTCAATTTACTTTGTTCTTCTAAATCATTAATAGAGTCTATTGATATCTATTTTAGTACTTTAAATACATATGAACAAGGTAAATATTCAAAATTAACTGCCTCAATATATGACAACTTTTTTTCATATAGATTTTTAATTAGATTACGCGATTTTTATGTTCACGGGAACACAGCATTATCATATGAAAATAACAAAATTGCATTTAATTTAAATAAAATTTTAAACACAGCTCATTTTAATCATAATAAAAAATTATTAAAAGAAATAAAAGGTATTCATGATGAAATAATAAAAATATATAAAGATAAACCAAATCTTATATTCACTTTCACAATTTTAGAATATGTAATTAAAGTTATCGAAATATATTTGTATTATTGTAAAAACATACAAAAGAAATGTGCTATAACTGAAAAAGAGTTTAAAAAAATAGTCGTGAAAAATCCACAATATATTTCTAATGATTACCGAAACTCTATAATATATAAAATAGAAGATAATAATGCATTCACAATTAGAATAAACAATGATTTTACCAAAGCCGTAGATGACTACTTAAAGGAAGCAAGAAATATTTATAAGATTGAAGTATATTACTATGATGATATTAAAAAACCTTAATTGATAAAAATTTCAAATATATTTATTGAAATTTTTATCAATTTGAGTTATGCTTTATTAAAGGAAGCAACTTCAACTAAAACTGACCCAGAATGAAAATAAAGTTGATAGATTAATTTCTATCAACTTTTTCTTTTAAGATAAAATATCTTTCTAAAGTATTTTTATCACGTAAAATTTCTTCTCTTGTTTTTAAAATTAAATCTTTATATTCTACTTCGATGTTACCGAATTGTTCCTTTGTTAAATCCACTATTTTTTTATTTATTATATTAATGTAGTGCGAAATATCATTAATAATTACTTTGTAAATTTCCCCC
>CAYJEI010000012.1:3476-21189 GCA_964369155.1 uncultured Muribaculaceae bacterium | reverse complement strand
AATAGAAGATATATCTAAATGTTCTCAAATTTTAAATTCTGATTTAGTAAAAGAAAAATGTTTGTTTTATATTGATATAGAATTAGCTTTTATGTTACTTGAAAAAAAAGGTTATCAGCTTTTTGAAATAGTGAAAATTTTAAAAAAGATAAATAAATATACATTACCTGAAATTGAACAAGAAATTAAATATGAGTTTGATAGTGATTTGTGTGGGTATGAAATTTTATCTACTTTTAATAAAATAAAAGAAATTTTCAAATTATACGAGGATAATTTTCAAGATGTAATAAATATAGATTATTATTATGATAGTAATGATATGATACTATGTAATAGAAAAATTAATCTTAGAAAACGAGAGTCAGAAGAAGAAAGTGAGTATACACTTAAAAGTCCACTTGAAGATTCTACCTCATATGAAAAAAGAAATGAAGTGCCATTTCATGATTTAAATCTTGCCGCTAAATATATAAATGATAAGTGGGATATAATACTAGATGATTTAAATGTGGTATTAACATTAGTTACTGAGAGGAAAAAATTTAAGATAGAAGTATATGGTGGAGTTTTTGAACTTGTATTTGATAGAAGTTATGCCATAAATGATAATAATATCAATATGCCTTTTTATACAATAGAATGTGAGTATAAAAGTGGTAAAACAATCGGACTACATTTTATCAATGAAATTCTTAAAAGTTTTGATATGATATATGAAAGTAAATTATCTAAAAAAGATATAGCTCTTAATAATTTTGTTAAGGGAACTTCTAGGAAATTAATTAAAAATTGATTTAAAAATTTATGGAAGTTGTGGTATAATGATAATAATTTAATTTATGTGGAGGGTTTATGATTAAAACTAATGTAAAAGGATCGCTTGTTGTAATATCAGGTCCGTCGGGAGCTGGAAAAGGTTCTATTATCAGTGAACTAAAAAAAGATGATAATATATGGGTATCAATATCTGCTACTTCTAGACTTCCTAGAAAAGGGGATATAGAAGGAGAGTCGTATTTTTTTATTACGAAAGAGGAATTTGAAGAAAAGATAAAATCTGGAGGATTTTTGGAATATAATTATTATAATAATAATTATTATGGAACTCCAATTGAAAAACTAGATATAATGAGAAATAAAGGAAAAGATGTAATTTTAGAGTTAGATATTAATGGTGCTCTAGCAGTTAACAATTTGTTTAGTGATGCACTATTTATATTTATTATGCCGCCTTCTATGAGTGAACTTAAAAGAAGATTATATAAAAGAAATACTGAAGATAAAGAAAAAATATAAACACATAACTGAAATTAATAAATATAATTCTGTTGTTGTTAATGATGATTTAGAACTAGCTATTTCTAAACTTAAAGCTAATATATTATCAGAAAAGTGTAGAGCTGATCGTATAGAAGAAGTTGATTTACAAAATAAAGAAGAACTTTTACATGAAATTTTAGTAGATATGCGTAATGAAAAAGGTGAAGAAATATAAAAAAAGAATTAATTTGTAATTCTTTTTTTAGTACATAAATTTTTTCTTTTTAAATTTATGATAGGTGGATATGTGATATTTGCTTTATCAAATAAATTCATAAGTGGATCAATTCCGTTGTTAATTTTAAAGTCGCATTCTTCTTGATATAATGGTACTACTGTATAAAAGTTTATATGTTTTCCTGAAGGTAATTTATCAACTATTATTTCATCATCTTTGTTTAATGTATTTAAGAGTATTACTGAATTTAATTTTGTTTTAGGCGCTATATAACTATGGTGCATTATAGTATGGCCAGATCCAATCCATGTGTAATTATCTAATGGAATTTTTGCTGTATATTTTAATAAATTTAGTGGCCAAAAATTTTCATTACTTTCATCTTCTATATTCCATCTTTCTGGTAGAAATAAAACTAATTCAGCTCTATTATATTTTTCTTTGTTTTCTAAATTTTCGTTAATGTTCATAGGGTAAGCTCCAAGACCACTGGTAACTAATGTATAATAGTTTCTTTTTTTATTTGGGGCTATTACATATATATCTAAAAAAATACCCTCTGAGTTATTATCGTGAAATATTCTTTTGTGTTTACCAAAATTTTTGTTTATAATTTTTTCCATTTTTAAAAAATCTTCATCATCATACATTTTATATGTTCTTTCGATTTTATGTTTGAATCTTTCTAGTATATTCATAATAAACTCCTTTGTTAATGTTTATTATACAATAGTTTAAGAATTATGTTAAGTTTATTTCGTGATTTAAAGGATTATAAATATAAAAAGGTATAAATATAAACGAAAGGAGGAATTTTTAGTGATAAGTTCTGGTTATCAAAATGAAATAAATATTTTAAAAGAATTACACAATAAAAAAGTTAGTTCTTTAAAATATTTATATAGAGAGATGATTTTGAAATTGTACAAAAATATATCTGATAATGATGTAGTTTATTGTAACGTGGTATAATATATTTGATGATAATAATTTGTTGTTAATAGATAATTATAAGTTAAAAGATTAATTGATTTTTAAAAATAAAAAATAGGGTTAATCACAAGGGGTATTTCTCCTTATCTGAAAAAAAAAAACTAAGTAGGTTAGTACTTAGTGTATTTTTTATGGAGCGGATAAGGGGAATCGAACCCCTGTGGTTAGCTTGGAAGGCTAAAGTTCTACCATTAAACTACATCCGCATGTGATAATTATAGCAAAAATAAAACTAAATATCAAGTATTTTTTAGCCTTCTAGTTAACTTTTTTTAAAAAATTTTTATAAAAATAAATTAAAATATATTTTTTTCTATTTTTACATAATAAAAAGACAAATATTTGTGTATATTTGTCAATTCTTTAAATATCTATTTATTTAGTTCTAATATATTTTTTTACTTCTTCTGCATCATCTAAGTGATATTTTGTGTGTCCAATTATTTGATAATCTTCATGACCTTTACCTAATATTAAAAGTATATCTTCATTTTTTAATATTTCTACACCTTTTTTTATTGCTTCTTTTCTATCGTATATTACTTCATAATTATCTTTTTTTATGCCATTTAAAATATCTTTCATAATATTTTTTTCATCTTCAGTTCTAGGATTATCATTTGTAAATATAACGTAATCACTTAAATCAGATGCTATTTTTCCCATAATAGGTCTTTTTTTTGGATCTCTGTCTCCACCACAACCTATTATAGTAATGACTTTATTAGTTTTTAATTCATTGTATGCTGTAATTACTTTTTCAACTGCATCAGGTGTGTGTGCATAATCAATAACTGCAAATCCGTTATTTACTTTTATTGTTTCGCATCTTCCTTTTGGTGGTTTTATCTTTGTAGCTTTTTGAATAATATTTTCAATACTGTAACCTATGTTGTTTATGATTGCAAGTGCTGTTATATAATTATATACGTTAAATTTACTTGTTAAATTTATTAATGAGTTATATTTAATATTTTCATATTCAAAATTTAAATCAATACAACCAGCTGTAATGTTGTAATCTATAATGTTGTAATCTGAATTAGTTCCTATCGTTTTATAATTTGTTGATTTTGTTATAAACGCTGAAGAAGAAGAATCATCTTGATTTATTATCATTATTCCATCATTTTTTAAATAATTTATTAGTTTTAGTTTTTCATTAAGATAATTATCCATTGTTTCGTGGTAGTCCAAATGATCTTGAGTTAAATTTGTAAATGCACCGACAGTAAATTCTAATCCTTCAATTCTTTTGAAAGATAATGCATGAGAACTAACTTCCATTACAATGTGTGTTACACCTAATTCAATTGCTTGATCAAGTAACTTATATAAATTTAATATATCTGGTGTAGTGTTTTCTAGTTCAATAAATAAATCTTTGTGGTAAAAACCTATTGTTCCTATATAAGCAACATTACAATTAAGATTTTGTAATAATTGGTATGTTAGATAACAAGTTGTTGTTTTGCCATTTGTACCTGTTACACCTATAAAAGTTATATCTTTAAATTTTTCTTTATATTCAGTTACTATTGCTTCTTGTATAAAAGCTTTAGCATCACTTACAATGGTTGTTGGTATATCAAAATTGACTTTTTTTGACACAACAATACTCTGGCATCCATTATCTATTGCTGTTTGTATATAATCGTGTCCATCGACTGTGTTTCCTTTTATGGCTACAAATGTCTGGCCTTTAATAATTTTCCTTGAATCGGTTTCGTATTTTATCATAAATTCACTTCCTTAATTAATTATATTATAAAATTATCTAAATTACAAAATATTATAGAAAAAAATTTTGATTTATGGTAATATTACTATAATAAGAGGTGGCTGATTTGGATAATACTGATAGAAATAAAATTTTTTCCGGAAAAAATTATAGAATTACTATATTAAGTGATAGACTTATAAGATTTGAATATAGTGAAAAAGGTACTTTTTTTGATGGGAAAACTCATTTGATTATTAATCGAAATTTTCCTGACTTTAATATAAATGTGGAAGAGAATAATAAAAATTTAGTTATCACCAGCAAATATTTTTCTTTAAACTATGTAAAAGATAAGCCTTTTAAAGGTCCTTCATTTGCACCTGATGCAAACCTTAAAGTTAAACTAAATAATACTGATAAACTTTGGTATCCAAATCATCCTGAAGCTAGAAATTACCTTAGTAATGCTGTTAGTTTAGATGATTTAACCAACGTTAAATTATCTAAAGGTTTATATTCTACTGATGGTTTTGTAACTATAGATGATTCTAAAAGTTTAATTATGAATGAAAATGGAAATCTTCTTAAAAGAACTGAGAGTATAACTGACTTTTATTTATTTATGTATAAAAGAGATTTTGGTCTTTGTTTAAATGATTATTTTAGATTAACTGGTTTTCCTGCATTTTTGCCTAAGTATGCTTTAGGAATTTGGTGGAATAGAGAAAGAATTTATAATGATAATGATGTAGTTAAACTTGTTTCTTTATTTAACAAATATGAAATACCTTTGTCTGTAATATTGCTTAGTGAATTTTGGCATATTAAAGATAATAATAATATGTTACTTCATAAAACTGGTTTTACTTTCAATCCTAGACTTTTTCCAGAACCACCTCAGTTAATTGAATATATTAATAAAAAAAATATTAGATTAGGTGTAAATATTAATCCTGCTGAAGGTGTCAGAAAAGAAGAACCAAGTTATCAAGAGTTTGCAAATTTAAATAATACTACTGATGGAAGTAATGTGATGCTTGACTTTTTTAATTATAATCTTGTCAGTAAATTTTTAGATTCATTGCTTAAGCCTTTGTTGCAAATGGGAGTGTCGTTTTTTTGGTTAGAATATAGGGTTAGTTTACAAGGTCTTGAAGCTTTAAATTATTATGTATTTAACTATACTAAAAGGATTTCAAATAAAAGACCTCTAATGCTTTCTAGAAATCATTTAGTTGCAGCTCATAGATATCCTGTATTGTATTCGGGTGAAACTAAAGTTTCATGGGATACACTTAAATATTTGCCATATTTTAATTCAACTTCTGGTAATATAGGTGCATCTTGGTGGAGTCATGATGTAGGTGGGTTTAAAGATGGAGTGGAAGATAATGAATTATATTTAAGATATGTTCAATTTTCTTGTTTTAATCCAATATTTAGATTTAGTGCTAAGGGTGGTCCTTATTATAAAAGAGAACCATGGTTATGGGATACTAAAACTTATTCAATCGTTAAAGATTTTTGTCAACTCAGGTATAAATTGATCCCGTATTTATATTCAGAAAACTATAATTATCATAAAACAGGTATACCGATAGTTCAGCCATTATATTATAATAACCCTGAACTTATTGATGAACCACTGTATAAAAATGAATATTATTTTGGACAAGAATTTTTAATTGCTCCAATTACCAAGCCTAAAGATGTTTTAATGAATCGATCTATTGAAAGAATATTTTTACCAAAAGGGATTTGGTATGAATTTTTTACAGGAAAAAAGTTTATAGGGAACAAAAGATATATAACTTTCTATAAGGACGAAACTTATCCGATATTTGTTAGAGAAGGTTCTATAATTCCTTTGGCGGTTTTAGATAAAGAAAAAAATAATTTAAATAATCCCAAGACTTTTGAAATAAATATTTTTCCAGGAAAAAGTAATACATACAAATTGTATGAAGATGATGGTGATTCAAATAATTATGAAAATGGGAATTTTAATATAACTACAATTGATTATAATTATATGCTTAATAATTATACTTTAATTATATATCCATCTGAAGGTGATGTCTCTCTTATACCTGAAAAAAGAAATTACTTTATAAAGTTTAGAAATACTAAAGAAGCTGATGATGTAAGTATATATTTAAATGGTGAAGTTGCTAGTAATATAATTGAAAAACATTTTGATGATGTTGATTATTATATTAAAATATATGACGTAGATGTTACTAAACAGTTAACTATAAATTGTAAGGGCAATAATATTGAAATTGATGCTGTAAGAATTATTAATGAAGATATTAATTTAATTATAAGTGATTTGAAAATAGCTACTCACTTAAAAGAAGAAATAGCTGCTATTATCTTTAGTAATAAAGATTTAAAACGTAAAAGAATATTAATAAATAAATTAAAAAAACAAGGATTAAATGCAAATTTTTCAAGTATGTTTTTAAAATTACTTGAATATGTTTCAGAAATTTAATATAATAGTTTTAAGCAGTTGAAAAAAGAGCAGTAAAAATAATAGTTTTTTATAGAAAGTTAATGAATGATGGAAATTAATATGAACTATATTTTGAACTTACTTTTGGATGTGATGGGGTAATTTCCTTATAAATTTTAAGAAGCAATTAAGGTGGTACCACGAAGATATTTCGTCCTTTGGAGTACTATCTTTTTTTTGGAGGAATTATGTTAGAAATTGATTTTTATATTATATTTTTCTTAATAGTTTTTATAATTATATTTTTATTAGATTATTATATATTGTTAAAACCAAAGTTAAATATAAATGGAAAAAAGAAGAAAAATGGTAAAGACAAAAGTAGTGAGATAATGGAAATAAAATATTTATCTAGTAAGTTTAATATAAACTATAAATCTTTAATAAAAACATGGGTTTTTTTATGGATAGCGTTTATAAATGCTTTTATAATAACTATTGTTTCATCGGTAATATCTTTTTTACCAATTAATACGTTATTTGATAATGTTGATGATTTAGAAATAAGTATTAAGCTTATGATTGGATTTGTATTGTTATTCGGACTTATATATTCATTATATGAGTTGTTTGGTAAATATTTAGTTAAGAAAGGATTAAAATAATTATGGAATTTAAAGAATACGAAAAAAAATGGCAAAATATATGGAAGGAAAATAAATGTTTTGAGGCTAGTAATGATTCCTTAAAAGAAAAATATTATTTATTGGCTGAGTTTCCTTATCCTTCTGGAGCAGGTCTTCATGTTGGTCATGTTAGAGGTTATGGTGCTTTAGATACAATGGCTAGAATGAAAAGAATGTTAGGTTATAATGTACTTTTTCCAATGGGATGGGATGCATTTGGTCTTCCTGCTGAACAATATGCTATTAAAAATAAAATTCATCCTACTAAAGCGGTGAGTGAAAATATACATGTGTTTAAAGGTCAGCTTGAAAAAGTTGGATTATCTTTTGATTGGTCAAGAGAATTTTCTACTACTGATCCAGAATATTATAAATGGACTCAATGGCAATTTTTGAAATTTTATGAACATAATATGGCTTATAAAGGAAAGAAAGAAATTAATTGGTGTCCTACATGTAAAGTTGGTCTTTCTAATGAAGATTCAGAAGGTAATGTTTGTGAAAGATGTGGAAGCGCTGTTGTAAAAAAAGAAAAAGAACAGTGGATTTTAAAAATGAGTGATTATTCTGAAGAACTATTAAATGGTCTTGATGATACTGAATTTTTAGATAGAATAAAAATAGCACAAAAAAACTGGATAGGAAAAAGTGTTGGTGCAATTATTAAATTTAAATTAAAAGATGCAGAAGATATTTTGGAAGTATTTACTACTAGGGCAGATACATTATTTGGTGTAACTTTTATGGTTATTTCGCCTGAGCACAAATTACTTGAAAAATATAAAGAACAGATTCGAAATATTGAAGAGGTAATTGAATATCAAAATGTTGCAAAAGCTAAAACTGAAATAGAAAGAACAGATAGCACAAAAGAAAAAACAGGTGTTAAGTTGGATGGAATTAGTGCTGTCAATCCGGTTAATGGTGAAATTATACCAGTATTTATTTCAGATTATGTTCTTTCAAGTTATGGTACTGGAGCTATAATGGCAGTACCTGCGCATGATGAACGCGATTATGAATTTGCAAAAAAATATGATATTCCAGTAGTTCAAGTTCTTGAAGAAGAAACTGGTGTTTCAAATAAAAATGAAACATTTAAAGAAAGTATTGTTGCAGTTGTGTATGACCCTAAATCAGATAAATATTTAACAATTAATTGGAAAGAATTAGGTGGAAGATTATTTATTGGTGGTTCTAGAAAAGATAAAGAAACTGCACTAGAGTGCGCTATACGAGAAATTGAAGAAGAAACTGGTTATTTTGATTTTAAATTAATTAGAGAAACTTTTAAAATTAAACATCATTATTTTGCTCATAATAAAAATAAGTATTTTGGTATTGAATCTACTGGTTTATTTTTTGAACTTATTAGTGATAAACAAAATAGTCAAAATTTGGATGAAGATGAAAATTTTAGTGTAGAATGGGTTTCTAAAGATATAATCGAAAAGGAAATAAAAGATGAACTTCATCGAAAAACTTTTGAATATTCTCTAAGTGATACTGCTATGATTGGTGACGGGTTACATATAAATTCTAAATTTTTGGATGGTTTAAATAAGGAAGATGCTATTCAAAAAATTATAAATTATTTGGAAGAAAATAATTTAGGTGAAGCAAAAACAAATTATAAGTTACAAGACTGGATTTTTTCTAGACAAAGATTTTGGGGCGAACCTATACCTATGATTTATTGTGACTGTTGTGGTTGGGTTCCTGTTCCAGAATCTGATTTACCAGTATTGTTGCCTAATGTTACGAGTTATGAACCTACTGAAACTGGTGAAAGCCCTCTTGCTAATATAGATGAATGGGTTAATACTACTTGTCCTAAATGTGGTATACCTGCTAAAAGAGAAACAGATACTATGCCAAATTGGGCAGGATCTAGTTGGTATTATTTAAGGTATATGGATCCAAATAACGATAAAGAATTTGTTTCACAAGATGCGTTAAAATATTGGAATATGGTCGATTATTATAATGGTGGTATGGAACATGCAACTAGACATTTATTATATGCAAGATTTTGGCATAGATTCTTTTATAATATAGGAATAATTCCTTTTGCTGAACCATTTAAGAAAAGAGTTGCTCATGGCATGATTTTAGGATCTAATAATGAAAAAATGAGTAAAAGTAAAGGGAATGTAGTAAATCCCGATGATATGATTGATTTATATGGTGCTGATGCACTTAGAACATATGAATTATTTATTGGTGATTATTCTAAAGATGCAGCGTGGAGTGATAATGGTTTAAAAGGGTGTAAAAGATTTTTAGATAAAGTTGCTAGACTTAGAGAAAAAGTTAATAATGAAAATCAGTATACACTTGAATTGGAAACTATAATTCATAAAACAATTAAAAAGGTAACTAATGATTTAGATACAATGAATTATAATACTGCTGTATCTAGTTTAATGATTTTAACAAATGAATTTGATACTAAAGAAAGTCTTAATAAAAAGGACTATGAATTATTATTGACGTTACTCAACCCAATAGCTCCTCATATTACAGAAGAATTAAATGAACTTATTGGAAATAAAACTATTTTAGCTAATTCTAATTGGCCTATATTTGATGAATCTAAAACTATTGAAGATAAAGTAGAAATAGGGGTTCAAATTAATGGCAAACTTAGAAGTTCAATAGTTATTAACACTAGTGCTTCTAAAGAAGAAATATTAGCAATTGCTTATGCTGATGAAAATATAAAAAAATATACTGATTCTAGTGAAATAATAAAAGAAATAGTTATTCCTGGTAAGATAGTAAATATAGTTGTTAAATAAGGAGTTAGTTATGAATAAAGAAATTTGTATGCCTAATCATGTTGCTATAATTTTAGACGGGAACGGAAGATGGGCAACTGAAAAAAAATTATCTAGAAGTAATGGTCATGAAGAAGGTTTTAAAAATTTGAATAGTTTGGCAGAATATATACTAAGCACAGATACTAAAGTGCTTAGTGTATTTGCTTTTTCTACTGAAAACTTTAAAAGAAGTGATGATGAAGTAAATTTTTTAATGGATTTGTTTGTTAAAAAGTTTAGTTTAGAAAAAAATTATTTTAATAAGAAAAATATTAAAGTAGTTTTTTCTGGAAGAAGAAAACCTTTGAAAGACAAGGTTTGGAATGTTATGAAAGAACTTGAAAATTCATCTAAAAATAACACAGGAGGAATTTTTAATATTTGTTTAAATTATGGAGGACAATCTGAAATTATAGATGCTGCTATTAATCTTTCAAAAGATATATCTAGTGGAAAAATTTCTTCAAATGATATTGATAGTTTAACATTTTCTAAATATCTATATAATGATTTACCACCGATAGATTTTGTTATTAGAACTAGTGGAGAACTTAGAATAAGTAATTTTATGTTGTATCAAGCGGCATATGCGGAATTTTACTTTCCTAAAACTTATTTTCCAGACTTTAATATATCAGAATATGATAAAGCAATTTTGGAATTTAATAAAAGAAAAAGAAGATTTGGTGGATATGATAAAAAAAGTTAATGTACTTAAACATTAACTTTTTTTGTTACTTAACTTCCATAATGACTGGTAATATAATAGGATGTCTTCCTGTTAATTTGTTAATAAATGGTAGTAATTCTAAAATTATTTGATTTTTTAAATCAAGATAAGAATAATTGTTTTTGCTGAAATAATCATTTACTATTTCAGTTATTTTTTCTTCGATTTTTCTCATTAAATCTAAATTTTCATTTACTAATACGAATCCTCTAGCTGTTACATTTGGTTTTAGCAAAAGTTTTTTTGTATGAATATTAATATTTAAAATAGATACTAATATACCGTCTTGACTCATTAGTTTACGGTCTTTTATTACGACACTTCCGATATCACCGATTCTAGAACCGTCTACATAAATATCTCCAGCTTGAACACGTCCGCCTTTTGAGACTTTACCGTTTAATAATTCAATTACATCACCATTTGTACAGATGAAAGTGTTTTCTTCAGGAACTCCACACTCTGTTGCTATTTCACAGTGTGCTTTAAGCATTCTATACTCACCATGCATCGGCATAAAATATTTTGGTTTTGTAAATCTAATCATCCATTTTAATTCTTCTTCTTTAGCATGTCCTGATGTATGAATGTCAGAAAATTCTGAATTTGTATATACTCTTACACCTCTTAAGTATAATTTGTTTATTATTTTATTTATACTATCTGAGTTACCTGGAATAGGTGAAGAAGAGAATACAACTAAGTCGTTAGGAAGTAACGATATATGTTTATGGACACCATTTGCAATTCTTGATAATGCAGCTAGTGGCTCTCCTTGAGATCCTGTACATAAGATACATATTTCTTCTTGTTTTAAATTTTTTGATTCATTTACTGAAATAAACATAGATTTATCGTCTAAAAGTCCATTTTGTAATGATAATTCTATATTATTTTCCATACTTCTACCAAATACGATTATTTTACGGTTATGTTTTTTACAAGTTTCGACAATGTGTTTTAATCGAAATATATTTGATGCAAATGTTGCAATTATTACACGTCCCATATGTTTGCCTATTATATCATTTAATGTTCCATCTACAGTAGATTCACTTTTTGAAAAACCAGGTGATAGGGCATTTGTTGAATCACTTAAAAGTAAATCTACACCATCAACACCAGCTTTTGCCATTCTATGAATATCAGCCATTGGACCTATAGGTGTTAAATCAAATTTAAAGTCTCCAGTTTCAAATATAGTTCCATTTGGAGTCTTAATAATTAATGCAAAAGAATCTGGAATAGAATGAGTAGTATTAATAAAGTTTATATCAAAATGTTTTGTTTTAATATTTGAGTGTTCGTTTATTTGTTCAAAATTATCATAAAAAATTCCTTTTTCATCAATTTTTTTTCTCATTAAATCTATTGCTATTCTAGGTGCCCAAATTTTCGGTACATTAATAGAAGCTAATAAGAATGAGATACCACCAATATGATCTTCATGACCATGCGTGATAACTAATCCTTTTATTTTATTAGCATTTTTCTTTAGATACGTTATATCTTGAATTACGTAATCTATACCTAAAAGTTCATCTTCTGGAAACATTACTCCAGCATCTATAATTATTATTTCATCTTCATGTGTCAAAACATACATGTTTTTTCCGACCTCTCCAAGGCCTCCTAAAGCTACAATAGTTGTAGCACTATTATTTTTCATTTTAATTCCTTCTTTCTAAATATAAAGTTTTTTGACTTGTACATTATAACATAAAATGTCATTTTTGTCTAATACAATAGTTATTAATAATTATTATTATCTTTATTTTAAAATATTATTTATATAAATATAATTAAGAAATATAGTGTAACATGTTATAATAGTGTTATATATGGAGTGAAATATTATGAAAGTATTATCTGTAAAGGAACCATTTGCAACGCTTCTTGCTAATGGAATAAAAAAAATAGAAACTAGATCTTGGTCTACAAAATATAGAGGTATAATTTATATTCATGCTAGTTTAAAAATAGAAAAGTATAAGAATACTGAATTTAATAATTTAATAAAAAATATGTCATTTATGCCTGGATATATTCTTTGTAAAGCAAATTTAGTCGATTGTATTTATATGAATGAAGAATTTATTAATAAAATTAAAGAAAATAATTATACTGAATATTTATGTGGGGATTATCAAGAGGGAAGGTATGGATGGGTTTTAGAAAATGTAGAAGTTATTGAACCTATTAAAGCTAAAGGTAAACTTGGAATTTGGAACTTTGAAGAATAGTTTGATAAAAAAATATTTGAATTTGTTTAACATTGAATATTAAAGTTGTTTATTACGTTAAATTATTTTAGATAATATATAATCTATGTTATAATATGTAATATATATGGAGGGATTATGGGATTTTTTGATAAGATAAAAAATATTATTACTAAAAAAGAAAAAGATACAGGAAGTGAAGAGATTAAACTTTATGGCGATGGTCTTGAAAAAACTAGAGAAGAATTTACTTCAAGATTAGTTAAATTATCTAAACTTCATAGAAAAGTTACTGAGGAATATTTTGAAGAACTTGAGGATATTTTAATTATGGCTGATATTGGTGTAAATACTGTACTAGATTTTATTTCTAGACTTAAAAATAGAGTTAAACATGAAAAAATAACTGATACAGAAGAGCTTAAAGAAATAATAGTTGATGAATTATTTATTATATATGTTGATGAAGGGGTTTTAACTGATAAGATTAATTTTGCTCACTTCGGACCTACTGTTATATTAATGGTTGGAGTTAATGGTGTTGGTAAAACTACTACTATTGCTAAACTTGCTTGTAAATATAGAAATGAAGGAAAAAAAGTTTTGATGATTGCCGGAGATACATTTAGAGCAGGTGCGACTGAACAGTTAAAAGTATGGTCAGAGCGTACTAATTCACTTTTTTATGGTAATGAAAATCATGATCCTGCAAGTGTTGTTTTTGATGGTCTTAAATATGGAATAGAAGAAAAAGCTGATATAATTTTAATAGATACAGCTGGTAGACTTCAAAATAAAGCTAATTTGATGAAAGAATTAGAAAAAGTTAATAAAATTATAGGTAGAGAAATTGATAATGCTCCTCATGAAACTCTTTTAGTTATTGATGCATCTACAGGCCAAAATGGAATTATGCAAGCTGAGCATTTTAAAGAAATTACCGATATTACAGGTATAGTACTAACAAAACTAGATGGAACTGCTAAAGGTGGAATAGTGCTGGCGATAAAAGAAAAAGTTAAACTTCCAGTTAAATTTGTTGGATTAGGAGAAAAGATGACAGATTTAAAAACTTTTGATATAGAAAATTATATTTATGGATTATTTAAGGATTTGATGTAATATGGATAAACTGATATATTTTAATAAACTTTTTGATATTTATGGTAATTTATTTACTGAAAATCAAAAAGATATTTTTAAACTTTATTATGAAGAAAATTTAAGTTTACAAGAAATTGCTGATTTAAAACAAGTGTCTAGAGCATTTGTTTCTAAATCAATTAATCAAACTGAAGATAAACTTGAAGAGTATGAATCTTATTTAAAATGTTTATTTCAAAAGGAAAAAATTAATGTTATTTTAGAATTAAATGATTTAGAAAAAATAAAAACCGAGCTAAAAAAGTTATAAATGATTTTTATATTCATATAGTTTGTTAGAGGTGCAATATGAAAAAAATTTTAGATTGTATTAAAAATTTTTTTAGTAAGAATAATTAGGAATGCTAATTATTCTTTTTTTTACAAATATTAATATTTATAGTATACTGTAATTATGATATGTGAGGTTATATATGAATAATGATAAATTAGAATATTTAAAATCAGTTGGTTATATTGATAGTGTTAAAAATGTTTTTGGAAAAAGTAATATGCCTGAGGAATTAGTGCTGATAGTAGCGGATTACTTAGATAGTTTAAATAAATTATCCGATTTTTTTAAAATTGATATAAATAAGATATTAGCTTTCTTTGCTACAAATTTTCAAAGTGTTGAAGTTCTTGATTTTGCAATTAATAAAACTCATGTTAGTGGTAATACTTTTTATTATGCTCCAAAGAATGATTTTAAAAGCAATAAGAAAGTGGTTTTCCGAGAACTTACTAAAGAGTTGCAAAATAGTTGTTATTTTTCTAAAGAAGATGCTCTACAAGATAGTAATTCTTTTGCTAAAGATTCAACATCTAGTTATATTACTGAAATAGCTCTTGAAGTTTCAAATAATCCTAGTAATGCTTTACATTTAACTTCTGATAGTCAAGTATATAATGCCGATGTCACTGATAAGCCAGTTAATTCGTCAATGCTTAATTTAGTTGCGTTACTTTCTGATATCCAAATAAGTGAAGTTGTAAGGATGAGCTTATCAACGGATGGTATGAGTACTCTTAAAAATCATTTCAATAGTTATTATGGAGATAATAGTTTTCGAAACTTGGAAGATCAATATAAAAAACTAAGTATTAATAGAGATTTTCAAAATGTTAGTAGTGATAAGAATTTAACAAGTGATGAGTTATATGACTTATCAGAAGTTAAATATGAAGGACTTTCTGCAGAAGATATGAACATAATTCTTCATTGTGAAACTGTAATGATTCAGTTATACTTTAATAGAAATAGGGATAATCAAGAATATATTGCTGCTAATAATGGGAATTTTGAAGCTAATATTGTTCATCCTAAAGCTAAAGAATTATATATCTCAGAATATAGTAGAACAAAACAACATGTATACGTAAGAGAAAGAAAAAAAGAAGATACCGTAAACGAAAGTGGTTTTATAAGTTTAAAATATGTATTAATTGCTATTGTAGTTATTGTATTTTTAGTCTTAATATTTATTTAAGGTATATATATTGGTATTTAACATAATTTTTATTAGAGGTGTTTGTAGTATGAAAAAACTATTAATAGGAATTATGTTTTTATTTGGATGTATATTAAACATACAAGCAGAAGAAAATTTAACTCCAAATTCTAAAAGTGCTATATTAATGGAGTATACAACTGGTGAAATATTATATGATTTAAATTCTAATGAAAAATTGTCTCCTGCTTCAATGACAAAAATTGCAAGTATGCTTTTGATAATGGAAGCTATTGATACAGGAAAAATTAGTTATGATGATGAAGTTACTGTAAGTGAATCTGCTGCTTCTATGGGTGGTAGTCAAGTATTTTTAGAAGCGGGTGAAATTTATAAAGTTTCTGAACTTTTGAAAGGAGTTGCTATAGCAAGTGGAAATGACGCTGTAGTAGCGTTAGCAGAAAAAGTTGCAGGAAACATTAGTGTTTTTGTAGATATGATGAATGATAAGTGTAAAGTTCTGGGTTGTGTTAATACTAATTTTATGAATCCTCATGGACTTGATGAGGATAATCATTATTCATCAGCTTATGATATGGCATTATTGGCAAAAGAACTTTTGAAATATGAAGATATAATTGAATATACAAGTATTTATGAAGAATATTTAAATAAACCTGATGGCAGTCAAACTTGGCTTGTTAATACAAATAAATTGATAAGATTTTATGATGGTGTTGACGGTTTGAAAACAGGTTATACTGATTTAGCAGGTTATTGTTTAACTAGTACAGCAATGAAAAATGATATGAGACTTATTTCTGTTGTTATGGGAGCAGATACTTCTGATCTTAGAAGTACTGATACAGTAAGTTTACTTAATTATGGTTTTAATTCTTTTAAACTTAACTTAATTAAAGAAAAAGATCAATCATTAGGTAAAATCGAAGTAATCGGCGGAAAAATAGATTCAATTGATGTATACCTAAAAGAAGATTTATCGGATTTACAAAATATAACTGATAGTGAAAAGAAATATGATTTTAATATAAAAGTTGAAAGTATTAAAGCTCCAGTAAATGCACTGGATGTTGTAGGTCAAGTTAGTGTCATTGATAATGAAGGTAATCTTGTAAAAACTGTTGCTGTTATTGTAAAAGAAAATGTTCCAAAAGCTAATTTGTTTGATTATTTGTTTAAAAATTTGAAAGTGTTAGTATCGGGTAAATGATTGACAAAAATCAATTTAATGATATAATAATCTTATAAATGCAAACGAAGAAGTAGTAATAAGGAAGCTATAATTAAGTGAGGTTACGGTTAGTGTAAGTAACAATATAGTCTTATGAATGAATTTTCATAGCAGGATTAAATCCCGCAGCTTATGCGTTAAAAAAGAAGTGATAGCCAAGCTATAAATAAGGTGGTACCGCGGATATTGTTATTCGTCCTTATATATTAGTAAGGCTTTTTTTATTATAGGAGGAATATATATGTATTTAGATGAATTAAAAAGTGTTTTGGAAAAAGTATTTAAAAAAGTAGGTTACAATGAATCAATTGGTATAACAACGAGCAATAAACCAGAATTATGTGATTATCAATGTAATGATATTTTTAAAGTAAGTAAAATTTTAGGTAAAAATCCTTTAATATTGGGTAATGAAGTTGTGGACGAACTAAATAAAGTTCCAGAATTTAATGATTACTTTAAGGAAGCAGTGTTCTGTCCACCTGGGTTTATAAATTTGAAATTGTCAAATAAATTTATAAATAAAAATGTTATAAATTATAATGAAAATATAAAAAATTATATTAAAAAAGTAGATAAAGAAACAATAGTTGTTGATTATGGTGGACCTAATGTTGCTAAACCATTACATGTAGGTCATATGAGAACTACTAATATAGGTGAGGCTGTTAAAAGATTGATGGAGTATTATGGTCATAATGTAATTACAGATGTTCACTTAGGGGATATAGG
>CAYJEI010000012.1:0-3466 GCA_964369155.1 uncultured Muribaculaceae bacterium | reverse complement strand
AAATTTTGGAAGATAAAAAATCAGTTACAGATTTATCTATACAATATTTAGATGAAACATATCCTTATATGAGTGCTCTTTGTAAGGAAGATGAGATTATAAAAGATGAGTGTGCCTTTATAACTAAAAAATTACAAGAAGGACATGAACTTTATACTACTTTATGGAAAAAAATATGTGAAATTTCTATAGAAGATATGAAAAAAAATTATAAAGTATTAGGAACTGAGTTTGATTATTGGTATGGTGAATCTCATTCATTTGAATATATTGATGCAACTACTAAGATTTTAGAAAATATTATTGAAGAAAGTCAAGGAGCACTTGTTATTAATGTTAAAAAAGAAGATGATAAAGTTGAAATGCCACCACTAATTTACAAAAAAAGCAATGGTGCATATTTATATGGTACAACTGATCTTGCTACTATTTATCAGAGAAAAAAATTATTTAAAGCTGATAGAATTATTTATGTTACTGATTTAAGGCAAAAGTTGCATTTTGAACAAGTGTTTAGAGCTAGTGATAAAGGTGGTTTGTTTTCGTATAAATCTCTTGAACACTTAGGTTATGGAACTGCTAATGGAGAAGATAATAAACCATATAAAACTCGTAGTGGAAAAAGCCCTAAGTTGTCTGAATTAATTTTTGATACGACAAATATTTTTGTTAATAAAAGAGAGGAAAATAAGAGTTTAAGTTCTGAAGATTTACTTTTAATTACTAGATCAATTCTTAAATTTGCTGATTTACAAACAGCGTATGAAAAAGATTATATATTTGATTTAAATAAGTTTTCAGAAGTTACTGGAAAAACTGGTCCATATTTGATTTATACGTATTTAAGGGTAAATAAGATATTGAAAAATGCAAATTATAATATAAATTTATCGGATAATATTTATAACGACTTTGATTTAAAATTAAGATTAAAAATATTAGAGAGTACTAGAGTGCTTGATTTAGCATATTTAGAGAGAAAACCAAATTATATATGTGATTATGTATATAATCTAGCTTCAGAAGTTAATTTATTTTATACAAACAATATAGTTTTAACTGAAAAGGATGAAATTAAAAGAAATGATTATTTAACAATTTTGGATACTTCAAATAAAATTATTAAAGATTTCTTATTTATTATAGGTATTGAAATCCCTACTGAAATGTAAAAAATGAAAATTTATTTCATTTTTTTTCTTGATAATAATTATTAACTATGTTATATTTATTCTAGGGCAATATAGCTTCGCTATTTGTAGTTAGGTGGTATATATGAAAACTATATTCAAGATAATAAAAATAATATTAATACTGATATTTTTTGCTTTTGCAATTTCAATGTCAGTACTTTTACTTAATATGAATAAAGAGTTTAGAGTAACTCAATTTGGTGAAACTTCTTTAATAATAATAGATGACGAAATATCTAGCGATAAGTACAAAGAAGGAGATTTGGTTTTGGTAGATAAAAAGCCTTTATCTAAGACTAATGTAGGAGATGAAATTTTTGTTTTTCAAATTCAAGAAGATAATGTAGTTACAATAGAGTTAGGAAATGTTGGTTCAGTATATGAAGATGAAGATGCTATAAGCATGGAAAATGGAGCAATGTATTCTAGCAAGTTTATTGCTGGTCATGAAACAGGAGTTTATGAAGGTTTAGGAACATATATTAATATTTTACAATCAACTTGGGTATTTTTCTTTGTGATTGTAGTTCCTTGTTTCTTAATATTTATTTATCAAATTTATTCTTTAGTAGTTGAAATTAAGTTTGGTTCAGAGGAACCTAAAAAAAGTAGTAGTAGTTGGTAAGCTACTTTTTTATTTGTTTACATGCGTATATAAATATATTGAAATTAATTTAAATTTTTGTCGAAAGTAATTGTCAAATTTTGTCTTATATGATACTATTATATAGTAGTATAGTCTATAGAGTAGGAAGGTTTGTATGATTCAGAGAAAGTTAAAACAACTTAGTAGTGGTAAAATTGGCAATGTTATACTAGATGTTTTAATATTTCTTTTTGGTATTATATTATTAATTTCTATTTATAACGTAGTTCAAGTTAAAATTTTAGGTAATGATTATTCAAGTTTTTTTGGCTATTCGGTATTTGAAGTGCAGACTGGAAGTATGGAACCTGAAATTAGTAAAGGTGACTGGATAATTGTTAAGAATAGTAATGAACTGGAGTTAAATGATATTGTTACATTTAAACAAGACAATAATTTTATTACACACCGAATTATAGAAAGATATAATGAAACATATGTTACAAAAGGGGATGCAAATAATAAAGAAGATGATCCAATTGTATTAAGTCAAATAATTGGTGAGGTAGTTGGTGTAATTCCTTTATTTGGTTTTTTTAGGATAACATTGTTTAATCCATATGTTTTAATAGCGCTTATAGTGACATTGTATTTATTTAATGCGAATTTTGATAAAAATAAGAATAAAAGAGGTAAAGAAATGTTTAATAAACTTAAGGAAATAATTAATAAATTATTAAAAGATAAAAAGTCACATAATAATAAAAGTACTTTTTTTTCAGAAGAAAATGAAGGTAAGACTTTTGAAAATATGACTAGATCTAAATTTGCTGATTATGATGAAAAAAGAGATGAAGAAATAACTGAAAGTAATAGCGATAATAAAAAAACTGAGGAAGAGCTTAGTAAGACAATGTTCTTTAGAAAAGTTTCTGTTACAGAAGAGGAAGAAGATGTAATTGCAGATTCTGATAATGATGAGTTAGATATTGATGTAACTTCAAATTATGAACCAGAGTATGAAGAAGAAACAGAGTCTTCTTATGAACCAGTTTATGAAGATGCTAAAGTTGATTTGACTCAGTTTAGTAAAATATCAATTCCAGTAGATGAAGAAGCGCCTTTTGCTAATAGTGTATATGAAACTCCTGTGGAAGAAATTCCTGAAGAGGAAGTATTTGAAGAGAAAAAAGTTGTTGCTGAAGATAAAAATGATGAACCTGAAACAATTGAAGATGAAAATGAATTGAAATTAGAAATGATTTTTAATAAACCAGAACATAAAAAAAGTAAAAACATAATTTCGAGAAGTATTGTTATTAAAGAAGAAGAAATTAATAAGATGATTGATATTATTTTAGATCAAACTAAATTACAGACTAACGAATCTTCTATAAAAAAAGTTTTGATTAAATCTTATATTGAATCTAGATATTATAATATATATAGTGACAGTGTTTTAGAAATTGAAAATAAAAAAACTATTAAAAAATGTATTTATTTAGTAGATGATAAAACTAATATTATAAGTGAAAATAACGGTTTTGGTAGAACAGAGAAAACATTTATTAAAAAAATTCTTGCTAGAATAGGTAATGCACTTGAAGAAGATGCTGTTAAACTTGATAGAACATATACTGGTAATGATAGAGCTTACGAAAAGAAATTAGAAAAATACACAATGCTA
>CAYJEI010000011.1:8554-22581 GCA_964369155.1 uncultured Muribaculaceae bacterium | reverse complement strand
AAAAAGATTTACTTAGAATATTAGAACTTATGAATGTAAAGGTTGATGAAGACTAATGGATTTGAAATTTAATTTAAATGATAAAGTTATTATGAAAAAAGGACATGCTTGTGGTTCTAATATGTGGACAATTACAAGAGTGGGCGTTGATGTAAAAATCAAGTGTGACAGTTGTGGTAGAGAAATTATGTTAGATAGATTGGTGTTTTTGAAAAAATTAAAGAAGGTGATTAAAAATGAAGAAAACTAAGAAATTTGTTAAACTTCACCCAGTAATGACTTTTATGGTTCTTTGTTTGGTAACGATTGTTATTAGCTTTATTTTATCTCTGTTTAGTTCTCAATCAACATATAATGTTTTTTCTGAAATTACTAGAGATTATACGCCGGTTACAGAATCAGTGGAATCATTATTTAGTTTAAGTGGTCTGAAATATATATTTACATCTTCAGTATCTAATTTTGCTAATTTTACTGTACTTACAAATTTAATAATTATATTAATAGGAATTGGTATAATGGATAAAAGTGGATTTTTACAAACAATTGTTACACTATTAACGAAAAAAGCAAAAAAAACATCTGTTACATTTACACTGATTTTAATTTGCTTATTGGCTAGTATAATTGGGGACATTGCTTACTTAGTTTTTATTCCTCTGACATCATTATTTTTCTATTATGGTAAGAGAAATCCATATATAGGTATTGTTGCATCATTTGGAGCATTAACTACTGGTACTGGCTTATCAGTTATATTTACAGCTATTGATTCTTCGCTTAGAAATACTACATTGTTAAATTCAAGTGTATTGGATGTTAATTATACATTTGGTGTATATGCTTTTTGGATAGTTAGTATATTACTTATTTTATTGACAGCTGTTATTCTTACAAGAATTACTGAAAATCATATAGCAAAAAAATTACCTAAATATGATTTCCCTGAATCCATTTTAGAAGAAGACATTGTTACTAAGAAAGAGTATAGAGGTTTAATATTATCTTTAATATTTGGCTTAATATATTTTATCATTATAATTTATAATATTATTCCGGGACTTCCATTTTCAGGGAACTTTTTAGATAATACTCAATATTTATATATTGATAAGTTATTTAGTTATGAGTCATTTTTTACTAATGGTTTTGTATTTATAATTGCAATGTTTTTTATAATATTAGGTTTGTTTTATGGAATAGGGTCTAAATCTATAAAAAACAACAATGATATTATTGATTGTATGGGATACGATTTAGATGGTATTGGTAAAACTTTATTATTAGTATTTGTTGCATCTATGCTTGTTAATATTTTTAAACAATCAAATATTGGAAATGTAATCGTAACTTATTTTGCTAATATTATTGGAGATAGTAATTTTACTGGCTTGCCTCTTGTTATATTATTATTTATTATAAGTGTTATTTCAACATTTTTTGTGCCATCTTCTATTATAAAATGGCCAATACTAGCAAGTACTGCAATTCCTCAATTTATGAATTCAGGAATTGCCCCTGAATTTGCACAATTTGTTTTTAGATTAGGCGAAAGTGTTTCGATGGGTCTGACGCCTTTATTAGCTTATTTTATTGTGTATATAGCTTATGTAGAAAAATATCAACAAGAGAATGGGTCTATTGGAATAATGCAAGCTATTAAACTTCAGTTACCTTATGCTTTAGCTGTATTTTGTTTATATTTGTTAATTATTATATTATTTTATATAACAAATTTACCTTTAGGTTTAGGTGGCGGAGTAGCATTATAAAACTAGAAATATCTAGTTTTTTTATGTATATACATTATTAGAAATTTATGTTATACTACTTTTGGAAAAAACTTAGAGGAGTGATTTATTATGGGTTTACAAGCAGGAATAGTTGGGCTTCCAAATGTGGGAAAGTCAACTCTTTTTAATGCAATTACAAAAAAGAATATTTTAGCTGCTAATTATCCGTTTGCTACTATTGAACCAAATGTTGGGGTAGTATTAGTTCCTGATACTAGATTGGATTTTTTAAAAGAGGTATATAACCCAAAATCAACCATTCCAACTGCTTTTGAATTCATAGACATTGCAGGATTAGTTGAAGGAGCTGCTTCGGGAGAAGGGCTTGGGAATAAATTTTTATCACATATTAGAAGTGTAGATGCTATTGTAGAAGTAGTGAGATGTTTTGATGATGAAAATATAACTCACGTAAGTGGTGCTACTGATCCAGTTAGAGATATCGAAATTATTAACATAGAACTTATTTTAAGTGATTTAGAAATTGTTAATGCAAGAATTGATAAAATAGAAAAAAAGGCAATTGCTACAAAAGATAAGGAAGCCCTTGAAGAAGTAAGAATTTTAAAAATATGTAAAGATGCTTTAGAACAAAACAAAGCACTTAGAAGTTTGTGTTTAAATGATGATGAACTTGAAAAAATTAAAAATTTTAATTTTATAACTTTGAAACATATAATATATGCTGCTAATGTCAGTGAAGAAGATATTGTTGTTGGTGATAATGCTTATACTTTAAAAGTGAAAGAATATGCTAAATCTGAAGGTGCTGGTGTTATTGTTATGTGCGCTAAACTAGAATCTGAGCTTGCTAGTTTAGAAGATGAGGAAAAGAAAGTGTTTTTAGAAGAGCTTAGTATTACTAATTCTGGTCTTGATAAACTTATTTTTGCTACTTACGATCTTTTGGGACTTGCTACATATTTTACTGCTGGTGTTCAAGAAGTAAGAGCTTGGACTTTTAGAAAAGGTTTTAAGGCTCCGAAGTGTGCTGGTATAATTCATTCAGATATTGAAAGAGGATTTATTAGAGCTGAAGTCACTAGTTTTACTGATTTAGAGGAATATGGAACTGAGCTTAAAGTAAAAGAAGCTGGAAAACTAAGAATTGAAGGTAAAGAATACGAAATGCAAGATGGTGACATTTGTTATTTTAGATTTAATGTATAAACTTGGTATAAACTAAGTTTTCTTAATGGTATTACTTTACTTTATTTAGTTTATTTGTTATAATAATTGCGAGTAATTATTTACTCCTTGCTTTATACTTGATGTAAAGCCAAATGACCAAGAGGAGGTGTTTATATGACTAAATATGAAATCATGTTTATCGTTAAAACTACTATGGAAGATGATGCTATTAAAAAAATAGCTGAAGACGCTAAGATGTTAATTAACGGTGATTCAAAAGTTATTGAATTTAAAGACTTAGGTAAGAAAAAACTTGCTTATGAAATTAAAAAACAAGTTAACGGAGCTTACTATTTAATTATTTGTGAAGCTAGTAACGATGTTATTAAAGAGTTCGATAGAAAATGTTCAATTAATGAAAATATTTTGAGACATTTAATATTAAAATTAGAGGATAAATAATATGAATAAAGTAATTTTAATGGGAAGACTTGCTAGAGACCCCGAAAGTAGAATGGCTGGTAATAATTTAGAAGTTACAAGATTTTCTATAGCAGTTAATGCTGAAAGAGCTAATCGTAATGGAGAAAGAGACGCAGAATTTATTAATTGTGTGTCATTTGGAAATACTGCTGGTGTTATTAATAGATATTGCCGTAAGGGTAGTCAAATATTAGTTACTGGGCGTATCCAAAACGGCAGTTATGAAAAAGATGGAGTTAAAAGATATACAACTGATGTTGTAGTAGAATCTTTTGAATTTGCTGGAAGTGGAAGTGGGTCATCAAGTAATGGTTCATCTGCTCAAGGTAGTGCATCATCATATGATATGCCTTCATTTGATACTCCTTCATCTAATATTCAAACTACTGATGTTTCTAGTGACCCTTATAAAGATTTTGGTGATGAAATCACTTTATCTAGTGATGACTTACCGTTTTAAGGAAAGGAAAACAAAAGCAAATGGCTGAATTTTATAAAAGAAAGAAAAAAATATGTCAAATGTGCGCTGGAAAAAGCGTAGATTATAAAGATGTTATGATTATCAATAAATATATTAATGATAAAGGTAAAATTTTACCAAGAAGAATGAGCGGAGCTTGTGCTAAGCATCAAAGACATATTGCTAATCAAATAAAACTTTCGAGATTTATGGCGTTAGTACCATACGTTAAATAAACCCTACAGTGGTTTATTTTTTTTTATATATATGCTATAATGTTAATACTTAGGGAGGTATATGAAATGAAAGTTATTTTACTACAAGATGTAAAAGGTCAAGGCAAAAAAGACAATGTAATTGAAGTAAGTGATGGTTATGCAAATAATTTTTTAATTAAAAATAAGCTTGCTGTTCCATTTAGCAAAAGAAGTGGTGAAATACTTAATATTGAACTTACTGATAGACAAAATAAAGAAGATTCTTTAGTGGCTGAACTTAATTTAGTTAAGAAAAAGCTTGAAAATAAAGAAATTAAATTCAAAGTTAGTACTGGTAAAGACGATAAGGTTTTTGGCAGTATTTCTACTAAACAAATTAATGAAAAATTAAAAGAAATGGGTTATAAAATTGATAAAAAATGTATTCATTTAAATGAACATTTGTCATCTCTTGGAACACATATTGTTAAATTAGAACTTCATAAGAAAGTAAGTTTTAATGTTAAAATTATTTTAGAAAAATAGGAGGTTAATATGGCTAGAGTGATGCCGAGTAATAACGAAGCAGAAATGAGTGTTCTTGGAGTAGCATTTATTAATAAATATGATGTTGATCGTATTTGTGAAGAAATGTTTCCTGAGATGTTTTACGATAATCGTAATAAAGTTTTATTTAATGCTATCGTAGAACTGCATAAAATTAATGAGCCTATAGACGTAACTACAGTTAAAAATGAATTAGACAAAGTAAAAAAACTAAATGAAGTTGGTCTTGATTATTTAGCAGAAGTTATAGATTCAGTTGTTACTAGCGCTAATCTTAATCATTATATGTCTATTGTTAAAGAAAAAGCTGTTAGAAGAAATTTGATTGAAGCTGCAACTGATATTGTTACTAAAGCTTATGATGAAGAAAGTGTTAACTCTCTACTTGATTATTCTGAGAAAAATATTTTAAATGTAGCTAGAAGTAGAAGTGCTGGGGAATTTGTTCCTATTCATGAAGTACTTAGAAGGGCTCAAGAAAAATTAGAGGAACTAGCTAAGAATAAAAAACCTATTACAGGCCTTGAAACTGGATTATTTGATTTTGATAAAATCACTACAGGTTTTCAAGGTGGTGAACTTATTATACTTGCAGCTAGACCAGGTATGGGAAAAACTGCTCTTGCACTTAATATGGCTGCATATGCTGCATCTACTACTGATAAAGCTATTGCTATATTTAACTTAGAAATGCCAGCTGAAATGCTTGTAAATCGTATGATTGCATCTGTTGGACAGATTGATAGTAATAAACTTCAGACTGGTAATATGCAAGAAAATGACTGGAAAAGATATAACGAAGCAATTAGTCAATTAGGTGAAACAAATACTTTTATAGAAGATAATGCTGGTGTTACTGCTGCAGAAATAAGAGCTAAATGCCGTAGACTTGCTAATAGTGAGCATGGTCTTGCACTTGTTATAATTGACTACTTACAGTTGGTTAATAGTGGTAGTAGAAGAGTTGAATCTAGACAAGTAGAAGTTTCTGAGATATCTAGAAGTCTTAAAACTATGGCTTTGGAGTTAAATGTACCAGTTATTGCCTTATCTCAGCTTTCACGTAGTGCAGAAAAAAGAGAAAGTAATCAACCAATGCTTGCTGATTTACGTGAATCTGGATCATTGGAACAGGATGCTGATATGGTTTTATTTATTAATCGTAAAGATTATTATGAAAAGAAAGATATTAACTCTAAAATTGTTCCTGCAGAGCTTTCAATTGCAAAGCACAGAAAAGGTGGTCTTGGAACTGTTGATTTATTATTTGATTTACCAACAAGTTCATTTAAAAATGTAGTTAATATAAAAAAGGATGATGAATAATGAATATTAAAAGTTATATTATTTCTTTTGTTTTATGTATTTTAGTTATTGGTTTATATATATTAGACAATTCAATTGAAAAAATAAATTATGCTGATAGCCTATATAAAATATATTTAGCAGGAGATGTAATAGGTTATATTGATAGTGAAGATGATTTATACGATTTAATTAATAAAGAACAAAAAGAAATTAAAGTTGATTATAATGTTGATTATGTATATCCGCCTTCTGATATAGAAATAGTTAAAGTAAATACTTATAATGCTACTATGTCTGATGTTGAAAAAATTTATGAAAAAATTGAGGAATCAGATGATTTTACAATTAAAGGATATACTTATACCATAAAAATGCCAGTTTTAGAAGGTGAAGAGGAATCTGATCCTATTATAATTAATGTTTTAGACAAACAAATATTTGATGATGCTATACATAATTTTGTAACTGCATTTATAGATGAAACCTTGTATAATAACTATATTAATAAAACTCAAGAAGAAATTGTTGATTATGGTGAATATATAGAGGCAATGTATTTTGAAGAAAATATTTCTTTATATGAAAGTTATATTAGTGTTAATGAAAAAATTTATACTGATGTTAATGATTTGTCACAATATTTACTATTTGGTCCAGATAAAGTGTTAAATAGTTATACTGTTGAGTTAGGTGATACTATAGCATCTATTGCAGCAGCTAATAAATTAAATACAAAAGAGTTTTTGATTGCTAATCCTGAATATAGAGACCCTGATACTCTTTTATCTATTGGAAGTGAAGTTAACGTTACTCTTTTGGATCCGGTTTTAAACTTTACTTATGATGTAAGAAAGATTGAGGAAGTTGAGATAGACTTTCAAAGTAAAACTGAACTAGATAACTCTAAAAGTGTAGGATATTCTGAGATTACTACTGATGGTGTGACTGGTCTTCAAAAAGTAACTCAAGAATATAAAGTTACTAATGGACTTCAATCAAAGCAATTGGAAATTATTGAAGAAGAAACAGTTGTTATTAGAGAAGTTGTAGATAAAGTTACTGTTGTAGGTCCAAGTTATTCGGGAGGTGCAGGTACTACAAGTATGCAGTATTATGTATATACTGGATTCGATTTTCATTTACCTACAAATTCAGGTGCAATAGTAACTAGTCCATTTAATGAATGGCGTGATGGTTATGCACATAAGGGAACAGATTTTTCTGGGACTGGATACAATTCTCCAATATATGCAATAGCAGATGGAACTGTTGTATACGCTGGATGGGGTTCTGGTGGTCAAGGTAACTATATTATAATAAATCATGGAAATGGTTACTATTCTACATATTTACATATGGTTACTGGGTCGTTAAAAGTTAGCACTGGTGATACTGTTTATGGTGGCCAACATATTGGTGGTATGGGTAATACTGGTTGGTCATTTGGAACACATTTACATTTAGAATTTACTCAAGGAAGACCTTATAGTGGTCAGCATGTAACTTATTACGATCCTTATAGAATATTATATGGTGGATAATGAGAGTATGCAGTTTGTGTAGTGGCTCTAAAGGTAATAGTGTATTTGTTGATATAAATGGTATATATATATTATTTGATGCAGGCAAGAATTTTAAATATTTAAATAATGCACTTAGTGAAATTGATTATGACATAAAAAAACTCAAGTATATTTTTATAACTCATACACATAAAGATCACATTTCTGCTCTTAAAGATGTTCTTAAAAAAAGTGATGCAATATTATGTATTACTAATAAATTGTTTTTTGAACTTGATAATTTGAAAGATTTCGATAGGATTTTAATATTTGAAGACAATATTACTATTGATGGAATTCATGTTCAGTCTGTTAAAGTTAGTCATGATTCACCTGATGCTAGAAATTATGTTGTAATACATGATGAATCTAAATTTTCTTTTATAACTGATACTGGATATATTAATAGAAAGAATTTTAAATACTTTGAAAATAGTGATGTTTTCTTTATTGAAAGTAATCATGATATAGAATTATTAGAAAATGGACCTTATCCTAGTTTTCTTAAAAAAAGAGTTATTAGTGATGAAGGGCATTTATCAAATAAACAAGCTGGATTTTATTTAACTAAGTTAATAGGTCCTAAAACTAAAAATATACTATTATTTCATTTAAGTGATACTAATAATAATCCTGAAATAGCACTTGAAACTGTTACCAATACTTTAATTGATTATGAAATTGATATATGTGATATTAAGTGCGCTATGCAAGATGAAGTAAGTGAGGTTATATCATTATGATAAAAATTATATGTTTTGGAAAAATTAAAGAAAGTTATTTAAATGATTTAATTAATGATTATTTAAAAAGATTAAGTAAATATCATAAAATTGAAATTATTAATTTAGATGATATTAATGATCTTAATAAAGAAGCTGTTAATTTACAAAAAGTTTTAAGAAATAGTGATTATAATATTGTTTTAGATATACATGGAAAAAGATATTCAAGTGAAAAGTTTTCGTCACATTTAATAGGATTATTTAATCATTATAGTACAGTTACGTTTATTATAGGATCGTCATTTGGAGTTCATGAAAGTGTTAAGAATAATGCTAATGAATTAATTAGTTTTTCGGATTTTACACTTCCTCACGGATTATTTAGAGGTGTTTTATTAGAACAAATATATAGGGCGTTTAAAATTAATAATAATGAGGCCTATCACAAATGATAGGTAATGATTGGGATATTGTTCTTAATAATATTTTTAAGAGTGAAAAGTTTAATTGTTTATATAATAAAATTAGTGATTTGTATAATAGTGAAGAAATTTATCCAACTAAAGAAAATTTGTTTAATGCATTTAAACTCACTAGTTTTGAAAATACTAAAGTAGTTATAATTGGTCAAGATCCTTATCATGGTAAGGATCAAGCACATGGATTATCTTTTTCAGTACAAGGAAATAATAAAATACCTCCATCACTTAAAAACATTTTTAAAGAATTAAATGATGATTTAAATATACATAATGATAATCATGGAGATTTAACCTCTTGGGCTAAGGAAGGAGTTTTATTGTTAAATTCTGTATTGACAGTAAAAAAAGATACACCTGGAAGTCATAAGAATATAGGATGGCATTTATTAACAGATGAAATAGTAAAAATATTAAATAACAGAAATAAACCAGTTGTATTTATTCTTTGGGGTAATTTTGCTAAAGAAAAGAAAAAATTTATTACTAACGGTGAACATTTGATTTTAGAATCTGTTCATCCTTCTCCTTTTTCAGCTAGAAATGGTTTTTTTGGAAGTAAAGTATTTTCTAGAGCAAATGAATTTTTAATAAAAAAAAATATGCAAGGCATAAATTGGCGACTATAATTTAAAGTCATCAATTACTGCGTCTTGCATATTTTTATTGTCAAAATATAATTTTATTTTAAATTTATGATTTTTTGCGACAATATTGCTTGGAAATTTTCTGATTATTGTATTTAATTCAGAAGTATATTTATTATAAAAGTTTTTAGCTGATGTTAAATTTTCATCAATTTTTCTAATTTCATTGAATTTTTTGTTGAAATGATCGTTATTTAATTTTTTATAATCATTTTTTAATTCTCTTACAATGTTAACAGCATCTATTAATTTTCTATCTGTATCATAGTTTGTAAGTTTTTGATTTTTCAAATTTGTAAATTCTTTTAAGTAATCCTTATTATCTGCAACATCTTTTATTTCAGTATTTAATTCACAAATTATATCGAATTTTTTTCTTAATGCTTCATCTATTTGATTTTCTGATATTTCGATTCTAGTTTTATAATGTTGTAGTTTATTAAATGTTGATATATATACACTAGCTAATAGTGATATTATTATTACTATTATTAAGATAATTATTATTATATTCATTTTTTATTTTCCCTTCCTATAATTTTTTTGATCATATTTTTACCGAAAATGTTTTCTAATAATTTATTATTAATTACATAATATATATTAACTGAAAGTAGTCCAAATAATCCAATAACTAATATTAGAGTTAGTCTATTGTTTATGTTGTTTAGTATACTTCCTAATAAAATATTTAGCGGTATTAATGTGATTAAAGTTATGAATAAATTTTTAGATATTTTTTTAAAACTATAACGCATGTTTTCTTCTTCTTTTAATTTTTTTGCACCGTATAGTACTGAAATACTATAACCTAATAGTGTTGCAGTAATTGCCCCATAGAAAGCATGTATTCCTAGATGATCAAATAATAACATTAGCGGTACGTCCAGTAGTGCATTTAAACCAAGCCCGAGTGCTATGGTTATATATATAAGTTTGTTTTTATTTAAATTTTGTAAAATACATCCCATTATCAGATATAAACAATCTATAAATGCTACTAGAGAAGTATATCTAAATATTATTGGTCCGTAATGGCTTTCTCCATAAAATATCTTCCATATTTCATTTGAATGAATACTAAGAAAAATAGCTAATGGTAAAACAATTATAAGTAGTACTTCTATGGCTTTTCCATATTGTTCATTTACTTTTTCATTTTCATTTTTTGCATATGCGGCTACCATATTTGGTATTAAACTTATTACTAATCCTGTTCCAAGTGATGTAATAATTGCAATCAGTTTACTTCCCCAAGTGGTAAATATGCTGCTTATATGCTCTATATCTACTGCATCATAACCAATATAATCTAGAGTTCTAATCATAAGTATCATATCTGTAGATGTATATAAATAATATGACAAATTTACGGCTATAAATGGTATGCAATAAATAAATAGTTTTTTTGTAATTAGTTTTTTTTCTGTTTTATCTAGTTCTAAAGATTCTTTGTTTTTATCAATTATTTTTGATCTATGATATAAATAAATATAACTGATGATAGCACCAGCAGCAGCTCCTAATATAGCAATACTTACTGCTGTTGTTACTGATAAATTAAATATTTCAATAGCTAAATAACTTCCGATAATAATAATAATAATTCGTATAATTTGTTCAATAACTTGACTAAATGATGAAGCAGCAATAAATTTGTGTCCCTGTAAATAACCTCTATAAATACTAAGAATAGGTGCTATTAAAAGTGCTATTGAAACAGCTCTGATTACTGTGGCGATATCTTCAATAGTGTTTCCACCAGTCATGTCTCCTATTATAAATTTTCCGATTGCTTCAGCTCCGAAGAAACAAATTAAAAAGCATATTATAGAAAAAAATATTATATATTTTTTAGAAGTATTGTACATATAAGTTTTTTCTTTAGTTTTCCCTAAAGCGTTATATTCACTTGTTATTTTGCTAATTGCAAGTGGTATACCTGCTGAGGATACTATTAGAAATAAATTGTAAATATTATATGCGTATCCATATAATGATCCGCCACGTTCTCCGATTATAGCATAAAATGGAATAACATATAGCATACCAATTATTTTTGTTATTATTATGGCGGCTGTAGCTATAAAAGCTCCATCCATAAATCCGCTTTTCTTCAAAATTATCACTCCATTAATATATATATTATATAAAATAAATTGGAAAATAACAACTTATATTTAGTGTAAATATTTTCAAGATATTATGTTATAATTATTTTATAAAATTAAGGAGAGTGTGCGTATGAGATTATTTGCTGCAAAATGTCCAAATTGTGGAGCTAAGATAGATTTAAAGAAAGATGTTAAGATATATTATTGTGAATATTGTAAGTATGATATCATTTTAGATGAAACAAATCATGCATCTGAAAAAAACAAAAGTTTATCTTCTAATGAAAATGTAGTATACATTGATGGAAAAATAAATTTTTTTAAGCTATTTATGTTTGTTCCTATTATTATTTTTATTATAATAGTAGTTACAATGTTTATTATACCAATTTTTTCAGAAGTAACTAAAAATGATAATGAGTACCAAGTAAGTGTTGATAATTTTAATTTTATAATTGATAAAACTGGTGAACAAAGTGCCAATATGCTTGCTACTATGCTTGATCATGTTGTTGAAAATATTAATGATACTGATAGAAAAATAGTGATTGTTTTTGAAGGAGAAGAAGTTGCTGATATAACTTCCTTTAAAAATATTGTTGAAAGTGATTTATCTCTAAAATATTATATAACTAGCGAAATTGATGCAGATGGATATATTAATAAAATTAATATTATTTCTTATATATCTAGTACTAACTTTAATTTTAGTATAGACAATATGGGTTATTTAAGTGGAAGTACAATTGCTAATATTTTGGAAGGTGTAATATCTAATTTAGAGAAATATAATAAAGATATTATAATTAGTTATAATAATGCGGTATATATTGAGATAACGGATATACAAAATTTAATGTTATCTTTCGACAAAAACACTTTTGTTAAATACAATGTTTTAAATGAAAAAGACGAAAATGGTTATATCAATATGATCGAAATAAATGATTAATTTTAATTTTATGCAATAAAAAGGTATTTCGGGTTGTTATATATATGAAGGGAGCAAAAATGAAGATAAATATTGATGAATTAATTAATTTAATTGCTGATGGAAATGATTATGCACTTGAAGATCTTTATAATTTAGTTAGATTAGATGTTTATAAATTTGCATTATCTTATATGAAAAATAGTAATGATGCTGAAGATGTTATGCAAGATACTTTTATAAATATAAATAGATATGCTCATTTGTATAAAGCAAATAGAAAAGCAATGTCTTGGATTTTAACTATTACTAAAAATTTATGTTTAAACAAATTAAAATCTAAGAAAAACAAGGTGAATATAGATATTAGTGAATGTGAAAATGAACTAAAGACAGAAGATAAAGGTTATGAAGTTGTTTTAATTAATACTATCCTAAATGAATTTACTGATGAAGAACGAAAAATATTTATGTTATCTACAGTCGAAAATTTTAAGTTTAGAGAAATTGCGCAAATCTTAGAACTAAATTTATCAACAGTGCTCTCTAAGTATAACCGTGCTATAAAGCGGATAAAAGAAAAATATAAGGAAGGAAATATGGCATGAAAAGAAAGTATGTAAATGAAGTTAATGATGTAACTGATAAAATGATTAAATCTGATTTTTCAGCCATCAAAAGGAAAATGGAAAATAATGAAGGAACTATTCTTAAGGTGAATAGTAATGAAAAAAAATTTAGGAATATTTTTAAATATTCAATTATGTCAGGACTGGCTGTTGCTGGGGTTGCAGCAGTATTTGTTGTGGTAGGTGCACAAAATTCTGTGGTAACAACTGTAACTTTAGATGTTAACCCTGGAGTAGAGCTTGGTCTTAATAGTAGTGGGCAAGTAGTAGACATTACTGCTACTAATAATGATGCTACTAAAATAGTTGAAAATGTTGATGTTGTTGGGGATAGTGCTACTACTGCAACTAATGAAATTTTAGGAGAAATGATTAATAATAATTATATAACTGAATCTCAAAATTCTGTACTTGTTTCTGCTGCTGGTGAAAATGCTGAAACTGTGAGAAATGATTTAACTAGTGATGTGGAAAAATATTTAAACTCACAAAATATAGAATCTAATGTTATAGGTCAAACAACTAATGTTACGAGCGAACTTGAAAAAAATGCAGAAAAATATAATTTATCAACAGGAAAGCTTGAGCTTATAAATAAAATTGTTGGGGCTAATAATAAATTTACTATTGAAGAATTAAGCAAACTTAGTATTTCTGAGTTACATAAAGTGCTTAGTGGTAATTATAATTTTGATTTAGATGATTTAGATATTGAATTTGATGTTAATGCTGAGATAATGGTTTCTGATATCGTGGTAAAAGATTTAGTTTTTGCTGATGCGAATGTTTCTGAAGATATGATATTAGATTACGAAGCAGAATTTGATGTTGAAAACTACGAACTTTTTATAGAAATAGAATTTGAAACTACTACGACAAAATATGAATATGTTATCAATGCTACATCAGGTGAAATTGTTAATAAAAAGTTAGAAATTATTGATTTTGATGATAATGATGATCACGATGATGATAATGATCGTGATGACAACGATGATGAT
>CAYJEI010000011.1:0-8454 GCA_964369155.1 uncultured Muribaculaceae bacterium | reverse complement strand
CAACGATAATTAAGTTAATTGACAATTTTTAATATAAATGATAAGCTATTTTTATGGAAATTTATATTATAAAAGTAGGTTATTTAAAAACAAATTGCTATATAGTTAGTAAAGATAAAAATGCAATAATTATTGATCCTGGTGATGAAGGAGATAAAATTATTGCTTTTGTCGAAGAAAAAAAGTTAAATATTATTGGAATTTATGTTACACATACACATTTTGATCATATTATGGCTCTTAGAACAGTTGAAAATAAATTTAAAATAAAGTGTAATGATTTTAATAATAATGTTGGCAAAATGGAAGTAATTAATACTCCTGGACATCATTATAATTCATTGACATTTTATTATCCAGAGGAAAAAATTATGTTTACTGGTGATTTTCTTTTTGTAGGGACTATAGGAAGAACTGATTTAGATGAAAGTGATAATGAAGTTATGAAAAAAAGTTTGGAGTTAATAAAAAAATATCCAGATGATATAACTATATATCCTGGACATGGTAAATATGGTAATTTAGGACTTGAAAAAAATAATTTTGATTATTTTATGACTATGCTTTAATTAAAGACTTGTTTATTAAGTCTTTTAAATTGGTCTTTTATATGTAATAGGTTCCATAAATTCCATATAATCGAGATAAAGCATTTTTATCAAATACCAATTACCAGTTACATTGTCGCTTATAATTAAATGATCTATGCTAGCTTCTTCAATTTTTCCGATAAATTCTTTATCTTTCCACGTATCACTATCTGGAAATGATACATAAGCTTTAACTACTTTACCTCTATTATCACGTAGGATATTTTCAATATAACTGATTTGTGTTTCTGGAAGTGGATTTATAGGTTCGTCAATCGGAATTATATTATTAGGTATAGTTTGAGTTTGGTTATTAGGAAACGTAGGGTTTTGATAGTAATTTTGATTCATAATTATCACCTTTCTATAAAAATATATGTATTTTGTATTTTAAATATGTTATAATTATTTATAATAAAGAGGTAAGTTATGAGTGAAAATGATACTATTAAAACTATTGTAAGAGGTACACTTTTCGTTTTTAGTGTTTTTTTACTTGCTTTCTCTTATAATCTTTTGTTTTTACCTAATAATTTAGTTATTGGTGGAGTAGGAGGTATTGCAATAATATTAAACAATTTGTTTGGATTGGATACTTCTATTGTTATTTATGTGTCAAATGCTATTTTGATTTTTCTTAGTTATGTACTTTTGGGGAAAGAGAAAACTAAAAATACTATATTAGGAGCAATACTTTATCCTGTGATGATAACGTTATCTTTGCCAATAGCAACTTATCTGTTGCCTTATATGGATTTTAGTGATTTTTGGATAACAGCACTTTTAGGAGCACTTTCTTTTGGACTTTCCAGTGGAATGGTTTTTAGATATGGTTACTCTACGGGCGGATCAGATATTATGATTTCTATTTTTTCAAAATATTTTAAATTTCCAGAAGGTCAATCAATGTTATTTATGAATATCCTTATTATCATAGTTGGGGGATTTGTATTTGGTTTAGAATTAATGATTTATGCATTATTAGTTCTCTATTTATCATCATTAGTATTAGATAAAGTAATGTTTGATATATCAAATAGTAAAGTATTTTACGTTTTTTCTTCTAAAGAAAAGGAAGTAGAACAAGTTATTTTAAAAGAATTCAATACAGGTTTTACATTACTTCCTACAAAAGGTGGTTATTCAAAAAAAGATAGTACATTAATGATGGCGGTTTTACCTAATAGAGAATATTATCATTTTAAAAATAGAATTTTAGAAGTAGATCCTCAAGCATTTTTTATAATTTGTGATTGTTTTGAATCTCAAGGTGGGTTTAAAAAGAAAAATATACCATATGTTTAATATGGTTTTTTATTGGAGTAATATATAAGAAATTATGATAGTAAAATTTAATTATTTAATTTTTTTGATCATTACTATACTAGTATTTTTTTTTTATGTATGTTATACTTATAAAGGAGGATAGTATAAATGAAGTTTATAGAATTAATAAATGTTAATAAAACTTATAAAAATGGTGTTACAGCTGTTGCTAATACTTCTCTAACTATAAATAAGGGTGAATTTGTTTTTATCATTGGAATGACAGCTAGTGGTAAATCTACTTTAATAAAATTATTATATAGAGAGGAAAAACCTACTAGTGGTAGTGTAGTAGTTGGTGGTGTTAATGTTGGTAAACTTAGAAATGGTAATGTTTATAAATTAAGAAGAAAAATTGGTATAGTTTTTCAAGATTTCAAACTTTTACCTAAACTTACAGCATTTGAAAATGTTGCTTTTGCTCTAGAGTGTACGGGAATGAAATCTAGTGATATTAGACCTAAAGTTATGAAAGCATTGGAAATAGTTGGGCTTAAAGATAAGTCTAGAAGTTTTCCTGGTGAACTTTCGGGCGGTGAACAGCAAAGAGTTTGTATTGCTAGAGCAATTGTTAACAATCCGAAAATATTGATATGTGATGAGCCAACAGGTAATTTAGATCCTGAAACTAGTAAAGAAATAATGTCAGTTATCGATAGTATTAATAAAGAGTTAGATACAACTATTATAATGGCAACTCATGATAAGGATATAGTTAATAAGATGAAGAAAAGAGTTTTATTTATAGAAAATGGAACTTTGGCTGGCGATTATGAGAAAGGAAGATATAAAGCTCATGAAAGCAATTAGAATTTTAGGAAGAAGTATAAGAGATTCTTTTAAAAGTATAATTAGAAATTTTAGTTTAAGTATTGCAGCAATTCTCTGTGTTACCATTACTTTGCTTCTTGTATCTGTTTCAATAATAGCTTCTGCAAATATTAATTATACAACAGAAAATATCGAAAATGAACTTAGTATTGTTGTGTATTTAGATAATGCTGTTACTGAAGAAAGAATTGTTGAACTCGAGGGTGAGTTTAATAATATAGAAAAGGTTTCAGAAGTTGTTTTTAAAAGTAAAGATGAATGGAAAACAGAAATGAGTGAATATGATGAAACATTCGAAACTGTTTTAAATTATTTAGATGAAAATCCACTTTTAGATACGTTTACTATTAAAGTAAAAAGTGTTGAAGATTTATCTGATGTAGCTGAATATATAAAAACTACAAATAATGTTAACACTGTAAAATATGGTGAGGGAATGGTTGATTCAATAATTTCAGCATTTTCTCTTATTCAAAAAGTTACTATAGGACTTGTGATAGCTCTTGTACTTGTTACTGCATTTTTAATTAGTAATACAATTAAACTTGCAATATTTTCAAGAAGAAACGAAATAGAAATAATGAGATTAGTAGGAGCTAGTAATTTAACTATTAAATTGCCATTTTTCTTTGAAGGTTTAATTATTGGCTTTTTAGGTTCAATTATTCCTATTAGTATTACAATATATGGTTATATAATAATTTATTCAAGTAGTAATGGGGTATTATTTTCGAATATGGTTACATTGTTAGATCCATATTACTTTGTGTTTTATGTAAGTGGTATATTAATTTTAATAGGATGCGTTGTAGGTGTATTTGGAAGCCTACGTGCAGTAAGAAAGTATCTAAAAGTATGATGAAAAATATAATTAATATAGTAACAAGGGTTACTTTAGTATTATTAATAGTTGTAACGTATGTTTTAGAACCTATGGTTGTTTATGCTAGCGATAATACGCTTGCAGGGTTACGAGATGAACTCGCTGATTTAAAAGCACAAAGAAATGAAACTAATGCAAATGTTGATAATACACAATCTCAAATTAATAGTAACAATCAAGAAATTTCAAATGCTTATTCGTCAATTGAACAAGCCAAAATTGATATAGAGTTAGCTTTAAAAGAAATAGATGATACTAATATCAAAATAGAAGAAACTGCTGCTCATGTTTCTGAGTTAATGGTTTTATTTGAACAAATAAGTAACAATGATAGTTATTTAGAATATGCTACTGGTGCTGCTAACATGACTGACTTGATTATGAGAACTGATGCTGTTAATCAACTTCTTGATTATAATAAAACTCAAATTGATGAGCTTGAAAGATTAATAAATTCAAATGAGCAGAAACAATTAGATTTAATCAATCAACAAGATCAACTAGAAAAAAATATTGTAGATTATGAAAATAAAATAGACTCACTAGAAGTTGACTTAGCAGGTTTTGTTGAAATTTCTGAAGATATTGATGATCAAATCAAAAATCAAGAAGCTTTAATTGAATACTATGATGACATAGGTTGTGAAGAGAATGAAGATTTAGATGCATGTTTATCTAGAGTAGGTAATAATATTAATAATAGTGGATTTAAAAAACCAACTAATTATGGTGTTGTAACTAGTTTATTTGGATACAGATGGCTTTGGGGATCATATTCATTTCATAATGCAGTAGATATTGGTGGAAATAGAGAAGGTACTCCTGTTTATTCTACAACTAATGGTACCGTAGCAGCAGTTACTTATAGATCTAGTTGTGGTGGTACTAAAGTATATATTCACTCATATGTGAATGGTGAACCTTATACTATGAGTTATCTGCATTTATTAGTAGCTAGTGTAAGTGTTGGAGATCATGTAACTACACAAACTCAAATAGGTACTGTAGGTGGTGGAACACAAACATGGTGGGATAACTGTTCTACAGGTGCACATTTACATTATGGAGTTGCTACTGGTTTTTACTTAGGAGGCGGAGCACATGGGTATTCTAGTTATAGTACTTATGTAGCTAGTGCAATTGAACCACCTGGATATCCTGGTCTTTATGGAACTTATAATTCAAGATAATCAATAGACAACTATTGGTTTCTTTTTTTTTGCATTTATGATAAACTTTAATAAGAGGTGTACAGATGAAAAAAATCGTTATATTTGGTGGCGGAAGTGGATTGTCGCAATTATTAAAAGGACTTAAATTATTTCCGATTGAAATAAGTGCAGTAGTTACAGTTGCAGATAATGGTCATAGTACTGGAAAACTTAGAAAGGAACTTAATATCCCTGCAGTAGGAGATATATCAAAAGTTCTTTTATCTATGTCTAATATGGATCAAGATATAATAGATTTAATGAATTATAGATTTAAAAAATCTAAAGGACTGGCAGAACATTCAATAAAAAATTTACTTTTAACAGCTTTACTGGATATTACGGGTGATTTTGATAATTCTATTCCTGTTTTATGTAAGCTTTTAGATATAGAAGGAACAATTTTGCCGCTTACAGAAGACTCTGCTGATTTAGTTGCTATTACTGATAAAGGTAAAACAATAGTTGGCGAGGAGCAAATAACTAAAAGTAAATCTAAAATTGTTGAATTGAAATATGATAAAAAAATTACTATTAATTACAAAGTTTATGAAGCTATAGATGAAGCTGATTTAATTATTTTTGCATCGGGTAGCTTATTTACTAGTATTATACCTAATGTTATTGATAAAGAACTTTCTAAATATATAGTTGATTCTCCAGTACAAAAACTTTACGTATCAAATTTGTTTACACAACCTGGAGAAACTGATAATTTTACAGTAAGCGATCATGTAAAGGAAATTGAAAAATATTTAGGTGTTAATTCTATTGATGCTGTTGTTGCTAACGATAATATAGTAAAGGGTAAACTTGCTAATAAATATTTGAACGAAGAACAAAAAGACTTTGTTTATTTGGATTTAGATGAACTAAATATTTTGGGCAAAAAAGTTATTGAAGATGATTTAGTAATTATTGAAAATGATTATTTTAGACATGATTCTTTAAAAACTGCTTATTTAATATTTTCATATTTAATGGATAAGGATAAAAAATGACTTTCACTACAATGTTAAAAGATGAAATTTCTAGACAAAATGATCATATTCTTCAAAAAAGAGTACTTTTAATATCTTACTTAAATTTAATTGCTAAAATAGATAGTGAAATATTTATTGCCTCTGAGACTGCATCAGTTATAAGAAAAATATATACTGATTTAAAGGAAGTATATGATATTAATCCTAAAATATTGATTCGTATCCAAAATAGATTTAAGAAAAAACAAATATATATTTTAATTATAAAAGAAAAGGTGAATTTTATAAAATCTTCGATAAAATATTCGAATATTTTAGATATTTTAGAAACAGAAGAAGATAGAATAAGTTTTTTAAAAGGAGCTTTTATGGCTGTTGGATCTATATCTGATCCTAAAACTAGTGGTTATCATTTAGAATTTTCTTGCAGTAAAAGAAAATATGCGGCTGATATTAAAAAAGTGTTAAGCACATTTAAATTCAGGTCTAAAGTCATAATTCGTAATAATAAATATATAACCTATATTAAATCTTCTGATGATATGAGTGATATGATAAAGCTTTTTCAAACTATTAATTCTTTATTTTATTTTGAGGATATTAGAATTTATAGGGATCATAAAAACATGGTTAATAGACTTAATAATTGTGAGGTAGCTAATCAAGAAAAAACTATTAAAACAGGACTTAGACAACTTGATGCAATTGAATATTTAAAAAAACATGATTTAATAAATTTACTAGATGATAAAGTTAAAACAGTAGTTTTGATGAGAGAAAAATATCCTGAAGCTTCATACGTAGAATTAGCTGAAATTATAAGTTTAGAAACTGATTATAAAATAGGAAAATCTGGTATTAATCATAATTTTATTAAAATTAATGATATGATTAATAAACATATGGAGGTACAAAATGGAGAATGATGTATATTTAGCAGATTCTATACTTACTGATAGTATTGTTGATGGTCCTGGCCTTAGAGCAGTTATTTGGTTTCAAGGTTGCGCTCATAACTGTACTGGGTGTCATAACCCTAATACACATAAATTTAATGTCGGTTTAAAAATGAAAGTTAAAGAAATTTGTGAATTTATCGATGAATTAGAAAATCAAGATGGAATAACTTTATCTGGTGGGGATCCTTTTTATCAACCAGAAGCAATGCTTGAAATTTTAAAATATATTAAAAGTAAAAAAATTAATGTATGGGTTTATACGGGCTTTACATTCGACAAACTTATTTTAAGTGGAAATTTATATGAAGAAATACTTAGTTATATTGATGTTTTAGTAGATGGGAAATTTGACATTACAAGAAAAAGTTTAAATAGTAAATATCGAGGTAGTAATAATCAAGAAGTAATAGATTGTAAAAAAAGTTTATCAGAAGGTAAGAAAGTACTATTTTATGAAGATTAATAAATATTTAATTATTTTTAGTTATGATGGATCTAAATTTAATGGTTTTCAAAGACAAAAAAATGTACGAAGTGTTCAGGAAGATATTGAAATTGCTTTATCTAATATACTAAATGAAAATATTGTTATTAAAGGATCTGGTAGAACTGATGCTGGAGTTCATGCTTTAATGCAATGTGCACATTTTGAAACTAATATAGAAGTATGTAATTTAGTTAATACTTTAAATGATATATTAACTGATATAGAAATAATAAATTTGAAAAGAGTTTCTGAAAATTTTCATGCAAGGTATAGTGTTTTAGAAAAAACTTATGAATTTAAACTTACTTTTGATAGGAGTAAAGATGAAAATTATTTTTTAATTTATTATAAAAAATTAGACATCGAAAAAATGAAAAATGCTTGTAAATTATTTGAAGGAACTTATGATTTTAGAAATTTTGTTAGTGGATATAGAGATAATTATATAAGTACGGTGTTCAAGGCTTCTGTTAAAGAAGAAAAGGATTGTATAAATTTTAAATTTGTTGGTAAAGGGTTTTATAAATATATGGTGAGAAATTTAGTTGGTGCATTAATTGATGTTGGTAGAAATAAAGTATCTATTGACGAAATAAATGATATGTTAATAAATTTTAATAAAAGAAGGCAGTTATCAACTGCACCAGCTAATGGTCTTTATTTAGTAAATATAAAATATGAGGAGAAATATTGTGAGTAGAATAGATAAAATAAATTATTATTTAAATATAGCAGAATCTAGTATAGATAGAGGAACTTGTCTTAGAAGAAATTTTGGAGCGATTATTGTTAAAAATGATGAAATAATTTCAACTGGATATGTTGGTGCTCCTAGAAAAAGAGAAAATTGTTGCGACTTAAAATATTGTATGAGAGAAAAACTTAATATTCCTAGAGGAGAGCGCTACGAAATGTGTAGGAGTGTACATGCTGAACAAAATGCAATTATAAGTGCAGCAAGAAAAGATATGATTGATTCAATCTTGTATCTTGTTGGTAAAAATTTTAATGATGGATCTTATGTTGAAAATGCTAATCCTTGTTCTTTATGTAAAAAAATGATTATTAATTCAGGAATTAAAAATGTTATCATTAGGGATACTAAGGATAACTATAGAATTATAAATGTAGAGGATTATATTTTAGAAGATGAAAGTATAGAAGGTATTAAAGGTTATTAAATA
>CAYJEI010000010.1:9475-24833 GCA_964369155.1 uncultured Muribaculaceae bacterium | reverse complement strand
ATATACAACAGCTCCAGGAGAGGTAGAAGCTCCAGATGCGGTGCCGCCTGAAGATAGGGATACTTACACTGAAACAAGGCATTTTATAGATATTAGTATCTTAGGAATGAGTGAAAATTTTTATGTAGAAATAAGCACTGATTATTCGGAATATACTGAAAATGTTTACTATGAACAATTTGAAGATAGTATATATACTTTTGAAGATCCATATAAAAAAGAAGTAGTAACATATACATTTACAGTTAAATCATCAAGTGAAACTTCTTGTCCTAATGAGGATTATAAAATAATTTATTTAACGAAGCCAAAATATAATGAAGAATCAACAAGAGACGTGTGTTTAGAATTTCCGGAAGAAGACATATGTCAAACATTTACTTTTAATAAAAATTTAGATATAAATTCATTTGATAAAGTTGTAGAAGATTTATATGAAGAAATCAATAACCCAACAGAACCAGAAGAAAATGATGATGAAATCAATAATTCTAAAATTTTAATTTATGTAATAGTAATCATAGTTATTATCGGAGCATTAGCAGCTAGTGTATTCGTTTATAGAAAAAGGAGAAATAATGAAAAATAATATAAGATATGTTTTTTATACGATATTATTATTTGTATTTAGCATTTATAACGTAAATGCTTTCAACGATACTAGTTATAATCCAATAGGAATTGAAACAGGGTCAATTTTAGCTAGATATGTAGACGGTTCGACTATGGGAACTAATTTGATTTTGAAAGGATATTCAGATAATGCATTTAAACAGTGGAGATACTATACTACAGCAGAAGGAAAAGAAATAGCGGTATATTGCTTAGATCCAGGAGCAAGCTTTCAAACAAATGGAATGTTGTTTTTTACAGAAATAGATGAAGACAATTCAGATGCAAGAAGAGTCATGGAAGCTGGTTTAATAGCAATTTATCAGTATGGTTATGGTGGTAGTAAATCATCTAACTTTATAGCTAGTGACAAGATGAATACTCAAATTAATGAAAATCCGCTTGAAGGACATGAAATAATAGATGAAAGTGATGATGCATCTACATACTATATGGCTACATCTATTGCTCTTAGATCATTTTACATAGGAGTTTTTAATCAAGGAAGAACAACAGATAGTGACGAATTAAAAGAATCATTTAAAAAAATATCTTCTGCACATGGGAATTTTGCAATAGATACTCTAGAAATAATGTCAGAAGAACAGTCAGATTCTCAAGGGTTTCAATATTCTGACCTTACGTATGAACAAGCAATAAATGCATTAAGTGAATATGTTCCTAATGTATCAAATGACAGTAGCGTAAGCATATATGATAGAATAGAAAATAGTATTAAAGCTAGAGATTGGTATAGTTCTGATGTTGACTTTGGATGGTTAAACGAAGAAGGTAATTATGATGCTTCATATACAACGTATAAACATGTTACACTTGAGTTACTAAAAATAGGTATAGCAGCAGCAGCAGAAGAAGCAATGAATATTGAAAAAGAAAAAAATGGAACTGGCAGTATAACATATTCTAGTAATGCTAATACAATTACTGAAGAAGGAACAAAATATTCTGTGCAAAATATAAAATTAGTTCCAAATGATTTTTCAGGCGAAGAAAAGTTGGATCAATTTAATTTTTCTCTAACAAATAATAGTGGCCAAACTACTAGGTTAACTTATACAATTGAGTATATGAATGGCACAGAAGATAAAAACTACACAGATTATCAATATACAGAAGTTATCAATGATATAAAAGGTAAATTAAATAGTACAACTTTAAAAGATATTAAAAGTATATCTATAGAGCTAAAAGTAGAAATTAGTGATGATTCATGTGGAGAGTTAAGTTATAAATTAGAATATAATAACTTTGACAGCACTTTGTATGAAGATTCATTTTTCCTAAAACAAAATTTAGATTCATCGCAACTTTTTATAGGTGCAATTCCATATGAGGGTGATCCAGAACCAGTAATTGTTAATAAAGAAATAGATACTTGTCCTGATTTGTGTGAAACAGAAATTACTATACCAAATCAGTGTGTAAACCCAGTTGATCAGCAAGACGAAGGATGGAATAATTCATATCAAGTAAACGAATATGAAGTACATGATTCTAACAATATATTACAGTGTATTATTGGAAGTGCTGATGAAGCCGATAATAACTATCAACTTACATGTGATCCTATTGAAAATGCTTCTGTAAATACAGGAAAATCAATTGTTGAAAATCCATATTGTTCAGTATCATGTAAAGAAGATTACAGAATGTTATTTCCTGGAGTTAGAGACATTAATAGTGGTAGGTATTTCACAATAGATGTTGAAATCGAGGGTAATAAAAGCTGTTATACATCAGAAATTCAAGAAGAACAATTTATTTCCGATGTAAAAAGATTACAAGAAACTATTATTGAAGAATATAATGGGTATATACAAGACAAGACTATATACGACAATGCAAATGTATCCAATTGTGGGCGTGAAGTTTATGTTCCAAGGTCTTATAGTCCTAGTACAGCTGCTGATAAATATGTTATTTCATATGATTATGCTGATAGATATAATTTGAGTTTATCATTAATTAGTGAAACAGGAGTAGTTAATGAAGGAGCTGTTTATGGAGATAATCAATGTGGTAAAGATTTAAGCGAATATAAATCTGAATATAAAAGCGGATATACAGATCACAAAAATAATCTAGAAACAGCCCAAACAGCTTTAAACAAAGCAATTGAGCAGTATAAAGCATGTTCATCATGGACTGAATATATTGAATATATTCTTAATCCTGAATTAACATATAATGTTGAAGATTCAGAATACGTTAATAATAGTCCTGATGCGAGAGATAAAGATGGCGATATCATAATGAACTCAACATCTCAAGAACAAGAGGCAACAAAAACATTATCTACATGTAGAGGTGATGTTAATAATGAATACAATACATGTAATAGTGGAGACATGAGTTCCGAAATTGAAATGTCTAGTGTTAATTTCTTAGAATGTGATGTTGAAACTGGTTGTAAAATTAAAACAGAATCAATCACAATGGAAAGTTATATATCGACTAATCAACATGATCAAGCAGAATATACAACTCCTAGAACTTATCATTCACTGGTTTCATCAGGTAATATAGTTTACGAACCTGATATTGAAACAAATGATGAAGTAATTGTAGTAGATGGGATTCCTGTTGAAGTGAAACCTACAGAACCTATATATACTTTTAATATATTTGTAGATGGATTAGGCGATTATTATGATGATGAAAGTTGTGAAAATAGTACACTAGATACAGGAAGATTAGTAGATAAAGATAAAGAAAAAGATTCAGTTGAAGATGTACTAATAGAAGATGGATTATCATCATTTACAGGAGAATACGTATGTTATGCACCAATAAATTGTCCAGAGTGTGATATTTCTATAGATGGAGGATTTCCAGATGATCCATATTGTCCAACTTGTAAATTTGATATATCTATAAATATTTTATATAGAACTTATTCATCAGATGCATTTAATCCAAATGATAGACCATTAGGTTCAAATTGGAATTATGAAGATAAAACAAATGGTGGATATACTAATCCAGGAACTTATGACTATAATGTCCAAACTAAATATGGTTTTGTCACTTTAAAAGCTCAAGAAACTTTGGGAGTGGATAAAAATGGAGAAATCATAGATAATAAAGGAATTTTAGGTGTAGGAAATGAAATTTACGCTGAAGAACCTTTCTTATCAGTAACACTAGATTCATCACTTGCTAATGATATCAAAGATTTCTATGACAGTGATGATATAAAAAAAGCTGGAGGTTATTCGTATAATTCTCTTACATGTCAGAGTGTAGCAGCAAATAATATAACATATGAAAATTTATTATGTTACAGTGAAGCTTTAGATGAATGGATTAGTAGTAATTCAGATAATTTTGAATTTAGTGTTACTAGACCAGATAGCGATGCTAAAATTACATTAGAGAATAGTGGAGATGGTATATATTCTGATAAAAGTGGATATTGGACTTTATTCACTGAAGGTATTCAAACACCAAGTGAAACAACAATTGGTGGTCCAGCATGGAGATAGGAGGTTTTATAAATGAGTAATGCTTATTGGGGATATTGGTTAATCATATTAGGTGTATTTGTAGTAGTAATAATGCTGTTAGTTCAAAATTTAACTAACAGCACTACTATAACAAATACAATGGTTAGAGAAATATCAGAAGCTGCGATGGTAGATGCAGTTGATTATGCTTATTATAGAGAATATGGTGAGTTAAGAATTAATAAAGAAAAATTTATAGAAACATTTTTAGGAAGAATGGCAGAATCTGCAGATGCAACTACAGAGTATACGATAGATTTTTATGAAATTTATGAAGCTCCACCAAAAATAAGTGTCAAAGTTTCAAGTAAGTCAGCATCATTTAATGTTGCAGGAGATACAGAAACGTTTGATATTGTTGAAAGTGTGGATGCAATACTTGAAGCTGAAGCTATTTTAGAAAATAATTAAGAAATGGAGGATAAAAATGGGTAATTTATTAGGTGGACTTAAAAGATTTATTGCTAATAAAAATACTGTTACAATATTAGGTGTTTTAGCAGGAGTTATTGTGTTATGGTTTTTCTATAATATGCGTGTTAATGATGCTATATCACCTAGAACAGTACCATATGCAATAGAAGCAATAAACGCCACGGAAGAAATAATAAACGATAATATTGGTTATGTTGAAATTAATGAAAGAATGTTAACTACTATACCAATTATTACAGATACAAATTTACTTGTTGGAAAATATGTAACAACTGGAACATCAATTCCAGCATCAGGTTTTTTCCATGCAGAGCAAGTAGTAGAAAAAGATGAACTACCAAATGCTGTTTTTGATGACATACCAGAGGGATATACACTGTTTTCTTTACCAGTAAATTCTAATTCTACTTATGGTAATTCAATATATCCAGGAGACAGAATAGATTTATATATTAAATATACAGATGATTTAGGTGAAATTAACTTTGGTAAATTTATCGAAAAAATAGAAGTTTTAGCGGTTAGAGATTCATCTCAAGAAGATGTATTTGAAACTAATGAAACTGGACAATCAGCACTTTTATTATTTGCAGTACCAGATGATAACACTGATGATGATAAAAATTTATTTAACCTTTTAACACAAGCAAGCTTCATAGGTGGACTTGAAATAATACCAGTTCCACGTAATAGCGAATATACATCTTCAGCTGGAGCAACAACAGTTAAAAGTCAAACAATTAAAACTTATATAGAAGTAAAAACAAATACAGTTTCAGATTAATATAAAAAAGGGAGTGATAGTGTGAATGATGCAATATTTTCACAATTAGATTTTGGTCCGATAAAAGAGTTTCTTGACGATGAAAATGTTACAGATATTTCATACGGAAATAATGGACAAATACATTTAAAAACATTAGATAAAGGAGTATATAGAATTGAGCGTACTGATATAAATAATGCTCTACTTGAAAAACTTGCTTTTCAGTGTTCAAATGTTATGGGTACAACATTTAATATGGCGCACCCTTTTTTAGATGCTGAAAGTGCAGAGCTTCGTTTAAACTTTGTTCATGAATCTATAGCAACAAATGGAGTTGCATGTGTTATTCGTAAAACTCCAGCAAAAATAAGACTTAATAAAGATAAATTATTAGAAGAACAATATGTTACTGAAGATTTGCATGATTTTTTAATAACATGTGTAGAAGGACATTGCAATATTATAGTATCAGGTGAAACAGGATCTGGTAAAACAGAACTTGTAAAATACTTAACGTCACATACTAGTGAAACAGAAAAAATCATAACAATAGAAGATACTCTGGAATTACACTTAGATAAAATTTTTCCTCATAGAGATATAGTTGCTATGAAAACAAACAATATAGCTTCGTATTCAGATGTGCTTGTTACATGTATGAGACAAAATCCAAGATGGATTTTACTATCAGAGGTTAGAACAGCTGAAGCAGTTACAGCAGTTCGTAATTCAATTTCATCTGGACACAATATTATTTCAACTATCCACTCGGATAGAGCAAGAAATGTTCCTATGCGTCTATATAGTTTGCTAGAAAATAATATAGACATTGAGCAGTTTTTAAAATCTATTCATAGATACATTCAAATAGCAATTCATGTTAAAGGATATTATAGTGCCAAACACGAAAGATTCCAGCGTGAAATTATAGAAGTATGTGAATTTTATGTATCAGATGACAATGAGGCATGTGCAAATGTAATATTTAAGAAAAATTTAGATGGTACGTACAAATTTAATAATCCATCAAAATATTTACATGAATATTTAGGAGCACAGGGTGTAAAATTAAAAGATAATTTATTTGCTAATATGTCAAGTGTTGAAAATGAAGTAAATGCAAATGAATTTCAAGAAGAATTAGAATTATTATAGGAAGGAGTAATTTATGACGACAGGATTAGAATTAATAATACTATTAGTAATAACTTTATTAGTTGTTTTTTATAGAATCAATCCAGGAGAAAATGTATATATATGGATAGTAGATAGAGTTTCTTCAGTATATGATAAATATGCTCCATATTCTTATAAAGAAGTAAGAGAAAAGACAAAATCACTTGGTCAAGAATTTTCAGCAAGACAGTATTCAACTCAAGTTATAATCTTTGCAAGTGCTGCAGGTTTGATATCTTATTTTTACTTTCACAGTATTATATGGTCTGCAATATATGCAATCGGAGCTGTATCATTTATACCATATCTTTCTTATTTAAGAAGCCAAAGAATATATAGTGAATATATATTTGAACAAGTACAAATATATACAACAAATGTAATTATGGAATTTAATACAACTCAAAGTTTTATAAAATCGCTTGAAGGAGTAAGAGATTCAGGGATTTTAGAAGATCCAGTTTTAAGTGATGTAAAAAGAATGGTTGATATGTCTTATGAAAATGGAACAATAGATGAATCTATAATATATTTTAATGAAAAGTATCCATTTTATATGGTAAAAAACATGAATCAATTATTTCTTCAAATTACAAAAGAAGGTGCTAGAGATTCTGGTCAAGCCTTAGAAAATATGTCTATGGATATAGATGCATTAGTTGAAGGTGTATATAGAGATCAAATAGATAGAAAAAATTTCCATGGTAGATTTATTAAATTTGGAATGATTTTATTTCTATTAGTACTAGCCTTACAGTACATGTTAGGAGTTGAAAATTATTTAGAACTTATTGAAACTTTTTATGTTCAAATAATATTACATTTAATAATAATTATAAATGCTTACTTCTTAATAACAGGAGAAAAATATTATAATGAAGATGTAGGAGGCGAATAATTATGCAAATAGAAATAATAATTATAGCAGCTATCATATTCATAATAATGACAGTAACAGGACAGATAAGTGTTGCACAGTTAATCAGTGATAATGAAGCAATATTTAGAAAGCTAAAGGAAGATGACTGGGAATTTTATGTAAGAGCCAGATATGGAGATAACGTTGACTCAGTAGCTTTATTTAATAATAGAATCAGAAATGGTTTAGTAGTGATAGGGATTGCGTTACTATTCTTTATGAATGATATGTCTGCATTATCAGTTGTAATAGCGTTTATAGCAGGATATTTAATGTTTAAACAAACTTATTCTCAGCTAAAAGGATTTTATAAAAAAAATATGTTTTATATTGATCAAATGTTACCACACTACTTAAAGAGTATAGAAATACTTATTCAGCATTACACAATTCCAGTAGCGTTAGGTAAATCTATTGATGATGCACCAGAAATATTTAAGCCTGGCTTAAGAGAATTAATAGTTGAAATAAATACAGGTAATGATTCAATAGATCCTTATATGAATTTTGCAAAAAAATATCCAGTAAGAGATTCAATGAGAATGATGAGACTGTTATATCGTTTATCTCTAGGTAGACAAGAAAGAAAACAAGAGCAGTTATTAACTTTTTCTAAATCTATATCGAGTTTACAACAAAAATCAAGAGATACAAGATATAAAAATAGACTTGAAAAAATGGAAGGTAAAACAATGTCGATGTTAATGGCTACAGGATTTGGAGTAATGATACTCTTAATTTTAGCAGTATTGCAAATGATGAGTTAATACTTTACATTCTTTTACAAAAAATAATTGATATTTAATCAATTATTAGTTATAATAAATATATATACTAGAAGGAGGAAATTATAAAATGAAAGAAGCAACAGGAGAATTAAATATGACAGTTGTTACAGTAGTAGCAATTGCAGCAGTTGGAGCATTTTTTTACGCATTCGTTTGGCCAGCTATTCAAGCAAATATTGAATCAAGTACAAGATGTGCAGCAGCAAAACAATGTGTTTTATCAGCAGATGGAAAAACACAAATGTGTTCATATGATGCTGATGGAGACGGAAAATTTGATGGTACAGATGATAATGATGGGGATTTGTCATGTCCAGTAACTGATACAACAGATGCTGGTGGAACAACAACAACACCATAATAATTAAATAGGAGAATAAAAGATGAAAGAGGCAACTGGAGAACTTAATGTGACAGTAATAGTAGTAATATCTGTAGGCATTCTCTCTGCCTTTTTTTTCAGTGTAATATGGCCTATGATAAATGATAATTTTGAAGCAAATTCAAGATGTTCCGATGCTATATGTGTATGTGAAGATATAGATGAATGCGTTAGAACAGGAACAGTAGATGGGTGTTATATAGCTGGAAATAAAGATAATACATTTACATGTGATTATAAGGGGTAATTAAATGAAAGAAGGAATAGGTGGAGTATTTCTATTTAACATAGTTATACTATTTATATTATTATTTACAGGGATAATGACCCTTACAATTAATAGATCAAAAGCATATAGTGTTAAAGATGAAATAATAGCTGAAATAGAAAGAAAAGATGGAATATCACTTTCAGGTGGGAGTTTGCCTATAGAGATAGTAGATGCTATGCAAAACGCTTCATATAGAGCTGAAGGTCAATGTAGTAGTGATAATTTTTCTTCTTATGACAGAGATGGAAATTTATCAGGAACTATTGGTAATTCGGGGATGGGTTCAATATGTATTGAAAAAATTCCAGTAAGTGAATCAGAATTTGCAGGTGAAAAAGCTTGCTATTATAGTGTTGAGCTTTTTTATAAAATAGATATTCCACTTATTGAAAATGCTTTGACATTTAGAGTTAGTGGTGAGACAAAAGTTTTATATGCTAATTGTTAATGAAAGAAAATGGTGATTAAATGAGACAAGCAACTGGATCTACATGGACTTTTGGATTAGTATTAACATTTATACTAATTTTTGCAGCATTTTTGCTACTTACATTAGATTATTCATCTGTATTTAAAGTTCATGCTGAAACTATAAATATATTAGAAAAGTATGAAGGTTTAACAAATACTTCAAAAGAAATTATAGATCAGTATCTATTAAATAATAATTATGAAATTATACGAAATTGTCCAGATGATTACTACGCAGTAGTTATAAATGAAAATAATGTAGTAGAAGGTGGACAAGGTCATTATTGCATAAAAAAAACAGAACTGGGAAATGATAAAATGTATTTTGATTTAATTGTATTTTATAATTTTAAATTACCAGTTTTTGGTGATTTACTTACATTTAATATAACAGGTGAAACAAAAGAAATAAAAGATTATGAACATTCAAATACATTAATACCAGATTAAAGGAGATAAAAATGAACGTTATTATATCAAATAAATATCAAGCACTATTAGCAACACTCGACACGGACATCATAAAAAATATTAATGGTGTATTTAGTGTTGATGAATTAGTAGCACAATTTTCTAATTTTTTCTTTAATAAAATGATTTTAGATGTTACTGCTATAAAAGATTATGAAAATATTAGAAATATTCAAGAATTATCATTGAATATAGATATGTCAAAAGTAATTTTATTATTAGATGATTCAGAAATAGTTAATTCTCAAAGTTATGTTTCTCAGCTAGTTTCAATGGGTATATATAATTTTACCAAAACCATTGAATCAGTAAAATATCTTATAGATAACCCAAATAGTTACAAAGATGTTGCAAACTATCATACTCTTAATTCTGTAAATAATACGGAAGTTCCTAAGTTTAATCCATTTAATAGTAAATCTCAGCCAGAAGCTCAAAATCAAGTTAGTTATGTCGGACAACGTATAGTTGGAATTAATAATATAACAGAGCACGCTGGTTCAACTACATTAATTTACTTAATGAAAAAACATCTAGAAAAATATTACAAAGTTAAAGTTGTAGAGCTTAATAATAATGATTTTGTATATTTTAATGATAATAGCTTAGATAGTATTCAGTATAGTGGTATAGATAACTATATTGTGTCTAATTCTGATGCAGAAATAATATTAATAGATTTAAATGGTAACTCAGTACCTAAATGTACTGAAACAATTAATTTAATTGAACCTGGATTAATTAAATTAAATAAACTAATAAGAAAAGATAATAAGATATTTGATAAACTAAAAAACGAAAAAATAATTTTAAATCAAAGTATATTAAATGGTAAAGATGTTAATGACTTTGAAAAAGAAAGTGGAAGTAAAATATTTTACAATATGCCTAGTGTAGATGATAAACTTGAAAAAGACGCTGTTATAATATCATTTTTAATAGCTTTAGGATTTACACGACTTAACGAAAATACTGAAAAAAGTGGCATACTTGGTATATTTTAGTTGACTTAATACTATTATTTAGATAAAATATATATATGAAGAGGAGTGATTAAATCATGGATACAACATTTTGTACAGACACAGCACTAATATGGCAATTTGTAGGACAAATTTTATTTATTCTTAAAATAGTTATACCAGTATTAATAATTATACTAGGTGCAGTTGATTTAGGTAAAGCAGTAATATCAAGTAAAGAAGAGGAAATTAAAAAAGCAACTGGATCTTTATTTAGAAGATTCATTGCTGGGGTAGTAGTATTCTTTATACCAACTTTAGTTGGAGCAATATTTGGATTATTTACTGGATTTGGTGATATAGAAAACGAATATCAAGCTTGTGAAGCATGCGTGGTAAGTCCATATGGAACTGAATGTGAATCATATGTAAATGAAGCAAATCATGATACAGAAGAATAACATCTATATGATGTTTTTTTTTTTTTGCAAAAATATCAAAAAAAAACATTAGACTTTGTCTAATGTGATTTTATTATTTTTCAACTGTTCTAGTTTTACCTGTCCAAGTATATCCAGATTCATATTTATTAGTAGACCATTTACTATCAGTTACTTTTTCTTCAGAATCAGTAATGACATAACCTCTATCTAAATAATAATCTTCTTGACCAGCAGAATCTTCAATACAATTATTTGTAGGATATACAACATCAAATTTAAGCGGTACATAATAAATATTGTGATTTATAGTACCAAAGTAATATGGTGAAACACCACTAGTATTTTTTATTCTAATGTCAATGTCTACAAAATAAGCTCCATAAGATTTATAAAGATCTCCAACACTAAATGTGAAGTTACTACTATCAAGAGAAGTACTTCTCATTGTAGTTCCGCTTGAAACGTATGAATTAGCTGGAATATTAGGGTCAACCATTTCAATTCTTTCATCACGATCACTTATATACTCATTATAATCATAAGTAGAACTTCCAAAATACTGAACATTATCTATATATACTAAATTATCATAATCAGTATCTATATCTAAAATTTCAAGAGTATAATCATATGTAAACCCATTAGCTACAGTATCACGTACATAAGTAGTAGTTCTATAAGTATCTTCTTCAAGTTTACAATAAGTATTTATAACTTCTTCTTTTTCTAAATAATACTCGATAACATATTCAGGATCCGGTTCCGGCTCAGGTTCAGGTGTTGGCTCTGGATCTGGTTCAGGTTCAGGTTCTGGAGTTGGCTCTGGATCACAAGTAGAACACGGAAATTTAAATGTAAATTCATATTCTTTTCTTATAATAGTTGTATTTGTAGTATTAGTAGTTGAACTACTACTTGAGCTATTATTACTAGATGAACTATTATTTGAAGAAGTTGAATCTTTATCTCCAACATATGAATCATTATTAGATGAACTATTGTCATCACTAGTATTGTTATCTCCAGTAGATGTAACAGGACAATCAACTACACAAGGAGCATCAGCTTCCATAGCAGTTACTATATAATCTGAATCATCACCACAGTCTAGTTGAACTTTAAGTGCATAATTAAGATCACCTGTTTTAGTTACTTTAATATAACTATTAGTTATACTACAAGTTTTACCATTTTCAGTAAAATCTATTAACAGTTTTTGATCTAACATTTGTTCTAATGATACTTCATCACTTTCACCAACTTTTTCTGGTAAGTTAGATGTAGTATAATATTCAAATGCAGCATCTTTCATTGCAGTGACATTATCTCGATATAGTTCATTAAAACCATTCGAACTTTCGCCTGCAGTAGCATTTGTAGTTGAGTTAATAATCATAATTATAACAATAATTACAATTACAGCAACAACCACTTTAATAATTGTTGATAACCAATTAATTTGGTTAACAGTTTTCGGACTTTCCTCGTACATATTTTATACCCCCTTCAAAGTAATTTTACGTATGTAAACGCATCCATATAAATTATAGCATAACTAATTTTAATATGCAACTTTTTTTTGTATCCAAAATGATACATAACATCTATGTATTATTACAATATAAATTATATAACAAAATTTATAAAAAATATGATAAAATATAAAATATATAATGAAAGGAAAAATATGAGTTTAATAGTAAATGATGTAAGTAAATCTTACGGAAATAAAAAAGTAGTTGATGATATTAGTTTTGAGCTAAAAAAACCAGGAGTTTTTGGACTTTTAGGAACTAATGGAGCTGGAAAAACAACTACTATAAGAATGATATTAGGTATATTAAAAAAAGATAAAGGGATTATAAACTGGAATAATTTGGAAGTAAATCGAGAAAACGTTAATTTTGGTTATTTACCGGAAGAAAGGGGTTTGTATCCCAAAACAAAAATTTATAATCAAGTTTTATATTTTGCTAAATTAAAAGGTATGTCTAAGGAAGCTGCAGATAAAAGTATAAATTACTGGTTTAAAAGACTAGAGGTTGAAGAGTATAGGAATATGACTGCTGAAAAACTGTCAAAAGGTAATCAACAAAAAATTCAGTTTTTAATGGCGCTTTTACACGATCCAGAACTTATAATATTAGATGAACCATTTTCAGGACTTGATCCTGTTAACGCAGAAATATTAAAAGATGTAATGAAAGAGTTAGTTTCAAAGAAAAAATATATAATTATGTCTAGTCATCAAATGTCTTCTATTGAAGAATTTTGTGATTATATAATAATATTAAATAAAGGAAAAACAGTACTAAAAGGAGATTTAACAGATATAAAAGAAACGTATCCTTCAAGTGAAATTATTATTGAAACAAAAGATAATATAGAAACTTTTTTGGAAGAAAATAAATTTATATTAAATAACAAAAAGAAAAATGAATACAAAATTAAAATAGATGACGAAAAGCAAAGTGAAAAATTATTAAAAATATTAATTAAAAATGATATTAAAGTAACTAAATTTGAAGTTTTAAAACCTAATTTACATGAAATATTTATTGAAAAAGTTAAAGGAGGTAATTTATAATGAAAGATATAAAAGAAATTTTAATATTTACAATAAAAGAAATAGTTCATAAAAAAATATTCATTGTTACCAACATTTTTATATTTGCCATAATTTTGCTTTTAGTCAACGCACCGAACTTACTAAATGTATTTAATGTGGATTTAGCTGAAATATATACAGAAAATGTACTTATTATTGATAAAGACAATGTGTTAGAAACTGATATGGAAACTTTAAATAATGACGAAAATTTTATAAACTATACAGTAAAAAATGAAAACTATGATGAAGATTTAATAAGAAAAGATATTGAAGAAGGCAAAGTAAATTATGCTTTAGAAATTATTAAAGAAAATGAAGTATTAAGTATAAATCATATTGCTGATTCCACTATACCAAGTTCTAGTATTGACTATAATTTAAATTTAATTGAAAGTATTTACACTGATGTTCAGATAAAAAAATTAAATTTAAGTGAAGAAGAAATGAACAATATAAATCCAGTTATAAACTTTGTAACAATTAATTTAAATGAAAATACAGAAAATGCAGGAGATGGAGCAGTGTCAATTGGTATGATTATATCATTTGTATTATTTTTTACAGTATATTTATTTGCATTCCAAGTTTCATCGGCAGTTACAACAGAAAAAACATCAAAAATTGTTGAAACTCTTTTAACATCAACAAGTAGTAAAAATATTATTCTAGGTAAGACCATTGGTGTTGGAATATTAGGATTATCTCAAATTCTTATTATAATTTTATTTACTTTAGTATGTGCAAATATATTTTTACCAGAAGAAATATTATCTAGCTTACTTAATGTATCTGATTTATCATTTACAATAGTATTTATTAGTTTAGTTTACTTCGTTTTAGGATATCTTTTATTTTCATTTTTGTTTGCTTTAGCAGGAGCCACAGTAAATAGGCTTGAAGATGTACAGCTAGCTAATACTCCGGTAAGTCTGATTTCAGTACTTGGATTTTATTTAGGTTACTTTTCTAGTCTAACACCAGATAGTATTATTAATAAAATTTCATCATTTGTGCCAATATCATCACCGTTTTCAATGCCATCAAGATATTTAATAGGTCTTGCTAGTGAAGTAGAACTATTAATATCTATATTAATTTTAATAATAACTATTATAATAATTGCATACATTTCTATAAGAATATATTCAAATGCAATTTTAAATAACGGTAGTAAAATGAATTTGAAAAGTTTAATAAATATGTTTAAAGATAAAAGTGGACTGTAATTCACTTTTTTCTTTTTTTTTACGATTTAGTATGCTAAAATTATTATAAAGGTAGGAAAGTTATATGATAAAGTCAAAAAAAGATAAGATAAAAGGGTATATAGGATTAATAATAATTTTAATAGCGATAGTTCTTGTGCTATTTTTAAGTAATTCAAGTTTTGCAAATCCTGAAGAAAAAGTTGAAATGTTTTCAGGTGTGGTTAGTAGTTATGATAACAATACAATTATTTTATATGGTGAAAAGGGAAAAAGTTATACAATAACTAGTGATACAGTATTTGAAAGTGGTATTGAA
>CAYJEI010000010.1:0-9375 GCA_964369155.1 uncultured Muribaculaceae bacterium | reverse complement strand
TTTTATTTAATGTAGGAGATAAAGTAACAGTAAATTATGATGGTGCAGTTATGGAAGGTGACCCGCTTGAAATAATAACACTTTCAGTAAATGGATACCCAGTTGACTAAAAAATATTAAGTATGTTATAATACTTTAGAAATCAAAAAGCGCAGATTAAGAAATAGTAATAAAAAAAAAGTTTGTAGAGAGTCTATGGTTGGTGAAAATAGATAATAATATTTTATGAATTCGCCTTATGAGCTTTATGGGTGATGCCTTATAATCTTTAAGGTGCATGTGCACGAATTAAGGTGGTACCACGTAATCACGTCCTTATATAGGGCGTGATTTTTTTATTAAAGAAAGGAATAACTATGAAAGAGAAAATCACAGAATTATTAAATGAAATTAAAGAAAAAAGTTTGAGTATAAAAGATATACAATCACTAAACGAACTAAAAAGCGAGTATATGGGAAAGAAAGGCCCAATTACTGATTTATCACAAGGAATGAGAGATTTAAGTCCAGAAGATAAAAAAGAAGTAGGAATGTTACTTTATAAACTAAAAGAAGATGTAAATTTAATTTTTGATGAGTTAAAAAATAAATTCGAGGAAGAAGAGCTAACAAAAAAACTTGAAAAAGATACAATTGATATAACTCTTCCTAGTAAAAAGATAAAAACAGGATCTAAACATCCGATGACAAGAATTGAAGAAAAATTTGAAGATTTATTTACAAGTTTAGGATATACAGTATATGAGGGACCAGAACTTGAATCTGATGAAAATTGTTTTCAAAAATTAAATATATCTAAAGGACACCCAGCTAGAGATGCACAAGATACATTTTATTTAGAAAATGAATTTGAAAATTTCTTACTTAGAACACAAACTTCAACAGCGCAAGTAAGAGCTATGGAAGCAAATGTTGAAAAAGGACCACTTAAAATAGTTTGTCCAGGAAAGGTATATAGAAGAGAAGAAGATGCAACTCATTCTCATCAATTCATGCAAATTGAAGGTTTAGTAATAGATGAATTTGTATCAATGGCTGATCTTAAAGGAACTCTTGAATTATTTGTTAAAGAATTTTTAGGAGAAAAAACAGAAGTTAGATTTAGACCAAGTTTCTTCCCTTTTACAGAGCCAAGCGTAGAAGTAGATGTTACATGTTTTAAATGCGGTGGAAGCGGCTGTAATTTATGTAAGAAAACAGGTTGGATAGAAGTTTTAGGAGCAGGTATGGTTCATCCAAACGTTCTAGAAATGTGTGGTTATGATTCTAAAAAATATCAAGGATTTGCTTTTGGTACAGGAATGGATAGATTTGCTATGTTTAAATATAATATTAGTGATATAAGAACCATTTATGGAAATGATTTAAGATTTATTGAACAATTTAACAGAAAGGACGTTGATTAATATGAAATTAAGTAGAAAATTTGTCTCTGATTACATTGACTTACCTGAAGTTGATATAAAGACAATAGCAGATGATATGACAAATGTAGGTAATGAGTACGATTATTGTGGAAAATTAATAGATGCAACAAATTTAGTTATAGGTGAAGTTATCTCATGTGAAAAACATCCGGATTCTGATCATTTAAATGTAACTAAAGTAAATATTGGAGAGTTAGTATTAGATATTGTATGTGGAGCCCCAAATTGCCGTAAAGGAATTAAAGTAATTGTTGCAAAACCTGGAGCTAAATTGCCTGAAATCGAAATTAAAGAATCAACTATTAGAGGTGCAAAGTCATGTGGAATGTTATGTGCCTTAGGAGAGCTTGGGTTTGAATCAAAATTTTTAACAGAAGAAGATATAAATGGAATTCATGAACTTCCACTTGATGCTCCTGTAGGAGAAGATCCTATCAAATATTTAGAATTAGATGATGAAGTAATTGATTTTGAGCTTACATCAAATAGAGGAGATTTACTAAGTGTTTTAGGAATGGCTTACGAACTAAGTTCAATTTATAAAAAAGAAGTAAAAAACATTGATATAACTTATAAAGAGAGTGAAAATGAATTAGATAATTTATCTTTAGAAGTACAAACAGAAGACTGCCCTTTATTTATACTAAAAAAAGTTGAGAACTTAAAATTAGCAGATTCTCCTAATTTTATAAAAAATAGACTTATAGCATCAGGTATTAGACCGATAAATAATATAGTAGATATATCAAATTATGTAATGATTGAAACAGGTCAACCACTTCATTTTTATGATGCAGATAAACTTGGTAAAAAAATTGTTGTAAGAGATGCTTATGAAAATGAAAATTTACTGACTCTAGATGAAAAAGAAAGAAAATTGTCTAAAGAAGATATAGTAATAGCAAATGAAAAAGACGCTATAGGGCTTGCAGGAGTAATGGGTGGTTTTTCGACAGAAGTAACTGAAGAAACAAAAAATATTATAATTGAATCAGCTATTTTTAATGGGATAAGGGTAAGAAAAACAAGTAAAAAAATATTAAGAAGTGAAGCCTCTAATAGATTTGAAAAAGGAATAGATCCAAACAGAACAAAGCTTGCTATTAATAGAGCTTGTCATTTACTTGAAAAATATGCTTTAGGAACAGTTCTTAAAAATGAAATAAAACATGATTCATTAAAATTAGAAGAAAACATTATCAAAGTTAGATATGAAAAAGTAAATAAAGTTTTAGGATTAGAAATAAGTAATGTTGAAATAAATAATATTTTAAAAGACCTAAATTTTGAAATAACAGAAGATAGTAAATCAGTGGATGTAAATGTTCCATCTAGAAGATTAGATATAAAAATAGAAGAAGATTTAATTGAAGAAATTGGTAGAATATATGGCATCAATAAAATAGAAGGAAAATTACCAAAGTTAAATGCCACAGTAGGAAAATATAATAAAATAAAAAGAGAAATTAAAAATAAACTAGTATCTCTAGGATTAAATGAAGTATTAAGTCATACATTAATTCCAGAAAATAAAGTTAATAAATTTACAAGTGATAAGTTTACTCACATTAATCTAGCAGACCCAATGAGTGAAGAAAAGAAAACTCTTAGGTATTCATTATTATATTCACTTAAAGAAATTTACGAATATAACAAAGCAAGAAATTTAAAAGATATATCTATATTTGAAGTTGGAAAATCATTTTATAAAGAAGAAACATACAAAGAAAAATTAAAACTTGCAGTACTTTTATCTGGAGATTATTATCTTGATATTAATAATAAAAAAGTTGATTTTTACACTCTTAAAGGTATTGCAGAAGAACTTTTAAACTATTTAGGATACATAAATAGATATTCTTTTGAAGTTATTAATATCCCTAAAGAATTCCATCCAGGTCAATCAGCAAATATTACTGTGCAAGGAAAAGAAATTGGTATAATGGGAAAATTACATCCAAAAGAAACCAAAGATGATATTTTTGTTCTAGAGATAAATTTAGATAAATTACTAGAAAACAAAGCATCAAAAATGAGCTTTAAAGATATTAGTAAATTCCCAAGTATAAATAAAGATATAGCGTTTATAGTAAAAAAAGAAGTAACTAGTCAAACTTTAGAAAAAGTAATAAAAAAAGCAGCAGGAAAACTACTTACAAATATGAAAGTATTTGATGTTTATATAGGAGAAAATGTAGGAACTGATGAAAAATCAATAGCATATGCACTAACATTTACTGATAGTACTAAAACTTTAAGTGATGAAGAAGTAATGACTGTTTTTAATAAAATTATTGAAGAAGTTACTACTAAGTGTAATGCTACATTAAGAGATAAGTAAGATGGAAATATTATTTGCAACAACAAATCCTGCTAAATTAAAAAATTATGCAGGTAAAATTAATCTAGGTAATAATACTTTTGTTACATTGAAAGATTTAAATATAACAGAAGATGTAGAAGAAAATGGAGTTACTCCTTTAGAAAACGCAGTTATAAAAGCAAACTTCTATGGTACAATCTCGAATCTACCTACAATAGGTATGGACGATGGTTTGTTTTTCTATAACGTACCAGAAGAAATTCAGCCTGGAAATAATGTTAGAAGAGTCAATGGAAAAAAATTAACTGATGAAGAAATGATAAATCATTACACGTCCATTGTTGAAAAATATGGAGAAAATGGACTTTTAAAAGGATTTTTTAGAAGAGGAATAGCAATAAAATATAATGATAATATCTATACTTATGAAATAGATTTACCAAGAATCTTTTCAAATAAAAGTAGTAATGTTATAAATGAAGGCTTTCCACTTGCATCAATTCAATTTGTTGAAAAATACAATAAATTTAAATCAGAGTTAAACGAACATGAAAAAATAATAATTCAACATCAAGAGGAAAATGAAGTAATTAAATTTATAGAAAATATAATTCAGAATATAAATAGAAAAAACAGGTAATAAAATTTTTAAAAGAGACAATAATATTAATAGTTAGATTGACAATTTATCAAAGATATGCTACAATCTAGGCATCTGCAAAGAAGTAGAAGTAATATTAATAAAGTATTTATAGAGAGCTAACAATTGGTGAAAGTTAGTAATGCCATTAATATGAAAAACACTATGGAGCAAAACATTTGAAATTTAGTAGGGTGTTTCGTCTATGCGCGTTAAGCATTCAAGGCAATATTTAATATTGTAAATTAAGGTGGTACCACGAGTAACTTCGTCCTTTGCGGATGTAGTTGCTCTTTTTTTTGGAGGAAAGGAAAAATTATGAAAAAAGAAAAATTAGAAGATTATGCAAGTAAACTTATGTTTAAAATGAAAGATGAAGAATATGATACATTATTAAATGAGTTTGAAACAATAGAAAAACAAATTACAATGATGGAGCAAATTGAAAATATTCATGATATTAAACCCATGACTTTTCCTTTTGTTACATATAAGGCTACTTTAAGAAAAGATGAAGAAAAAGAAAGTCTAGAAGTAAGTGATGTTTTAAAAAATTCATCAAGTAGTTATTTAGACCAAGTTAAAATATCAAAGGTGGTGGAATAAAATGTATATTGAAGATTATAAAGATTTAAAAGTAGAAGAAATTTTTGAGAAAACAATTTCTAAAGCTAAAGAAGATAATGAAAAATATAATGAATTTGAAACAATAGTGGATAAGTTAGAATATAAAGAAAGCAATTCACCTCTTAATAAAGTTCCATATACTCTTAAAGATAATTATTCTACTAATGGAATTTTAACTACAGCATCATCAAATATTTTAAAAAACTATGTTCCAGTATATGATGCAACTGTTTATAAAAAACTTAAAGAAGCAGGAGCAGTACTAATAGGTAAGGCTACACTTGATGAGCTTGCTATGGGAGGTTCTGGAACAACAGGACATTTAGGTATTACTAAAAATCCTTGGGATACTACAAGAATTATAGGTGGTTCATCATGCGGAAGTGCAGCATCAGTAGCATCAGGTTTAGTGCCATTTTCAATAGGTAGTGACACAGGTGACTCAGTTAGAAAACCAGCAGCATATGGCGGAATAGTAGGTTTCAAACCAACATATGGAAGAATATCAAGATATGGACTGTTTGCTTTTGCATCATCACTTGATCATGTAGCATATTTTACAAGAAGCGTTAAAGACGCTGCAATTGTTACGGATGTTTTAAAAGGTAAAGATGCCTATGATATGACATCGCTAGATGATGATAATAAAAAGTACACAGATGCAGTAGATAATGATATAAGGGGAAAAAAATTATTTTACTTTAAAGATGTATGTAATAAAAATTATTATAATTCAGAAGATAAAGTCTTAAATGAAACACTAGATAAATTTCATGAAACAATAAAAAAATGTAAAGAGTTAGGCTTTACTGTTGAAGAAGTAGATTTTGATAAAAAAATATTAAGCTCAATATACGGAGCTTATATGATAATATCTTGTGCTGAAGCTACAAGTAATAATGCAAATCTTACAGGACTTCAATTTGGTCCAAGAGGAGAAGGTAACACTTACGAAGAATCAATGTTTGATGCAAGAACAAAAGGTTTTTCAGAACTTATAAAAAGAAGATTTGTAATAGGAAGTTATATTCTTCAAAAAGAAAATCAAGAAAAATTATTCTTAAATGCAGGAAGAGTTAGAAGATTAATAGTTGAAAAAATGCATGAATTATTTAAAGAATATGATGGTCTTATAATGCCGGCAAGTGGAGGTATAGCTCCATCAATTGAAAGTTCAAAAGAAATAGACAAATTATCAGATGAATATTTAATACTAGAAAATCATCTTGCAATTGGTAACTTCGGAGGATTTCCAAGTATAACAATACCAAATGGATTTGTAGAAGATATGCCTATAGGAATAAATATAACAGGTAACATTTTAGAAGATGAACTTGTACTAAATATGGCAAATAAAATAGAAGAAAAATTAGAATATAAAGGACAAAAAGTAGGTGATTTTAATGTATAAAGTAGTAATTGGTTTAGAAATTCATTGTGAATTAACAACAAATTCAAAAAATTTCTCACATGCAAAAAATACTTTTTCAAGTGAGCCAAATACAAATGTAGCTCCAGTAGATTTAGGTCTTCCAGGAATAATACCTTACTTAAACGAAGAAGCAGCTCATAAAGCATTAAAAGTAGCAAAAGCACTTAAATGTACACTTCCAGATGAAATAATATTTGATCGTAAAAACTACTTTTATCCAGACCTACCAAAAGGATATCAAATAACTCAGGTTACAAAACCAATGGGTAAAAATGGTAGCTTAATGATAAGAGTTGGTGAAGAAACTAAAAAAATAGATATTACTCAAATACATCTTGAAGAAGATACTGCATCACTAGAACATTTTAGTAACTTTTCACTTTTAGATTATAACAGAAGTGGAATCCCGCTTATCGAAATAGTAACAGAGCCATGTATCTCTTCAGCAGATGAAGCAGTAGCAGTACTTACAGAACTTAGATCATTATTTTTATACCTTGGAGTATCTGAAGCAGACTCTAAAAAGGGTCAAATGAGATGCGACGTTAATATCTCCTTAATGAAAGAAGGAGATACTAAGTTTGGTACTAAAGTAGAAATGAAAAATATAAATGCATTTAATATAGTAAGAAGCTCTATTGAATATGAAATAAAAAGACAAACAGAAGCTTTAGAAAATGGAGAAGTAATTCTTCAGCAAACAAGAAGATTTTCAGAAGAAACTGGAAAAACAACAGCTATGAGAGATAAAGTAGATGCAGTAGATTACAAGTACTTTATTGAACCAAATCTAGCACCAGTTAAAGTAACTGATAAAATGCTTGAAAAAATAAATAAAGAAGTACCAGAACTTAAATTTGATAAAATAGAAAAATACATTAATGATTATAATTTATCACTTAAAGACTCAGAAAATTTAGCAAAAGAAAGAAATATAGCTGAATATTTTGAAGAAGTATTGTCATATGGAATTAAGCCAAGTGTAGCAAGTAACTGGGTTATAACAATTATCTTGGGATCTTTAAACAAATTAGAAATTTCTTTAGAAGAAATGTTTATAAAACCAAAAATGTTAGCAGATGTACTACTTTTAGTAGAAGACAACAAATTATCAATGGTAAATGCTAAAAATATTTTATATGAAGCAATGGAAATTAAAAAAAATCCAATTGAAATAATAAATGAAAAAGGTATCAAACAAATAGATGATACAGATGCACTTAGTAAAATAGTTGAAGAAATAGTAATGGCTGCTCCAGATGTAATAAATGATTATAAAAATGGAAATGTAACAGTAGCAAACTTTTTAATAGGAAAAGTAATGCAAAGAACAAATAAACAAGCTAATCCAAAAATAGCAAAAGATTTAATAATCGAAGTTTTAGAAAGGTTAAAAAATGAAAAATAAATATAGAGATATGTACTGCAGTGATATAAACGAAAGTTTTGTTGATAAAGAAATAGTTATAGCCGGGTGGATTGAAACTATTAGAGATCACGGAGGAGTTTTATTCTTAGATTTAAGGGATTCTAAAGGTGAAGTTCAAGTAATATCAAATGACGACGAAATGTTTAAAAATTTAGTTAAAGAAAGCACTATATCAATTAAAGGAAAAGTAAGACTTAGAAGTTTAGATACAGTAAATGAAAAACTTGCAACAGGTAAAATAGAAGTAGTAGCTAGTGAAGTAACTGTACTAGGTAAATCAAAAAATGAACTTCCTTTTGAAATAAATAATTCAAAAGAATGTAATGAAGAAATTAGATTTAAACATCGTTATTTAGATTTAAGAAATAAAAAAGTAAAAGATAATATAATTTTTAGATCTAAAGTAATTAGTTATATGAGAAGTATGATGGAAGAAAAAGAATTTTTAGATATGCACACTCCAATTCTTACATCATCATCTCCTGAAGGAGCTAGAGATTTTATAATACCTTCAAGAAAACATAAAGGTAAATTTTATGCACTTCCCCAAGCACCACAGATATTTAAACAACTTATTATGGTATCAGGATTTGATAAATATTTCCAAGTAGCGCCTTGTTTTAGAGATGAAGATGGAAGAAGTGATAGAACTCCAGGAGAGTTTTATCAACTTGATATGGAGATGGCTTTTGCAACTGAAGAAGATGTACTTTTCCTAGGAGAAACAATTCTTAAAGATATATTTACAAAATTTGGTCAAGATAAATTATCTGATGAACCATTTAAAAGATTTACTTATAAAGAAAGTATGGATTTATATGGGACAGATAAACCAGATTTAAGAAATCCACTTACAATTAAAGATATTTCATCATATTTTGAAAATACAACTTTTAAACCATTTGCTGGAGCAATAATAAAAGGTATTATTGTACCAGGAATAGGTGGAAATTCAAATTCATGGTTTAATGAAATAGTAGCATACGCATCAAGTATAGGAATGCCAGGTATAGGATATCTTACATTTGATGGAGAAACATTTAAGGGACCTATAGATAAATTTTTAAGCGAAGAGGAAAGAAAAGAATTAATTGCAGGACTTAGTTTAAAAGCAAGTGATGTATTATTCTTTATAGCAGATAGACACGAGAAAAAAGCTGTAGATTTCTCAGCTAAAATAAGGTTATACTTAGGTGAAAAAGCAAATTTAACTGACAAATCAAAATATGAATTTTGTATAATAAAAGATTTTCCAATGTTTGAATATGATGAAGAAAAAGAAAAATTTGACTTTACTCACAATCCATTTTCAATGCCACAAGATATTTCTCTGAAAGAAAATACTTTAGCATATCAATATGATTTTGTATGTAATGGTTATGAAATATCAAGTGGAGCAGTAAGAAATCACGATGTAGAAAAATTAGAGGATGTATTCTCTATAGCAGGATATACTAAAGAAGAGCTTGAAAAAAGATTTTCATCTTTATATACAGC
>CAYJEI010000009.1:13627-26974 GCA_964369155.1 uncultured Muribaculaceae bacterium | reverse complement strand
AAAAATAGTAGCAGATAGAGCGGGGGTAAATTTAAATGTAAAAACATATGAGAGTAATAGCGATAAATTTGCTCAAGATTATAATATTATGGATTTAGCAAAGAAGTTTTATATTAATAATATAAATACTAAAGAAGGGCTAGAAGCAAAGGAATACTTAATTAACAGAGGTATTTCAAAAGAAGCTATAGATGAATTTAATATAGGTTTTTCCCTCAACGAAAAAGATTTGCTGACTAAATTTTTTGAAAGTCAAAACATTAATATAGAAACTTTAGAAAAATTAGGATTAACTGGTAAAAATGGTATTGATATTTATGATTTATTTAGAAATAGAATAATCGTACCCATTACAAATTTAGCAGGGAAGACAGTTGGTTTTACAGGAAGGCATTTTCATGGTGAAGACAGTGCTAAATATATTAATACTAAAGAAACTCATATTTTTAAAAAAGGTAGTATTTTATTTAATTATTATAATGCAAAAAATCACATAAGAGATAAAAAAAGTATTATTATAGTTGAAGGAAATATGGATGCTATTAAAATGAGTGCCAGTGGTATAAAAAACTGCGTTGCAATTATGGGAACTCAGATGACTAACGAACATGTTTCTGCGTTAAAAAAATTAAATCAAAAAGTGATATTAATGCTAGATAATGATGATGCAGGAAAAACCGCAACAATAAGATGTGGCGACATGCTTTTAGAAAAAAATATAGATGTTGAAGTAGTAAGGCTATCAAAAGCTAAAGACCCAGATGAATACATAAATAAATTTGGAGTCGAAGCAATTCAAAATAACGTTGATAATGCAAAAAAGTACATTGACTATAAAATCGAATACTTAAAAGAAAATAAAAATTTAGAAAGTTCAATAGATTTAGCTGAATTTATTAAAGAAGTTATGAATTTACTCAAACATCTTGATAATATTACTCAAGGAATAATTATTGATAAAATAAGCTCCGAATATAAAATTGACAAAGAAATTTTAAAAGCAGAAATTTTTATAGATAATTTACCAAAAAATACTCAAAATATAAAAGTCGAAGAAGTAAAAGAAGATAGTAAAGATACATACAAAAAATTAGCTCATATAATTTTGTATTATATAGCAAGTGATGCAAGTTATTTGAAAATATATAAGAAGGATTTAAATTTTTTTAAAAATAAAGAAGAAAGAAACTTGGCTGGTGAAATCGACTATTTTTATAAAAATAATCAAGAGGGACAATTTGCAGATTTAATAACAGTTTTTGAAAAAAATACTATTTACAAAAAAATGTTCGATGATATACTAAAAGAATGTGCACTTGAAGAATTGGATCATAATAAATTTATTGAATACATTAATTTAATGAAAAAAAAACAAGATAGCGATGAAATTAAAGAATTGAAATTTAAAATAAAAAATGAATTAGATGTTGATAGGAAAATGAAGTTAATAGAAAAATTAACTAAAATAAAAAAAGGAAGTGAAGAAAATGAACGCAATTAAAACATTAGATGAAAGAAAAGAAAGTTTATTATTATTAGGGAAGGAAAATGGATTTATCACCTTTGAAAATTTAGCTACTGAATTAAAAGGTTTAGAAGTTGATAGTGATACACTAGATGATATTTATAGTTTTCTAGTTGGAAATAATATAAATGTAGTAGCAGATGAAGGAGAAGGTAATAATGAAACTGCAAAAGCAGAAGTAGATGATGAACCTATTATACTATCAGATGAAGATCTTATTAAAGATGTTAATATAAACGATCCTGTAAGAATGTATTTAAAAGAAATCGGAAGAATTCCATTATTGACTACTGGAGAAGAATTAGATTTAAGTCAAAAAATTGTTGCGGGAGACGAAATGGCTAAAGCTTTACTTGCAGAAAGTAACTTGCGTTTAGTTGTAAGTATAGCTAAAAGGTATGTGGGAAGAGGACTTTTATTTCTAGACTTAATACAAGAAGGTAATATAGGTCTTATGAAAGCAGTAGATAAATTTGACTGTGACAAAGGTTATAAATTTTCAACTTATGCTACATGGTGGATTAGACAAGCTATAACAAGAGCATTAGCAGATCAAGCTAGAACTATCAGAGTTCCAGTACATATGGTAGAAACTATTAATAAAATGGTTAGAATACAAAGACAATTAACACTTGAACTTAACAGAGAACCTAGTGAAGATGAGATAGCAGCTAAAATGAATTTAAGTGTTGAAAAAGTAAGAGAAGTTATTAAAATCAGTCAAGAACCAGTTTCATTAGAAACTCCAATCGGCGAAGAAGATGACTCACATTTAGGTGACTTTTTAAGAGATGAAAGTACATTGTCGCCGGAAGAATTTGCAGAAAATGAAATGCTTAAAGAAGAAATAATGGAAGTATTAATGAGTTTACAACCAAGAGAACAAGAAGTATTAGAACTTAGATTTGGTTTAATAGATGGTACATGCCATACATTAGAAGAAGTTGGTAAAAAATTTAATGTTACAAGAGAAAGAATTAGACAAATAGAAGCAAAAGCTTTAAGAAAACTTAGACATCCTTCAAGAGCTAAAAAACTTAAAGATTTTATGGGAGAATAAAGCAGTGTATACGGACAGAATCAAAGCAATCGCATCATTAGTTGACAAAGGAGCAACTGTTCTAGATATTGGTACAGATCACGCATATTTACCAATATATTTAGTAGAAAATAAAATATGCACTAATGTTTTAGCATCTGATATATCTGAAAAAGTCTTGAAAGTTGCAAAAGCAAACATTCTAGAATCAGGATATTCTTCTCAAATTAAAACTATATTAAGTGATGGCATAAAAAAAATAAAAGACGATTATGATACAATAGTTATCGCTGGAATGGGTTTTAATACAATAAAAAAAATCTTAAAAGAAAACATAAATAGTGATACTATAATTATACAAACTAATAGTGAACATGCTGAATTAAGAAAATTTATGAATGAAAACGGATTTAAAATAAAAAAAGAAATTGTTATATACGATAAAAGAAAATATTACGTTATAATAAAATATATTTTAGGAACAGAAAAATTATCTAAAAAAAATATAATATTTGGAAATAGTGGTAATACAGATTATTACAAATATTTACTTAAAAAAAATAAAGAACTTCTTATAAAAGTTCCATTGAATAAAAAGATTAAGTTTTTAAACTATGTGATAATTTTAAATAAATCACTTAAAGAAAACAGGATTAACTGAGTTAATCTTTTTTATTTGATTATTACTTGTATTTGTTCTAGCAGTAGAAACAACAGTCTTATCATTTCTAAATTCTTTCATAATAGAAAATAAGTTTCTAGCATTGCCAATTATTGGTTTTACTTCTTTATAAATGGGAATAACTTGATTAGCAATACCTAATGTTTTTGAAATTCCAGAAATAACTTTACCTAAACTTAATGAAGAAGTTAAATTAGTTGTACCAAACATATCTCATCACCTATTAAATTATATGTGCATTTTTAAAATAGTTGTATATAAACAAAATATAAGTAAATAATATGTAAAAATTTAGTAATTAATCAATAATTCTTTTCATAATAACCAATGTTTGCTATAATAATGATGATAGGATAGTGATTACTAATGGATAATATAGCTAAAGAAAAAACAACTAATAATATAATACTTACTATATTATTAAGTCCAATAATAATTTTTAAGTATGCACTAATCGGACTTAAAGCAGTAACTATTGATTTATTTATAAAAAATAAAAAGATAAATACATCAACTCCAGCAACTGAAATTATAGATATAAAAAATTATGAATACGAAAAAATAAAAGGAAATAATAATAAAACAATAAGACATTATAAATATAGTCCTAAAACTTTAAGAAAACTAAAGCTTGAACAAGATAAACTAGAAAAAGATTTAACAGAAGCTGGCGCTACTCGTAATAATAAACCAGTGTTATATCTATATAAAGTAAGAAATAAATATGGAAAAATATTTACTGGAACTATGTCTGGATACTCTAAACTTGATATTAAGGCTTATTTATTAAATGAAGGTTATGAAGTGTTTCTAATTAAAAATTCATTTTGGATAAATACATTTTATAAAGAAACAAATATTTTAAACAGCAATAAAATAAATGATAAAGATTTAATATTTTTATTAACTCAACTATCCACTTATATTAAATCAGGTATAACAATAGGTGAGTCGATTGATATAATAAGTAAACAGTTCAGTAAAAAAAATAAAGCAAAAGGCCAAATACTGCAGGCAGTTAATTTTGAATTAGTTTTAGGCGAAACATTTTCTAGTGCTTTAGAAAAACAGAATGGAGTTTTTCCAAGATTATTTATAAATATTATTAAAGCAGCAGAAGCAAGTGGCACACTTGTTGAAAGTTTAGATGAATTAACGCTTTACTACAAAGAATTAAATCAAACAAAAAAACAAATGGTAAGTGCTTTGACTTATCCAATTACAATACTTGTTTTTTCAATGTTAGTGATTACATTTGTTCTTATATTTGTAGTACCACAGTTTACACAAATATATACAAATAGTGGTTCAGAAATGACAGGAATCACATTATATGTTATTAATTTCAGTAGTTTTATAACAAATAATATCTTATATATTATTTCGCTAATAGTACTGATAATAATTGTGTTTTCAATTATGTATAAAAAAAACAAAAAATTTAGATTATCAATTCAAATTTTTTTGATGAAAATTCCAGTTATTAAAGATATTATTATTTTTAATGAAATTACTATATTTTCTAAAACATTGTCTTCACTTTTAAAAAATAATGTCTTTATTACAGATAGTATAAATATATTGTCAAATATTACAAATAATGAAATTTATAAAAGTATTTTATATAAGGCAACAGATAATATAACAAAAGGAAATAATATATCAGGTGCTTTTAAAGATCATTGGGCAGTTCCAGATGTAGCATATTTCATGATTGTAACTGGTGAAGAAACAGGGAAATTAGCAGAAATGATGCAGAAAATAAGTGATTTTTATAATGATTCACACAAAGGAATCGTTGATAATTTAAAATCATCAGTAGAACCTATTTTAATATCTTTTTTAGCTATTATTGTAGGACTTATTATTATAGCAGTTATAGTACCTATGTATGATGTTTACAACAACATAGGGTAAGTGGGGGACAAATGGAATTTATTATATTTATATTAGGAACAATACTAGGTTCCTTTTATTTATTAGTAGGTAATAGATTAGTACACAAAGAAGATATTATCTTTAAAAGATCACATTGTGACAGTTGTCATAAAAATTTAAAGTGGTACGAATTAATACCTATTATATCATTTATAATTTTAGGCGGTAAATGTAGCCATTGCAAATCTAAAATAAGCATTATGACATTTATAATTGAAGTAGTAACTGGAATACTTTTTACTTTAGCGTTTATAAATTATGGAATTAGTTATGATTTCTATATAGCAATAACTCTAAGTTCATTATTAATTCTAATCTCAATTACTGATTTTAGATACTTAATAATTTTAGACGAAGTTATTATAAGTAGCATTATTCTAATTAGCATAACTCAATTAGCATATTTAGATATAAGTATTTTTATATATAATGTATTATCAGGCTGTATTCTATTCTTATTTATGCTTAGTATAAAAAAATTAGGAGATTACATTTATAAAAGAGAATCAATGGGTGGAGGAGATATAAAATTTGCATTTGTAATAGGCTTAACTGTTGGTATTGAATATGCATTTTTTGTTTTAATTATATCAGCGTTACTAGCACTTCCTACAACTTTTGCGGCAGTTGCTGTAACAAAAAACAAGGAAGTTCCCTATGGGCCTTTCCTTGCTGGTGCTTTATTATTAGTTTTTTTAAACTATGATAAGTTTACATTATTTATAAATTATATAATAGCGTAAACTACTATAGAAGCAACTACACTACCTAACATTAATAGTAACATAACCCATGTTGCTATTTTTTTTGCTTTTTTATTCATTTTATACCAACTTTCTTTAATTATATTATCATAAATCAGTATGAATTTCAATATATTTAAATGGTGATATATTATGAATAGAAGTATTTTTAAAGTAGTACTATTATTCGTAGTAATTTTTAGTGTACTTGCGTTTCTATACGGAATATTTTTTTTTACATCTAATACAGATCTAATTATTATGGAAGATAGTTTTTTTTCAGAAATTAAAATAATTAGCATAGAAAATTTAATACTGGAACTTTCTTTATTATCATTGAGTATTATTTTAAGCCCTTTGGGTATAGGCATATTTATAGCTCTAGCATATGTACTTTACAACGCTTTTTCATTAGGGTTTATAACAATAATATTAATAAAAATTTATGGTATAAAAGGTGTGTTCTGTGCACTAACATACTTTGTAATAACAAAATTAATGACGTTCGTTCTTTTATTCTTATTAATATATTTTATAACCAGAATATTTTTAGATATAATTAAAAATATGAAATTAAAATGTGAAAAAACTACATTTAAAACTTTTAAAAATATGAAAAAGGTATTGATTATATATATAATAATTGTAATTAATAATCTACTTCTATATCTAGCTAATGAATTTATTATGAAATTACTAGTAAATATCACTTAAATTTGATATACTTATATACAGTGATATATATGAAAAAAGTTGTTGTTGGAATGAGTGGGGGAGTAGATTCTGCTACTAGTGCCTACTTATTAAAAAAAGATGGATACGATGTAATCGCAGTTTTTATGAGAAACTGGGATAGTTTTGTCAATAATGAAAAAGTATCTGATAAAGAACTTTTGGAAATATGCCCACAAGAAAAAGATTATAATGACGCAAAGAAAGTATGTGAATACTTAGATATACCATTACACAGAGTTGATTTTATTAAAGAATATTGGGATTATGTTTTCAAATATTTTCTTGAAGAATTAGAAAAAGGTAGAACTCCAAATCCAGATATGCTATGTAATAAATACATTAAATTTGATTTGTTTTTAAACGAAGCAAAAAAATTAGGTGCTGATTATGTAGCTACAGGTCACTACGCTAGATTAGAAAATGGTAAGTTATTAATGGGTAAAGATTTAAACAAGGATCAAACTTATTTTTTAGCAGATGTAAAAGCTGATAAATTCAAAAATATATTATTTCCTGTAGGTAATTATACAAAAGCGGAAATAAGAGAAATTGCAGCAAGGGAAAAATTACCAGTTTTCGACAAAAAAGACTCTACTGGTATATGTTTCATCGGAGAGCGTAATTACCAAAAATTTGTAAGTAATTATTTAAAACCGAATCCAGGTAAAATTTTGAATGTTGAAACAAAAGAAATCATAGGTACACATAATGGTCTTATGAATTACACTATAGGGCAAAGAAGAAATGTTGGCTTATCTGGTCATGACGAAAGACATTATGTATGTGGTAAAGATGTAGAAAAAAATATTTTATATGTTGCTTTTGGAGATAGTAAGTATTTATATAGTGATTCATGCATAATTGAAAATGTGAATTTTATTAGTAATGACAGACCAACATTTTGTCAAGCTAAATTTAGATATAGGGGAGAGCTAAACGAGGTTATTTTAGAATACTTAGAAGATAATAAAATTTTAGTAAAATACCCTGCGATGGCAAAAAGCGTTACTCCTGGACAAGCTGCTGTGCTATATTTTGGCGAAGAATGTCTCGGGTGTGGCTTTATTTCAAAAGTTTATAAAGAAAATAATGAACTTTGGTACATTAACAGTTGACAAAAAAATGTTAAGTTTTGTATAATTATATTGTAAAGAAAAGAGAGTTGTGAAGATATATGGAACATTTAAATAATTTATTACATGAATTAGGGATTTCAAAAGTTAAACTTGCGAAATATTTAGGAGTTTCAAGACAAATGGTATATAACTATTTGACACTTGAATCTATAAATGAATGGCCTAAAGAAAAGAAAGTGCAATTATTGCAACTTTTGGATATTAAAGATGATAGTCCAGAGTCAATCGAATCTATTGTAGTTGATACTGAGTATTTAATGCAAGTAGAACTTAGACTTAATACCGCTATCAAAACTGCTACTGACATTGAAAATTATTTCGATGTTTCAGGACTTAATAAAGAAAATAAAAATACTTTGATAGATATTACATATGTAATAAAAGAAATTTTATTAAATGATAGGTATGGTCAAAATGTTAAAGCTATAAAATATTTACATTATCTATTACAAACAATAGAAAATGTACCAGAAGTAAAGTACATAATGGCATATATGGCAAAAAATAATGGTTTTATCTCTCATGATGAATTTGCATTTGATGAAGAAAAACAATTTATTTTCGAAGGAATACTTTATTCTGCTTTAACACTATACAACAGTGGGGGAGCTAGTAAAAGTAGAATAGCAGATAGTAGAAGAAGATTTGTTCAAGAAATAGAACAAAAACATGAAGAAAAACTTACTAGAACACAACAATTATTTGCGGTTAAAGAACAAGCTTTAAAAGAACTTGGTTACGCTGAAATGACAACAGATAATAGCGCTGAAGTTTTAGAAAAAATTGCGGAAATAGAATCTAGAAAAGTTATAATTGATGACAAATAAAAACACCCTTTCATTGGTGTTTTTATTTTTGTTAGTCCCCTACCTCATATTTTATAACAAAAGTAGGGGAAATTATATTACTACATACATATACACACATATATCCTTATTATATATATTATAAGGATATATGTGCATGTATGAGAAACATATTTTAAAATTTTATTCTTAAATAAATTACTAAGGCAAAAATAAAATTGTAAATTTGTAATTTTATATTCGTTATTATTAAATAAAATTAAATAATAGTATATAATAAGGTATAATATAACATTAATAATATACAAAATACATCATAAATATATTAAATTCAATCGAAATTTACAAGTGTGTATAATATATATTATGTTAACTAATATTTAAAGAACAAAACTTTTTGATTAGATTAACTAATATAATTATATTAATTACAATTTCCTTGCTTAATGAACTTACCGTATGATAAATAATTAGTTAAGATAATTCATTATCAAATAAAAAACTTTGAAAATTAATAACAATAAATATAAATATAATTAAAAAGCTAATTTCATTATTCTATGAATCAAATATATAACTTCCCCACCCTACTTCAAAAATATAAATAGTATAATGAAGAATATAAACGCACTAATAAATCCTAAATAAATAAATTTTTTTTCTTGATAATTTGCTACTTTAGGATATATTTCTTTTATAGCTAAAGTTATCATAAGTCCACCTACAAATATTAAGGTCACATTTATAAAATTTTCAGTTATATGTTGTTTCAAAAATAAAAAAGCAATTAATGCACCAACAGGTTCTGCTAAACCAGAAATGAAAGCAAATTTTAATGCTTTTGACCTTGATTTAGTACTATGATAAATTGGTATAGCAATTGAAATACCTTCAGGTATATTATGTAACATAACTGCAAAACTAAGTTTAAGTCCTAATGATAAGTCATTATAAGAACTCATAAACGTAGCTATTCCTTCAGGAAAATTGTGTAGTACAAGAGCTATAGCATTTAATAACCCTAATTTAAATAAATTATCAGAAGTAGTCTGCTTTATACATATATTTAATATAATTACCAATGTATACCCTATTAAAAAAGCAATAACAGCAATATATTGACCAGTAGTAATACCAAATGAGTTAAGCAAAGAAAAAAATGCTGGTGGTATTAAATCAGTAATACTAATTAATATCATAATCAATAGTGAAAAACTAAGAAAAAATGTAATTACTTTATTTATATTTTTTTCTTTTATTTTTACAAATATTATTAAAGCTCCAATTACAGTTGAAAGCCCAGCTATTAGTGATATAAAAAAAGCTATTAACATAATAAAACTTATGAATTATAATAACAAATATTCTACTAGCCATAAATTTCCACAAAAAAAGTATAATAATTGAATTATACTTCTGTATATGTTTATACTAATTAATGGGAGGTAATTAGTAATTATGAATAGATCAACTAATAATGCAGGTAATATGAATAGAAATTCAAATAAAAATTCAAATTCTAGCAAAGCACAAAATAGCAACAGTTCAAAAAATAGTTCAAGAAATTGCTCAAACAGTTGTAAGTAAAATTATAATTAAATATTGTACAATTAAGCATGAGGATGAAAATTATATTCTTCCTCTTTTTTATTGTTTTGTAAGTGAGCGTATATTTCAGTTGTTACTAAATTTTCGTGACCTAAAATTTCTTGTATGACTCTTATATCAGCTCCATTATTAAGAAGATGTGTAGCAAAAGAGTGTCTTAAAATATGAGGTGAAACACATTTTGTAATTCCTGCTTCTTTAGTAAGTTTTTTAAGTATTTTGAAAAATCCTTGTCGCGACAATTTTCCCCCACTATTATTAACGAATAGATATTCACTACTATTAGTTTTAAGAATAAAAGGTCTATACTCATCAATATATAATTTTATCCATTCAACAGCATAGCTATTTAGTGGTGTTATACGCTCTTTTTTACCTTTACCCATTATTCTTATCAAACAATCAGTTAGGTCCACTTGAGATAGCTTTAAATCAGTTAATTCGCTTATTCTTATACCTGTTGCATATAAAGTTTCCAATATAGCTTTATTTCTGTAATCAGTTGGTTTAACAAGTTTAATTTCAAGTAATTTTTTCACTTCTTCAGTAGATAGATAATCAGGTAATTTTTTTTCTAATTTAGGCATTTTAATACCTTCACACGGATTTACGTTAAGATCTCCTTCATACACAAGAAATGTATAAAAAGAATTTATAACAGTTATATAGTGAGCTTTAGTTTTAGCACTACACTCTAATTTATAAAAATAATTTTTTAAATCCTCATTAGTTAAATCTTTTGTTTTCTTATAACTAAAACTTAAAAATAATTTTTTTAAATTGTCTTTATAAGAATTATAAGTATTAATACTTAATTTTTTTTCATATTTTAAATAATCTAAATATTTTTCAATTAACTCATCTAATAATATTTCTTCTTTTTTCTTCATCATAGCCTCTTGTTTATTATACAGTATTTTCAAAAAAAATAATAGTTCTATTTAATTCTTTTTATTTATAAATTAAAATGATATAATTAGTAAGAGGTATTTATGGAATTACTAGCAAACAAATTAAGACCCAAAAAACTAAGTGATATTATTGGTCAAACTCATTTAATTGGAGAAAATAAAATAATAACTAATTTAATAAAGAATAATAAATTATTTTCAATGATATTTTATGGAAAACCAGGAATTGGAAAAACTAGCATAGCAACTGCAATAGTAAATGAACTGGGAAAACCATATAAAATATTAAATGCTACAATTAATAAAAAGGATGATTTTGATTATGCTATCAACGAAGCTAGGATGTCTGGAGAGTTAATCTTAATAATTGATGAAATTCATAGGATGAATAAAGACAAACAAGATATACTTTTACCCCATATAGAAAGTGGATTAATTATCTTAATTGGTTTAACAACAAGTAACCCCTATTTTAAAATAAATCCAGCTATACGAAGTAGATGTCATATATTTGAACTAAAAGAATTAAATATAAATGAATTAATAAATGGAATAAAAAATGCGTGTCAATATCTGGATAAAATAAAGATAAATGATAAATCTTTAAATCAAATAGCTAATTTATCTAACGGAGATTTTAGATTTGCATTAAATATACTTGAAATGGCATATTACAGTACTTCTGATGGAAATGTTACAGAAAAAATATTGCAAGATATTAATTCTAAGCCAATATTAAATAGTGATGCGAATGAAACAGATCATTATGATTTATTATCAGCTCTACAAAAATCTATAAGAGGAAGCGATGAAAATGCAACAATGCACTATTTAGCTAGATTACTAGAAATCGAAGATTTCGATTCTATTTATAGAAGGCTTGCAGTAATTGCATATGAGGATATTGGTTTAGCTAATCCAGCCATAGGATCAAGATTAGAATCTGCTATAAATTTATGTGAATTGGTAGGTATGCCAGAAGCTAGAATAATCATTGGAGAAATAGCTTTAGAAATGGCTTTATCACCTAAAAGTAACAGTGCATATTTAGCAATAAATAATGCAATAAATGATGTTAAATTAGGTAATACTGGTAGCATTCCAGACAATATAAAATTTAATAACAACACTTATTTATATCCTCATGATTATTCTAAGTCATGGGTAAAACAAAATTATATGCCAGAAAAACTGAAAAACAAAATATATTATAAGCCCAAAAATAATTCAGTAGAAATAAATTTTTTGAAATTAAATAAAGAACGTAAAGGAGAAAAATAATATGAAAATAGCGGTGCTTGGAACTGGGGTTTATGGTTTAGCTATAGCAAATGCCTTAGCGATAAAAAATAATGAAATAAGGATGTGGAGTCACTCTTTAGAAATAGTAAATGAATATAAAGAATTTAAAATGATAAAATAACTTACTTCAGAAAAAATAAATAAATATATAACCATCTATAACTCTTTAGAAAATGTAATCCTTAATTGCGATGTTATTTATGTATCTACATAATCTAAATATTATTCTAATTTAATAAAAGATTTAAAAAAATACTATAAAAATCAACCAATATGTATAGCTACAAAAGGATTAGATGATCAAACTGGAAATATTTTAAGTGTGATAACAGAGAAAATATTGAAAACAAAATTAATATCAGTAATATCAGGACCTACATTTGCTGAAGATATGTTAAATAATGAACCGGTTGCACTAACAATTGGTTCAAAAAGCAAAAAAACTACTAAAGTAGTATTAGATACATTATCAAGTGATTTTGTAAAATTAAGAGTAAGTAGTGACATAATTGGTGTACAAATATGTGGTGCAACAAAAAATATTATAGCGATAGCAACAGGAATAATTAATGGATTAGGATATTCTGATTCAACAATGATATTTTTAATTAACGAAGCAATTCATGATACTAAGATGATTATTAATTATTTAGGTGGAAACAAAAAAACTGTATTATCTTATGCTGGAATTGGTGATTTATTTTTAACATCATTAAGCAAAAAAAGCAGAAATTTTACATTTGGCTATATAGTAGGAAAATATCAAGATGAAGAAAAGAAAACTGATTATTTAAATAAAACTACAGTAGAGGGTTATAATGCCTTATATAGTGTTTCAAAATTACTTAAAAAACACAAAATAAAAATACCATTAATTAGCTTAATTAATGATATTGTCTTTGGAAATGAAAATCCAGATAAA